>NZ_JBFAZD010000035.1:0-78399 GCF_040681655.1 Streptomyces sp. NPDC051662
GGAGGGTCTCCCCAGTACTGGACGTACTGGGGTGATCCGACAACGCGGCGAGCGTGCGTGCCGGGCGTCGCCGGGCAGGCGGGACTTTGAAGACACGCCCTAGATCCCGTTCGTCACACGGAGGGGGATCAGACCTGGGCCACGGGGCTTCAGACGGTGGCCCGGTCCCACACCTCGGCCGTGCCACTGACGTCGTGCGCGTCCCAGACCTGGATCAGGTCCCAGACGGTGAGCTCATCCCAGACCTTCAGCTCGTCCAGGTCCTCAAGCCGGTCCCAGACGGGACGTGCTGTGCTGTGCGTGTCGTGCATGTCATGTCCTTCCGAAGAGTGCGGTGGTCCGGTCCACCCAGGAATCACCGCCTCGCGTGGGGCCGGTGGGCATGTGCCGTATGCGCTCGGGCGGCGAGGCCGCTCACAAGGAGAGGAGCCATTCCTGGCCATGGCCGGTGAGGGCTTCGCTTCCGCCCCCGGTTCGGTGAGTGTCGCAGAGCGGTCCGACGCGCGTCTTCTCCCAGGTTGCTCGGACGGCGAGACGGGTCCCGCGGGCAGGGACGACCGTAGAACCGCAGGCCGAAGGGGCGGAGCTCGGTACCGCGACGTCCCGGCGACGGGACTCGGGCACCGGCCGCGACGCGTGGGACGTCAGGTCCTCCCGGCCCCGAAGGCGAGGACCACGTTGTGCCCTCCGAAGGCGAAGGAGTTGGAGAGGGCGGTGGTGAGCCGAGCCGCTCTCGGTTCCGCGCCCACCACGTCCAGTCCGAGTCCGGGGTCCACCACATCCAGGTTGACCGTCGGTGGTACGAGTCCGTGCAGCAGCGCCTCCACACACACCACCGCCTCCACGGCGCCGGCCGCTCCCAGGCTGTGGCCGGTCATCGACTTGGTCGCGGAGACCGGTATCCGTCCGGCGGCCTCTCCCAGGACGGTACGCAGCGCCTTCGCCTCCGACGCGTCGTTGTACCGCGTCCCCGTGCCGTGCGCGTTGACATACGAGATTCCGGAGCCCGACCAGCCGGCCGAGCGCAGGGCCCGGCGCATCGCGCGCGCGGCCCCCACCCCCTCCGGGTGCGGGCTGGTCACATGGTAGGCGTCGGACGAACGCCCGTAGCCGCTCAGGGTGGCGAGCACATCGGCTCCCCGGGCACGCGCGTGCTCCTCCGATTCGAGGACCAGCACCGCCGCTCCCTCCGCGAGCACGAAGCCGGCCCGGTCGGCGCTGAACGGACGACTGGCGCGCTCGGGCTCCTCGTTGAGCGTGGACAGCGCCTTCGTCCTGGCGAATCCGGCGACCAGCAGACGGGTGACCGGTGCTTCGGCGCCACCGGCCAGGACCACATCGGCCTCGCCGGAGACGATCATCTGGTGGGCACCGATCAGAGCCTCGCCACCGGACGCGCAGGCCGTCCCCACGGAGGTACTGGGGCCGGTGATGCCGTGCGCGAGGGCGATATGGGAGGCGGCGCTGTTGGACATCGACATGACCACGGACCGCGCCCCGATCCTGTTCGGTCCCGCCGTCTCCAGCAGGTGGGCGTTGGTCTCCCAGCTGCCCACTCCGCCCGCGCCCGTCCCCAGCACCACGCCCACACGGTCCCGGTCCTCGTCCGAGAGGTCCAGCGAGGCGTCCTGGAGGGCGAGCCCGGCCGCCGCGAGCGCGAGTTGGGTGCACCGGTCGGTGGACAGTTCCTCGCGCCGGCTCGGGGCGAGAGCACCGGGGAGGTCCACCTCTCCGGCGATGCGTACGGGGAGTCCGGTCGCGTCGAACCGGGTGATGGGGCGGATACCGCTGACCCCTTTGAGCTGGGCCTGCCAGAACTCGTGCCGGCCGACGCCGATGGGTGTGACCGGCCCGAGGCCGGTGACGACCACATGCCGCCCGCTCACGCCCCCTCTCCGGTCCCGGATGCGGAGAGGTAGTCGATGACATCGCCGATCGTGGTCATCGCGAGGGCCGTCTCGTCCTCGACGGGCGCACCGGTCTCGGCCTCCACGATCGTGAGCAGTTCCACCATGTCGAGGGAGTCGAGGCCGAGGTCCTCCTTGAACTTCGCCTCCGGGCTTATCTCTTCGGGGAGAAGGCCGAGCTTCTCCTCCAGCAGTGCTGTCAGCCGCTCCAGGATCGCGCCGGCAGCTGTGACTCCTGTGTTCACCGTGATCATCCTTCGTCGAGGTTCGGGGTGCCCGCCGGCCGGATGCCGATGACATCCGCGTGCAGGGCGAGGTCGTGGCAGACCGCACCGACCGCCATGACGAACCGGTCGGCCTGTTCGGTGGTCAGTGTCAGTGGGGGCTGGATACGCAGCACCCTGTTGTGGTTCGCCGTGAGGAATGTGAGTATCCGGTGATCACGAGCGAGCTGTCCGACGAAGCGCAGGCACATCGCGTCGCCCAGCGAGACCTCCAGGGCCCTGCCCACCCGGCTCATCGCCGTGCGTACGTCGTCGGGCAGCCAGTCGACGAGGGTGTGCAGATCACCGGGCAGCCGGGTGAGGATCTCGTCGGCCATCGCGCCTGCGGCGCCGGAGAAGTCGCCGTCGATCTCGATGGCGTTCATCAGGCCGATGCCACGCACCTCGCGGATGAATCCGTACGGTTCGCAGACCGCGCGCAGGGAGGTACGCAGATACGTCCCGATGTCGCGGGCCCGCTCGGGCAGCTTCTCCGCCGCCAGGACATCCAGCGTGGCGAGGGCCGTGGCAGCCGCGAGGTTGCCGCCGCCGAAGGTGGACGAGTGGAGCATGGCACGGTCACTGCTGCCGTAGGCGTCGTCCCAGAGACCGGCCCTGACCAGGGTGGCGGCGATCGGAACGAGTCCGCCGGAGAGCGACTTCGCCAGGCAGACGACGTCCGGCCGCAGGCCGTCGTGCTCGGCGGCGAACAGGGCGCCGGTCCGGCCCAGGCCCGTCTGGATCTCGTCGAGGACGAAGACGGCCCCGGCGCGGGCGCACAGACGCTGTGCCTCCAGCAGATAGCCCGGTGGCGGCAGCACGACTCCGCCCTCGCCCTGTACCGGTTCGACGATGAAGGCCGCGGCACCCTCGATGACATCCGCGAGAGCGTCGGCGTCCCCGTACGGCACACCCACGACATCGCCCAGCAGGGGGGCGAACGGAGTGCGGTGCGAGTCCCGGCCGGTGACGGACAGGGCGCCCAGTGTCTTGCCGTGGTAGCTGTTGTCGGCATGGACCAGCCGGGTGCGGCCGGTGGCCGCGCGGGCGACCTTCAGCGCGGCTTCGACCGCCTCCGTACCGGAGTTGCTGAAGAAGACACGTTCCAGCCCGCCCGGTGACACCGCGCTGAGCCGCTCCGCCAGCTCGGCCGTCTGCACCGGCATGGAGATGTACTGGGCGAAGGTGGGCGCGCCCAGATCCAGGAAGCCGCGCAGCCGGGCGACCACGTCCGGATGGTTGTGACCCAGGCCGAGAGCGCCGTAGCCGGCGACGAAGTCCAGATACTCGACCCCGTCGGCGGTGGTGAGCACGCACCCCTCGGCTCGTGTGAACACCCGGTCCATGCCATGGGCGGCGAACAGCCTCGCCATCGGCGGGTTGACATGGTCACGGAAGCGGCGTCCGGTCGCCTCGGTGATGTCCTGTGGCGGGGCGGGCCGGGGCCGCGGCCTGTGGTGGACGCCCAGCCGCGCGATGTCGTCGTCCGCGAGGGCGCGCCCGAAGGTGGCGAGCGGCTTCGGCAGGAAGCCGTGCCGCGCCGCGAGCGCGCCGATCCGCCGCACCCCCTCCCCATCGATCCGGCGGCCGAGCGACCAGCACTCGGCGCGGCCCTCCAAGGCCAGCACGACGGTCTCGGCGAGGCAGCCGTTGAGTTGCCGGGTGGGCGCCGGCGCGCCGCCGTCACCGACCACGACCGCCTCGACCGCGCTGACGAGCCCGCCGTCGACGACCAGCACGTCACGGCGTGCCGGCGCCGACGGCGCGTCCCGCGGCAGCGCGACGTCCACCACCACGGAACCGGGGTGCAGCCGGTCGGTGTCGATGACGCCACCGGACGAGGACGCGGCCACGTACAGACGGGGGGTCGCGTAGCACTCCGAGACGTCCTCGCGCAGGGTCACGCGCGCGTGGTCGGCGGGGTCGAGGTAGCCGAGCAGGGCGGCACGGGACCGGCGGCCCCGGCGGGTGACCAGCTCCAGCCGGAACCCGTCGGCGAGCAGCAGCCGGGCGACGGCGAGCGCGATCGAACCGGGGTGACCGACGACCACGACCGGGGTGTCCTCGACCGGCAGTGCGAGGAGCCGCGCACAGGCGAGAAGTGCCTGGTGGGCGGCGTAGGTGGTGAGGGAGTTGCCGCTGGTCACGGGGACGTCCACCTGGGACGCCGTCCAGAGTCCGCGGTCGCCCACGATCGAGGTGGCACCGCCGAGGCCGACGATGTCCGCGCCGGCGTCCCGCAGTGCCCTCACCTCGTCGGCCACCATCTCCCGGGCGGCGGTGGGGCGTCGCAGGATCTGTTCCGCGGTGTGGGCGAGAGAGCGGATCTCGCCGTCGCACCGGCTGCCGGTGAGCGAGGTGACGGAGCCGAACATCGGCAGTGGAACGTGGAGACGAGGGCCGGGGGCGCGTACGGTGCCCCGGTGGTCGTCCAGGAGCCGGCCGAAGAGATCGAGGCCGCGTATCTGGTTGCGGTGGGCCGGGCTGACCGCGTGGGCCAGGAAGCCGAACTTCACCGGAGCTCTCCTTCAGTGTGAGCGGGCGTGTGCGGCGGGGCGCACGTCAGCGTCCGGGACGAACGGGTACCCGCGCGGCGGGCCGGCGGGCCATGTCGAAGGTCAGCTCGGGGAGCCGGTCGCGCTGCCAGCCCAGGGCGGACAGCGGACTCAGCCCGTCTCCCTCGTTGTTGTGGGCCATCGGCACGGAGTAGAGGTCGACGGTGGCCGGCCTGCGCAGCCGGTCCACGAGTTCGCCGGGACGCACCTCGGTGAGGTGACGGTGGCTGACGGTCAGCTCCCCGAAGGTGCGCTCCCATTCGCCGTCCAGGAGATGCAGCAGCTGCGTCTGGCGGCCCGCCTCGCCGCCCTGGCGGCCCTCCCGGTAGGTGCGGATCACCGAGTGCCCGCCGTCGATGAGCCGGAAGACGCTCAGATTCCCCGCTATCCGGTGTCCGTTGACGGTCACCTCCTGCACCAGCGTGGGCACGATGTCGGGCACCATCGCGGCGGCTCCGTCCCCCACGAAGGCAAGGACGTTGTCGTCCCGGGTCAGAGCCACCGCGGGCACCGCCTGGAGGGCGTCGCCCATCAGGGCCCGTCCGTACCAGCCGGAGAATCCCGGCCCGGTGCGCGGCAGGTTACGGATGGCGGAAAGCCCGCCACGCCCGACGTCGAAGACGCCGGTGTAGGTGTACCCGTACGTGGTGATCAGGGTGTCGAGGACCGAACCGAGGCGAGCGAAGAAGTAGTTGGGGCTCATCGGAACCAGGGGCAGGGTGTGCACGATGTCGGAGGCGCTGTCCCGGCTCTCCCCGATGGCGCGATGCCGCCGCGACCGCAGCGGTTCGGCGACATCCAGCCGCCGGCGCAGCTCGCGCAGGAACTCAAGTCCTTCGCATCTCAGCCGGTGGTCGGCGAACGGCGCGAGATGCTCCTCCTCCCGCGTGATCTGCGCGATGCGCAGCGAGCGGGCGAGTGCCCGCGGGGAGAAGGGCGTCGCGGCCTCGGCGATCCGGCTCTTGAGGAAGAACAGGCACTGTTCGTCGCGCGGCCTGAGCCGCCCGCCGTGGTGCAGAAAGTCATGGATACGGTCCGAGTAGCCGAAGACGCCGAGTGTGCCGAGGTACTCGGGTACGACTCCGCCGTCCCGGTAGCGTGCGACCGAGCCGGGCCGGGTGAGCGAGTCGGCGAGGGCGATGCCGGCCCGGGCCGCGAGGTCGTGGACGAGATCGCGCTCCTCGGTACTGAGCCTGCCGCACTGCCACAGAAGCCTGTCAGGACCGCGGTTGACGATTTCCACGACAGGCGCCATGGCGTCCTCGTGGACGGTGAGCCGTGCGCGGGGCCGGGTTTCCCCGACGGGCCGGGAGGCCGACGCGGCGCCGGACCCCGCGGGGTGCCGCGCGGATGCGGTCCGCGCGGCGCCCGCCGTCGCGCGCAGCACCTCGGGTGTGGCCAGCAGTACGACCGGCCCGCGGTCGGCCTCGTAGGCCGTGAAGGCCTCGCTCAACCGGTCCGTCAGCCGCTCGGGGTCGTCGAGATAGAGAAACGGGATGCCCTTGGCCCGCAGTACCTCTCTGGTGTCCTCCGCGCCGTGCACCGTGCCCTGGAACGGAAACCACGCGTCCCGCGGCGACTCGGCGCAGACGATGAACCCCCGGGCGCGCGCGTCCCGGAGATTGGCCAGGGTGCCGCGGAACTCGTCGGCCATGCCGCTGGTGACGACGATCAGGAAGGGCGTCTCGTCCAGCTGCCACCGGGCGAGTGCCCCGCAGGCCAGGCTGTGTTCGCTGGGACCGCGCAGCACCGGATTGCCACCGCGTGCCGCACGCGCCTCCAGGTCCTCGATCAGACCGGACACCACGGAGCCCGTGTAGTAGTGCAGGCCCCAGCCGGAGCCGGCCCGCTCGTCCAGGAAACCGGCCAGCTCGTCGCAGAGCAGCGCGGGTGTGCTCGGGGCGGCACCACGCAGGGGGGCTCCGGCACGGCCGACCTGTACGTAGTCGGTGAACGCGCAGATGACATCGGCGGCCAGGACCCAGGGCAGGGCGGGCAGTCGCCGCCGGGTGTAGGGGTGCGCCAGCAGCGCGGGGCCCAGCGGCGCCTCGTCGTAGACGAAGACCGTGTAGGCACCGAACTCGCACCGGGTGCCCGCGGCCACCGCCTCGCGCAGTTGGGCGAGGCCCGCGCCGAGGCCGTCGCCGTCGTCCGGCGGGGCCATCGGTACGCCGCCGGGCCCCGTGTCCACCAGGACGAGAGCCAGGGCGTCGTCGCCGTCGCGCGGGTCGTCGGCCGTCAGCCGCCGTAGTTCGTGTGCGGCGTCGGTGAAGTCTTCGGCGCTGACCAGCTGGATCTCGGCGTCGGGCAGCGCACCGTCCAGGAACCTGCGGGCGCGGACCAGTGCGTGGCGATAGGCGTCCGGCGCGGGTTCGGGGGGTGCCGTGGGTGCCGGAGGAGGTCCGGCGGCCATGAGTTCCCGTACGGACGCTCCGGCGGCGTCCGCCGGATCCGCCGGTCCGGTCCGGCCGGCCAGCTCCGACAGGGCGGTGGCGATCGTCCCGTGGAACGCGGCACGCCCGCCCACCGCGACGACGAGGTACCGGGGCCGTTTGTCGCTGTCGCTTCCCACAGTCACTCCCCCGTCGGACACGCATGACCCACTCCGCCCAGCAGTGTGCCTCGCACCCGCTGAAGGGGATCTGCATAACCTCTGGAGAGATGTCAGCTGTCCGGTTGGTCGCCGCCCCTGATCAAATGCCGGCAGAGGCCCTCGTGGACCCAGTCCTCCCACTGCTCCTGCGTCCACTCCCGCTCGGAGGCGAGCAGGTGGTACAGCTCCGGGCCCAGCAGCGCGTAGCAGATGTCGAGGGCCCGTTCAGGTCCGAGCCCGTCGGGGAGCAGTCCCTCGTCCGCCAGAGCGCCTGTGAACTGCCGCTGGATGAGCCGCCGTTGCTCCTTGTTCGTCTGCCACATGTCCTCGCCGTCGTCCTCGGCGACAGCCGCGTTGCGCAGAACCTCCAGGAGCGGGGCCGCCTGCTCGTTGATCGCGCGGGTGAGTCGTACGAGATGCCCCAGCCGGGCACGCGGGTCTGCCATGGCGAGCGCCTCGGTGACCCCGGGGTAGGACTCCGCCCCTCCGGGGGTGTCGTCGCAGGGCAGATGAAGACTGATCAGATTCCTGAGCAGCTGTTGTTTGTTCCCGAACGAGAAGTAGACCGTCTGTACGGCGACTCCTGCCTCCCTGGCGATGGACGCGATGGTCGTCGCCTCGTAACCGTGCTCGGAGAAGAGCTCCATCGCGGCGTCGAGAATGCGCCGACGCGTCAACCGCGCGCGCACACGCCGGGTGTCCGGCAGTTTCGGACCCAGCACCACACCCCCCCTTGCTATAGTCCTCGTCTAGAGTTCTCATATATTCACATCGAAGACAAGGGGGGCAAGCGTGCCGGCCGATCCGAGCGAAAAAGGGCCGATACACACCGCACGTGTCCCGGCATCGCTCCTCGTGCTCGTCACGGGCGGCATGGGTCTCTCCATGTTCGTCCTCTACGCGATAGGCGCGCTCGGGCCTTTCCTCATCGAGGATCTGGACATTTCGAGCTCGCGACTGGGGTTGCTGACCGCCGTGACCTTCGGCACCGCGACCGTGCTCTCGCTGTACGCGGGTCAGGTGGCGGACATGCTGGGAGGCCGGCGCGCTCTCACCCTGCTGATGACCCTCGTCGCCGCCGACTTCGCTCTGCTGATCGCCACCAGGACGTACTGGTTCCTGCTCGCCGCGCTGGTGCTGGGCGGAGCGGCCCAGTCGCTCGCCAACCCCTCGACGAACAAGCTGATCACCACTCATGTACCGGCCGAGCGGCGGGCGGTGGCCGTCGGGATCAAGCAGTCGGGAGTACCGCTCGCCGCGTTCACCGCCGGACTGACCCTGCCCACCCTGGCCGAGGCGTTGTCCTGGCGCGGCGCCCTCGCCCTCGTGATCCCGGTCGCGTTGGCGGTCGCGCTGGGGGCCGCGCGGCTGCCCAGGGACACCGGACGGCCGGCGAGAATCCGGCCGGCCCTCCCCGCGGCGCCCAATCTCCCCACCCGGTGGCTGATGGCCGTATCGCTCTGCGTCGGCTGCGGACTCTCCGCCCTCAACACCTATCTGCCGCTCTACGCGCACCAGCGGCTGTCCATGGACGAACGGAGCGCGGGTGCGCTCATCGCCGCCATCGGCGTGTCAGGCATCGCCAGCCGTGTGCTGTGGTCCCGGCTCAGCGACCGGCTGGACGTCCCCAGGTCGCTTCTCATCCTGACAGTCGCCTCGGTGGTGTTCGGGGCTCTGCTCCCCGCGGCCACCGCGGCGACCTGGCTCGTATGGGCCGGAGCCGTGGGCCTCGGCTGCTCGGCCGCCGCGGCCAACGCGGTCACCATGGTGGCGGTGACCCAGGGCAGCGGCTTCGGCGGCACGGGCCACGCGTCGGCCCTGGTCTCCATGGGTTTCTTCGCGGGGTTCGTGGTGGGACCTGTCACCTTCGGTCTGCTGGTCGACGCGACCGGCGGCTTCACCGCGGGCTGGGCCCTGGTGACGGCCGTCTTCGCCGTCGCCGGTCTCTGCTCCTGGGGCGGCAGACGGATAGTCCGGGACAGCGTGTAGGGCGTCGCCGCACACCGTCCCGGACCGTCGTCGAGGCTCGGCCGCCGTGGCGCCTCAGGACATGAAGTCGTAGTACAGGTGGCTGTCCTCGGCGGCGTCGATCCAGGACCCGTAGCGGCGCATGCCGTACAGCAGCGGCAGCTGCAACTGCAACTGCGTGATGGCGACGACCCGCCCCATGACCACGGCGTGGTCCCCGACCAGCTGCACATCCTCGACCGCGCTGTCCGCGATCGTGTGCGCCGCCTCGTACAGATGCGGGCCTCCGATCGGGCCCATCGTCCGCCACAGGACCTTCTCGAAGCGGTCCTTCGCGCCGGAGGCGAAGAGCTCCGCCGTCGAACGGGCCTGGCTGTGCAGGAGGTTCACGGCGAAGGCCCCGCTGGCCTTCACCGCCTCCAGCGTCGGACTGCCCTGCCGCAGGCAGACCAGCAGCGTCGGCGGATCGAGCGCGACGCTGCACAGCGAGGTGCAGGTCATCCCCCACGGTTCCCCGTCGGGCGCGAGCGTCGTGACCACCGCGACGCCGGTGGGAAACCCGGCCATGAGCGGACGGATATCGGGCTGATCGGCTTCCGGCACCATGGTGCTGACCTCCTGCTGATAGGTCACGGGGACGTGTGGACGGGAGAGGAGGGAACGGTGGACAGGGGCAGCAGCGCGGCCCGTATCTCGTCGGCCATGTCCGCGGCGAACGCCTCGCGGGAATCGCCGAGGAAGTGGAAGTGCCCGCCGGGGTAGACGCGTTCGGTGAACCGACCGCGCGTCTGCCGGGCCCAGGCGGCCATCGACGCGATCGGCGCCCAGGAGTCGTGTGTGGCACCGAAGACGGTCAGCGGCGCGGCCAGCGGCGGGCGGTGCGCGTCGGGGCGGTACGCCGCGACGGCGCGCAGATCGCTGCGGACCACCCGGAGGAAGCGGTCGCGGAACTCCGGTACGGCGTCGAGCTGGGCCGGCATGCCGCCCATGTCCCGCAGCCGGGCCATGAGCTCCGCGTCCGAACCGTCGTGGTCGGGAAGTCTCGTCAGTACCTCGTGGCCCGGTGCCCCCCGGCCCGAGACACCGACCCAGCCGGGTCCGGCGCGCCGAGCCTCCAGCGCCCGCGCGGTCTCGTGGGCGACGACGGCCCCGAGGCTGTGCCCGAACAGGGCCAGCGGCGTCCCGTCGGCCCAGGGCAGGACGTCCTCGGTGGCCGCCGCCACGATCTCGGCCATGTCCTCAAGGGCGGGTTGCGCGTAGCGCTTGCCACGCCCCGGCAGATCGAGCAGCAGCACATCCCAGTCGGCGGGCATGTGCCGGGTCAGCGGAAAATAGGAGGCCGCCGATCCGCCCGCGTGGTGGAAGGCCACCAGACGGAGCGCGGGTCGCGCCGGGTTCCGGGGGCGTACGAAGTGACTCATACGTCCTGCTCCCGCCCGTCGGCACCGGCGGTACGGGCCTGGTCCGCGATGTCGTCGGCCAGTCGGCCGAAGAGCTCTCCGAGCGGCAGATCCAGGGGGAGTTCCTCCGCCGTCAGACCCAGCCGGTAGCTCTCCTCGACCTTGGTGATGAACAGGACCGACAGCAAGGAGTCACCGCCGGCGTCCAGGAAGGATCCGTCCGTGTCCGGCTCCTCGGAGGCGTGCAGGGCCTCGGTGAGCTCGGCCATGAGATAGGCGCGCACGGCTTCCCGGTCCACGGGCGCGGGTGCGCGGTGCCGCCGCCCGGCGACGGCCGTGTCCTCCCGGCCGCCGCCCGCGCCGACGAGCGGTTCGTCGATCCAGAAGCGCTTGCGCTGGAACGGGTACGTCGGCAGATCGCCGAGCAGCGGGGTGCCGGCCGCGCCCAGCTCCCCGAACCTCAGCTCCGCGCCGGCCCGGAAGAGCTCGGCGAGAGCGGCGAGCAACGACCCGGGCGCGGTGCCCCGCTCGTGCCCGACGAGAGGCGCCGCGCTCGTGCCGTCGGCGGTCTCCCACTCCAGACGCGCGGGTTCACCGGCGCCGGTGTCGCGCTCCGGACGGACGCGGATCCCGAACCGGCCGACGAGCCGGGCCAGCGCGCCGCCCGGCCCCCGCTCCGCCGCGGCCGGTCCGACGGCCGCGGCGGGGGAGGCAGCCGCGGCGGGGAAGGCAGCCAAGGCGGGGAAGGCGTCCGCCAGCTCGGCGACCCCTTCGGCCAGCCGTGTCTCGTCGCCGGAGAACCGCAACACGACCGTACGGACGGCCGATTCCCTGGGCGCGGTGGCGGGACCCCGGCTCCGTGCCGTCGCGAGTGCCTCGGCGAGTCCGTCGGCGAGTTCACCGGCCGTCGTCCCGGTGACGGCGATCCGGTGGGCGAAGGCGGCTCGCCCGGTGCGCAGCGTGTGGCAGAGCGAGGGGAGTTGGGCCTCGTCCATCGTCTTGAGGTACCCGCTCACGGCGCCCACGAGTTCCGCGAGGGCCACCGGGTCCCTGGCCGACAGGGTGAGCAGTTCCGGACGGCCGGTGGCGGCGGGTGCCGGGCCGCCGACCGGCTCGTACGCCTCAAGAACGACATGGGCGTTGGTGCCGCTCATACCGAACGAGTTGACCCCGGCCACCTTGCGGGGCAGCGGCCACGGCCGTGTGCGGCGCGGCACGGTGAGGGCCAGCCGGTCCCAGGGGATGTGAGGGTTCAGTTCCGCGCCGTCGTCCGGCAGCGCGGCGGGTATCTCACCGTGCTGGAGCATGAGCACCGTCTTGATGACGGCGGCGATGCCGGAAGCCGCTTCCAGGTGCCCCAGCCGGGCCTTGACGCTCCCGATGGGCAGCGGCACGCCCCGCTCGCGTACGGCCGCGCCGACCACCTCGTCGAGGGCGCCGACCTCGATGGGGTCACCGAGCGCGGTGCCGGTGCCGTGCGCCTCGACATAGCCCAGCTCACCGGGGCCGACGCGGGCGTCGGCCAGCGCGGCGCGGAACACCTCCTGCTGCGCGGGGCCGTTGGGCGCGGTGAGCCCGGAGGCCGCCCCGTCGTGATTGACCGCCGAGCCGCGGACGGTGGCGAGCACGGGGCGCCCCTCGTTCTCGGCGTCGTCCAGGCGCATCAGGACGAGGGCACCGACCCCCTCGCCCCGTCCGTATCCGTCCGCCGAGGCGAGGAAGGACTTCGACCGGCCGTCCGGGGACACCGCGCGGGTCTGGCACAGCGAGACCATCAGGCCGGCGGACAGCAGCAGATTGGACCCGCAGACCAGGGCGTAGCGGCACTCGCCGGCGCGCAGGGCCCGGACGGCGAGGTGCAGGGCGCTCAGCGACGAGGAGCACGCGGTGTCCACACTCAGCACCGGACCGCGGAAACCCATCACATGACTGATGCGGCCGGCTCCGAAGCAGAGCCCCCCGCCCGTCGTGAAGTACGGGTCGATGCGGGTCAGGTCGGAGCGGTCCGCCAGGCGCTCCCCGTACTCCGAGGCCATCATGCCCAGATAGACGCCGACGTCGAGCCGGTCGGAGCGGCGTACGGCGATGCCCGCCCGCTCCATGGCCTCCCACGCGGTCTCCAGGAGCATCCGCTGCTGCGGGTCGAGCAGCTTGGCCTCGCGCTGCGAGATACCGAAGAACTCGGCGTCGAAGTGGGCGATGTCCGCGAGGAAGCCCGCTCGCCCGACATAGGAACGGCCGGGCTTGCCCGGCACCGGGTCGTACGCCGCGCGCAGGCCGGGACGGTCCTCGGGAATCTCCGAGTCGGCCGTGCCCTCTCCGCGCAGGAAGTCCCAGTAGGCGTCAGGAGTGTCGAGTCCCCCGGGCAGCCGCAGGCTCATACCCGCCACGGCGAGCGGTGCGTGCCGCTCGTCCTCAAGCTCGTGAATACGGGCCTGGAGCCGCCGGGAGTGCTTGAGCTGATCCTCCATGAGCTGCCGGATCTGCGCGGGTTCCATGGTCTGCGCCCTCATTTCTCTGTCACCACATCTGCTTGCACGGCTTGGACGAGTTCCTCGAACGACAGGTCCTCCAGTGGCGTACCGGAGTCCGCCGGAGCCGCCGGTGCCGTGGGGGGTGCCGTGGTCGTCCGTTCCGCCGGCCCGGCAGGCGGTCCGGCGGGTCCGGAAGGCTCCGCCGGGAAGAGGAGCTCGGTGACGTAGGACACCAGCTGGTCGACGGTGGGGTGATCGAGCGCCACCGTGGCGGGCAGGTCCGCGCCGAGGACATGGGACAGCCGCGTCCGCAGGTCGATCACCATGATCGAGTCCAGCCCCGTCTCGGTGAACCCGAGATCGTCGACGATCGCGGTCTCGTCCCCCAGCACCTCACCGGCCAGGGCCCTTACGGCCTGGCGGAGGCGGTCCACAAGGTCGTCCCGGTCGAGCCCGGTGAGCTGTTCCGTCAGCCGGCCGCGAGCCGGCTCCGCTCCGGTGGGGCGGGCCTGGCGGCCGGCGAGGGACCGTACAAGGGCGGCCCTGGGATGGTCCGCGAGCTGCCCCGCGTACCTCTCACGGTCCATGGCCACCGCGACGAGCCGGCCCCCGGGTCCGCCGGACAGGACCGCCCGGATCACCGCTTCGGCCTCCTCGTCGGTGAGTGAACGCAGACCCCGCCGCTCCATGGCCCGTTCGACGGCGGCGGAAGCGGCCATGCCACCCCTGGCATCCGGTGCCCATGGGCCCCAGTTGACGCTGGTGGCGGGGGTGCCCGCCGCGCGTAGCGTCATGGCCAGTCCGTCCAGATATCCGTTGGCCGCGGCGTAGTTGACCTGCCCGGCGTTGCCGAGGACCGCGGACGCGGAGGAGAAGAGCACGAAGGCGTCCAGCTCATGGCCGGCCAGGGCCTCGGCGAGGTTCGCCGCGCCGTGCGCCTTGGCGGCGAAGACGGCGTCGAAGGAGCCGGCGCCCAGCCGGTCGAACGCCTGGTCGTCGGTGACACCCGCCAGATGCAGCACCGCACGCAGCGGCACCTCCTGTCCGGCCCTGGCCACCACCGCACGGCAGGTCCCGGGATCGGTGACGTCTCCTCGCACGACGCTCATCCGGACACCGCGGGCGGTCAGTTCGTCGATGACCGCCCGGGCCGCGGCATCCGGTGCCGAGCGGGCCATGAGCGTGATGGCCGTGAAACCGCGACGGGCGAGGAACCCGGCGGTGCTCAGGCCGAGCGCGCCGAGCCCGCCGGTGATCAGGGCCGCGGCACCGTTCGGGTACGCGGCCGGTTCCGGGCCCCGGTCGGCGTCGTACGGGACGAGCCGGGCGACCCGCACCTCGTCCCGGCCGATGGCGAGCCGCGGCTCGGGAACACCCTCGTCGAGCGACCGGATCAGCGCCTCCGTCAGGACCGAGGGGTCCCAGTCGGCGGTGAGCCCGACCCTGAGCAGCCGCCGGTCGGTCTGCTCGGCCTCCAGTGAGGCGAGCAGGCCCCACACCGCCTCGCGGACCGGCGCGCCCGCACCGCCCTCCGCGCGGTCGTCGCCCAGGTCGCCCAGCACGGCGTACGGAATGGTCCGGTCCACCGCGTGCAGGGTGCCGGTCAGCTCCCGCGCCGCCGCGAGCGCGTCCGCCGGTCCGGCGCCGCCCTCCCGGCCCGGTACGAACCGGGCGTCCACGACGAGGTCGGCTCTCACCGTGCCGGTCCCGCCGTCCGGTACGGGCTCCACCTCGTGGCCGTGCGCCGCGCAGGCCTCGCGCACCGCGCGGCCGAGCGCGGTGCCCGCGCCCAGCAGGGCGATCCGCCGGCTCCTCACCGGACCGGTCACGGAGGCGGTGGCCGGTTTCCGTACCGTCCAGGTGAGGCCGTACGTGTGGAGTACGCCCTCCCTCAGCGAACGCTGGAGCAGGTCACGCGGAGCGCGGCGGAACCGGAAGTCGTCCACCGCCAGCACCGTGGCACCACTGCTGTCGAACATGTGCAGGTCCGCGGATTTCACCTGCAGCAGGCCGTCGTCCGGTCCGGCCTCGCGCACCGCGCGGACATGTCCCCACAGTTCCCGGCCGGGGACCGGGCGGCGGGGGAAGGAGAGCCGGGCGATCGAGAAGGGGATGGCCAGTCCGTCCTCCTCCGTCACCCGTTCGCCGGTGACCGCGAACGCCACGGCGCTCTGCAGACACGAGTCGAGCAGGCCGGGGTGGATCTCGTAGCCGTCCGGGGACTCGTTCATCTCCGCGGGTTCGACGAACCGGATGAGTGCCTCGTCGCCACGGAGGTACGCGTCACCGATCCACCGGAAGGACGGTCCCAAGTGGTAGCCGAGCGAGCGCAGATGTCCGTAGAAGCCGGCTCCGGAGAGGTGTCGGTCGGCGCTCTTCATGAACGCCGCCGGGTCGGGTGGCGTCGCCGTGTGCCGGCCGGTGTCCGACCGGGTGCCCGCGTCCGCGACCCGCGCCACCAGATGCTCCTGCCAGCGTCCTGTCTCGCCGTCGAGCAGGCTGTGGACACTGACGCCACGGGTCCCCCGCTCCGGTGACTCCGCCACGATCTGGAGCTCGTAACGCTCCCCGTCCCGCAGCACGAGGGCGCGCGGGAAGTGGAGATCCTCCAGCAGAACGGGGATGCCGCCGCTGCCGAGAGCCGAGAGGACGGTGGCCGTCTGGGAGGCGCCGGGCACGGAGACCGTGCCGTAGAGCCGGTGGTCGGTGAGGTGTGCCGGATACGCGGTACTGCGCTCGGTGGCCCAGACCCGGCCGCCCAGGGCGGGCGAGTGGATCTCGGTCCCCCAGGCAGGGCCCCGGGTCGCGGGCCGGGGTCCCGTGGCGACGGCACGCCCGCCCGCACCGGTCCAGTACCGCGTCCGTGCGAAGGGATAGCGCGGTGCGGTGGCACGCGGCCCGGAGCGACGCGGGGTCACCTGTTCCCAGTCGAGGTTCTGGCCGCCCAGATACAACTGCCGGGCGGCGGCGAGCAGAGCGGCGCGGTCGCCGGTTCCTCTCCGCAGTGACGAGGCGAGCCCGGGGGTCTCCGCGAGTCCCGCGCCCTTGACGAGGTTGACCAGCGTGTGGTCCGGGCCGATCTCCAGGCAGATGTCGACGCCCAGAAGGGCGAGTTGGCGCGCGCCGTCGAGGAAGCGCACGGGCCGGCGTGCGTGCCGGCGCCAGTATCCGGCGTCGTACTCGCCGGGCGTGGCGGGGCGGCCCGTCACATTGGAGACGATGGGCAGGGCCGGCTCGGTGAACTCCAGCGGGGCGAGAACCGCGTCGAACTCCGTCAGCGCGGGATCCAGCAGGCTTGAGTGGAAGGCGTGCGACACACTGAGCTTGCGGGCCCGCACCCCCCGCGTCTTCAGCCGGGCGGCCAGGCCGTCGACCACGTCGGGCGCGCCCGACACCACCACGGACTCCGGGCCGTTGACGGCCGCGATGTCCAGTCCGGTGTCCGCCGTCCAGCTCCTGACGTCCGCCTCGGTGGCCACGACGGCCAGCATCGCGCCGCGTTCGGTGCCCTGCATGAGCCGGGCACGGTGCGCGATCAGCCGGAGGCCGGTGGGCAGGTCCATCACCCCGGCGGCCATGGCGGCCGATATCTCGCCGACGCTGTGTCCCATGACGACGGCGGGGCGGACACTCCAGGACGCCCAGAGGCTGACCAGGGCCATTTCCAGGGTGACAAGGGCGGGTTGGGTGACCCGGGTCTCGTTGACGGCGGTCCGGTCCTCGCCGTAGTACAGGAGGTCCGCGAGGGAGGCGCCGAGCAGGGGGGTCAGGATGCGGTCGCAGGTGTCGAACGTCTCCCGGAACACCGGTTCGTTCTCGTACAGTTCGCGGCCCATGCCGTAGTACTGGCTGCCCTGGCCGGTGAAGAGGAACGCGACACGCGGCGCGCGCGGGGCGGCGGCGGCCGGGGTGTCCAACTGGGCCGAGAGCTGCTGGGAGGTCGCGCCGAGCAGCGCACGGCGGTACGGGAAGTGGGCGCGCCCCGCACCGGCGGTGGCGGCCAGCGAGTCCAGCTCCTCCTCGGTGGCGTTCTCCAGCCTCCGGGCCCAGGCCGAGGTCAGACGCTCCAGCCCCTCGGGGTCGGGGGCGGACAGCGGGACGAGGCGCGAGGGCGGCTTCGGGCGGCTCTCCGCGTCCGCCGCGGGCACGGCGGGGACGGTGACCTGAGAGGGCACCGGGGTCTCGGCCGGAGCGGTGATCTGAGAGGGCGCCGGGGTCCCGGCCGGGGCGGTGACCTGAGAGGGCGCCGGGGTCTCGGCCGGAGCGGTGACCTGAGGGGGCGCCGGGGTCTCGGCCGGGGCGTCGGCGATCACCAGGTGGGCGTTCGTGCCGGTGAAGCCGAATCCGGACACACCGGCGACCCGGGGCCCGTCGCCGCGCCGCCAGGCGGTGGCGGTGTCCACGACGCGCACGTTCATCCCGGACCAGTCCACATGCGGGTTGGGCTCCCGGAAGTGCAGGTTGGCGGGGATCAGGTCGTGCCGCAGCGCGAGCACGGTCTTGAAGAGCGCCGCCATGCCCGCCGCCGACTCGCAGTGGCCGATGTTGCTCTTCACCGATCCCACGTGCAGCGGCCGGCCCGGCTTCCTCCCCGGGCCGAGGACCCGCCACGCGGCACCGAGTTCGACGGGATCGCCGAGCGCGGTGCCGGTGCCGTGCGCCTCCAGATAGGAGATCTCGGAGCCGGCGACACCGGCCTGGGTCAGCGCCGCCTCCAGCATGCCTTCCTGAGCCCGGCCGTTGGGGGCGGTCAGCCCGGACGAGGCACCGTCCTGGTTCACGGCGCTGCCGCGGATGACGGCGAGCACCCGGTCGCCGTCGCGCCGGGCGTCGCCGAGCCGCTTGAGGACGACGACACCGCAGCCCTCGGAGCGCACGAATCCGTTCGCGTCGGCCGAGAACGTACGGCAGCGGCCGTCGGGCGACAGCATGTGCGCCTGGCTGACGGCGGCCCATGAGGCCGGGTCGAGCATGATGTTCACCCCGCCGGCCAGCACCGTGTCGCTCTCGCCCGACCTCAGGGAGCCGACGGCCAGATGCAGGGCCACGAGCGAGGAGGAGCACGCGGTGTCCACCGCGACGGCGGGCCCGTTCAGCCCGAGCGTGTAGGCGATACGGCCCGCCGCCGCGTTGAGCGCGGTACCCGTGCTGTAGTACGCGTCGACGCCTTCCAGGCCGTCCTGGGTCAACAGCCGCGCGTAATCGGCGTAGCTGACGCCGACGAAGACCGCCGTGCGGGAGTCGCGCAGCGACGACGGGTCGATGCCGCCGTCCTCCATCGCGTGCCAGGCGGATTCGAGGAGCAGTCGCTGCTGGGGGTCGAGGTTCTCGGCCTCGCGCGCCGGGACGGCGAAGAAGCCCGCGTCGAAGCGGTCGATGTCGCTCAGGAAGCCGCCCTGGTCGGTGGTGACCGTACCCGGGCGGACCGCGGAGGTGTCCCAGCGCCCGGCGGGCACCGCGGTGACACCGTCACGGCCATCGCGGAGGAGTTCCCACAGTTCCTCGACGGAGTCGGCGCCGGGGAATCGGCCGGCCATGCCGACGATGGCGATGGGTTCCGCGGTGGTCCCGGCCGCGGTGGGGGCGTCCTCGGCCGGAGTGGGGGTCCCCTCGGCCGCGGTGAAGGTCCCTTCGATCGCCGTTGTCCGCGCGCTGACGCCGGGCGCCGCCACGGAGCCGCGCGCCGGGGAGTCCGGGGCCCCCGCGGCCGGCACGTGCCGTCCCCCCGAGGGCGTCAGGGCTCCGTCGCCCCTGGACAACAGGAACGCGGCCAGTTCGGCGACCGTGGGGTGGTCGAAGACATCCGCGACCTGAACGGTCGTCCCGAACACCTCGGAGAGTCGCGCCGTCAGATCGACGGCCATGATCGAGTCGAGGCCGAGGTCGTAGAAGCCGACGTTCTCCCGCACGGCGGTGCTGTCGGCGTGGCTGAGCTGGGCGGCGAGCAGACGGGTCACCGTGGCCCGGGCCGCGGCCGGACGCTCGCCCGGTGTCAGTCCGTCGAGGAAGGAGTGCGCACCCACCGCCGGTGCGGCGGACGTGGTGTCGTGCGTGCCGAACAGGCCGCGTCGGCGGAGCCCGGCCATCACCTGGCGGAGCCGGGGCAGATCCAGCGGACAGACCACCAGCCGGCCATCGGCGCCGGGTGCCCGCATGGTCAGGGCGGCCCGGCCCGTATCGGCGTCGAGGGTGCCGACGCCCATACGCGCGGAACGCTCGCGCAGTGCCGCGTCGGCCATTCCCTCGCCGCCCAGCGCCCAGGGACCGTAGGCGATACTCACCGCCGGGAGCCCGAGTGATCTGCGATGCGCCGCGAGGGTGTCGAGGGCGCCGTTGGCGGCCGAGTAGGCGGCACAGCCCTCGGTGCCCCAGAGGGCGGAGACCGAGGACGTGAGAACGAAGAAGTCCAGCGGCCAGGCGCAGCCGGCCAGATGGAGCCACCAGGCGCCGGCGGCCTTGCCGCTCAGGGCCGCCGCGAATTCCTCCGCGCCCGTCTCCCCGACCGGACTCCGCCGCAGTGTCCCCGCGGCGTGGAGCACACCTCTCACCGGCGGCAGGCCGTCCAGCGCCTCGCAGGCCCGTTCCAGCGCCTCCGGTGTGTCGCAGCCGCCGCCCCGGTAGACGGTGCGGTCGGTGTTCCGGGCGAGGTTCGCCAGCAGTGCCGCGGCCTCGGGGCCCAACTCACCTTCCGGGCGGCGGCCGATGAGCAGCAGGTTGCGCGCTCCGCGGCGTACGAGGTCCGCGACGAGCTCCCTGCCCACGGCGCCGAGCCCGCCGGTGACGACGTATGTCGCGTCCTCGCGGACGGTCAGCTCGGCGGTGTGCCCGGCGGCCTCGGTCAACCGGGCCACCAGCACCCGGCCGTCGCGGATCGCCGCCAGGTCCTCGGCGCCGGGTACCTCCGACGCGAACTGGCCGGCCACGAAGTCGATGAGGGCGCCGGTGTCGTCATCCCCGGGGGCGAGGGGCAGATCGATGATCCCGCCCCAGGCGGTGCCCAGTTCCAGTCCGAGCACCGGGGCGAGCCCATGGAGGAGTCCGTGTCCCGTGCATACGGTGCGATCCCCGTCCGAGGTGCGGACCGTGGCCCGGGTGAGCACGAACGCACGGCCTCCGTACCGCGCGGCGGCGCATACGGCGGCCGTTACGGCGGCGCAGAGGGACGCCCCGTCGGCCAGGGGGTCCACCGAGGAGTCCGCGGTGCCGGATCCGGCGTCTCCGGGCGCGTCGGTGTCCGGACCGACGGGCAACCTGTCGCCCTTCATGACCAGCAGGAGGGCTTCCGGCTCCCGGTCCTCGCGGTCCGCCCAGAACCGCTGCCAGGCCCGGGCGTCGGAGGGGAGTTCCGCGGTGGTCCAGCCGTCGGCGCGCCCGGGAGGCACGGGAGTGAGCAGGGTCCCCCGCACCCCCCGGGCAGTCGCTTCGCGTACGAGCGTCTCCAGGAGCTCCTGGTCGTCGCCCGCGAGGATCAGGGAGTCGGGGGGCGCGGCGCCGGACGGTTCGGCCGTCTGCCACACCGTCCGGTGCACGGTCGGCAAGGGGCGTTGCTCCGCGTCGGGGCGTTGCTCCGTGTCGGCCGGGGCCGCCTCACCGTCCGGAGCAGCGGGCGTCACCGGCCCGGTGGGCAGGATCTCGGGCGCGTGGCGCGTCCGCTGCCAGGGATAGGCGGGCAGGTCGATGACGTCGCGGGGCAGCGCGTCGCCGAGTCGGCCGGCCTCCGGGGCCGTCCCCTCGGCGAGGGTCACGTCGGCACGCGGCTCACCGGCGGCCAGCGCCCGCAGGGCACCGGCCGCCGACTCGACGTCTCCGCAGGTGAGGCGGGCCCGAAACGCGTGCCCGGTCCGTCCTGCCCCCGCCGAGTGGGCGAAGGCCGCGTAGGACTCGGGGCCGAGCGCCGACACACGGTCCGCGTACCGGCCGGCGAGGGCGCGCAGCGCCTCGGGCGTCTTCGCGGAGATCTCGAACCCCTCGACCCGGGGGCCACCGCTCTGGGGGCCACCGGTCGGGAGGCCACCGGTCTGGGGGCCACCGGTCGGGAGGCCACCGGTCTGGGGGCCACTGGTCCGGGAGCCACCGTCGCGCCGGGTGTCCTCGGGAGGTCCGAGGATGACATGCGCGTTGGTGCCGCTCATGCCGAAGGAGCTGACACCCGCGTAACGCCCGCTGCCGGGGGCCCAGTCGGTGAGTTCCCCGGGCACCGTCATCCCGGTGCCCGAGAGGTCGACCCTGGGGTTGAGCGTACGGAAGTGGACGACCGGCGGGGCCTTCCGGTGACGCAGGCACAGCATCGCCTTGACCAGTCCGGCGACACCGGCGGCGGCCTCCAGATGACCGAAGTTGCTCTTGGCCGCTCCGACGGCGAGGGGGGCGCCGCCGTTCGCCCGGCCGAGCGCCGTCGCCAGCGCCTCCATCTCGATGGGATCGCCGAGCGCGGTCCCGGTGCCGTGGGCCTCGATGTAGCCGATGTCCGAGGGCGCCAGGCCGGATTCGGCGAGTGCCTTCTCTATGAGGGCCACCTGGGAAAGCACGTTGGGGGCGGTGAAGCCGCCGGAGCGGCCGTCCTGGTTGACGGCGGTGCCGTGGATCACGGCGTGCACACGGTCCCCGTCGCGCAGGGCGTGGTCCAGGCGCTTGAGGACCACGACACCGCACCCCTCGCCGCGGACGAATCCGTTGGCGCGGGCGTCGAACGCCTTGCAGCGGCCGTCGGGGGCCAGCGAACGGGTCTCCTGCACCAGCCTCATGGACCGGGGGGACAGGATGAGGTTCGTGCCCGCGGCGAACGCCACGTCACAGTCTCCCCGCCGCAGCGCCTGTGCGGCCAGGTGTACGGCGACCAGCGAGGACGAGCAGGCGGTGTCGACGGCCATCGCCGGCCCGTTGAGACCGAGCGCGTGCGCGATACGGCCGGCCGCGAAGTTGTGCCCGTTGCCGGTCGTCCAGTAGGCGTCCGGCTCGCCCACGAGCCAGTCCCGGTAGTCCTGCCACATGATGCCGAGGTACATGCCGGTCTGGGTGCCGGAGAGCCGGTCCGCGGGCAGGCCCGCGTTCTCCATCGCTTCCCAGGCGACCTCAAGGAGGAGCCGTTGCTGGGGATCGAGATGACGCGCCTCGCGCGGGCTGATGCCGAAGAACGCGGCGTCGAAGTCGAGCACTTCGTCCAGGAAACAGCCGCGCTGGGGGAGTTTCTCCCACTCGGCGGTGAACGGCTCCTTCCGGTTCTGCGGAATGGGGCGGACCAGGTCGCGCCCGGCCGCCAGCGCCTCCCAGTAACCGTCGAGGTTGTCGATGCCGCCGGGCAGACGCAGGCCGACGCCGACCACGGCGACGGGCCGGCTGCCCTCCTGCTCCTCGATGCGCTGCCGCAGGGTACGGATCGTGGCGAGTGCGCGGGTGAGTGGCGTCTGCCTGCTTCCGTCGGATGTAGCGGATGTAGCGGTCTCTGCGGTCTCTGCGGTCTCTTCCATGGAGTGGTATTCCTCGCGGTCGTACGACGGGACGTCGTGGAAAAGGCTGGGGCGGGCCGGACGCGGGACCGGGGTCAGCCGGTCTCCGACGGATCGGGGAGCCGCTCGCACAGCGCGTCGGCGAGCGCCCTCGATGTTCCGTAGGACCACAGAAGGGTGGGCGACAGCTTGAGCCCGAACGAGGCCTCCAGGCGGTTGCGCAGTTCCAGGCCCATGAGCGAGTCCAGGCCGAGTTGCTTGAACGGGATGTCCCCGCGGACCTGTTCGGCGTCGAGCCGCAGGACCCGCCCGGCGAGCCCCCGGACCTCTTCCTCCGCCGCGGCCGGACGCGCCTCCGGCGGGAGGGCCAGCAGCCGCGCCAGGAAGTCGCCGCCCGGGCCGGCCGCGCCGGCGCCGTCGCGCGCGGCGACGAGCAGCCGCTCCCAGCTGCCGAGTGCGGCGGTGTCCGGATAGGCGTCGAACCACTGGCGGAGATGGATCGGCACGTATCCGGTCACCGGCTCGTCCCGCTCCAGCATCCGTACGAGCGCGGACCATGCCTCGTCGGGGCCGAAGCCGCCCATGCCGCGGTCTTCCAGGCGCGCGCCCCGCTGGTCGTCGCTCGCGGCGAGGCCGATCCCGGTGAACGGCCCCCACTGCACGCTGAGTGCGGGCAGGCCCCGGCGGCGCCGGGCCTCGGCGAAGGCGTCGAGATAGGCGTTGGCCGCCGCGTAGGCGGCCTGCCCGGCGTTCCCGACCAGGGCCGCCGCGGAGGAGAACAGGACGAAGAAGTCCAGGGGATCGTCCGCCGTGGCCGCGTCGAGGGCGCGGGCACCCGCGGCCTTCGGCGCCAGGACCCGGGCCACCTGCTCGGCCGTCAGGTTGCCTACGGTGGAGTCCGCCAGCAGACCCGCGGCGTGCACCACCCCGCGCAGCGGCGGCAGTTCGTCCCGTACCCCCGCGAGGACGGCGCGTACGGCGTCCTCGTCGGCGACATCGCACCGCTCGGTACGGACCATGACGCCCGCGGCGCGCAGGGCCTCGATCCGGGCGGCGGCGGCCGGGGCGGGGGCGGAGCGCCCCAGCAGGACGAGCGATCCCGCGCCGTGTGCCGCGAGGAATTCGGCCAGGCTCAGGCCCAGCGCGCCGAGGCCGCCCGTCACCAGATAGCTGCCGTCGGCGCGGAACCGGCCGCCGGGCATCGGCAGCGGTGTCACGGCCTCGACGCCTGACGGGTCGACCAGGACGGTGCGCGGCCCACGCGGTGCGCCGTTCACGGTTTCACGGAGGGCGTCGACCACTTCGGCCATGGCGCGGGTGCGGACGGGAAGCGGCTCCAGTTTGCCGTTGACGACCAGTTCCCAGGCCGCCCGCAGGGCGGTGGCGAAACGGCGCCCGCGCTGTTCCAGCAGACCGGGCAGCGCGACCGTGGCGAGACTGACGCCCCGGCTGAACGCCTCGGCGCCGAGGGCGCGGCTGCCGTTCCCCCCGAACGCGATGTACCGGCCGCCGGCGGCGAGCGCGTCCAGTCTTCCGTCACCGGGCTGCCCGGCGGGCGAGGCCAGGACGAGGTCGACACCGCGGCCACCGGTGGCGGCACGCACCGCCTCCGCCCAGTCGGGGCCCGTGGGGTCGACGACGACATCGGAGCCGGGGTCGGTGTCGTCGCCGGTGGCCGTGGTGATGATCCGGGCACCCAGCACCCGGGAGATCTGTTCGACGGCGGCTCGGGCCGCGACCCCGGCCGGAAGGTCGATCAGCACTGTCTCCCCGGCCTCCAGCCGCCCCAGATCCGACAGGGCGTGCCAGGCGGCGGCCATCGGAAGCGGCAGCGCCGCCGCCTCCGCGTCGCCGAGCCCGTCCGGAACGAGCGCGGTGTGGTCCGCCCGCACGGTGACATGGCTGGCGAGGACGCCGACGGCGCAGGCCGCCACCCGGTCACCTGGCGCCACGGCCGTGATGTCGGGGCCGACCGCCACGACCCGGCCGGCGCATCCGGAGCCCAGCGGCAGCGGGCCCGCGCCGCCCTGCCGCGGCCCGAACACCCGGAACGCGTCCCCGTGGTCCAGGGCGACCGCGGCGATCTCGATCTCGATCTCGCCGGGGCCCGGCGAGCGCCGGGCGAGCGGCAGGAACTCGACCGGTTCCGGGGCGCCGGGGCGGCGGGCACCGGCCCGGAACGGCTGTCGCGCCGAGCGCGGGGCGGGCAGCGCGGCGGCGGCTCCACCGGCCGGGACGCCACGGGTGAGCCGGGCCGCGAGGCGGCGGCCGGCCCGCAGGGCCACCTGGTCCTCGGAACCGTCGCCGAGGAGTTCGGCGGCCCACTCCGCCGGGCCGTCGGGGTCCGCGGGGTCGACGTCGACGAGCCGGGCGAGCAACTCCGGGTGCTCGCGCCGCAGGACGCGGGTGAATCCCCAGTAGAGCGCGCCTCCCGGATCGGGGGTGTCGCCGGGCTCCGCCGCCTGCGCCCCCGCGGTCACCACGGCCAGCGGCGGTGGTACGGGCAGCTCCGAGCAGGCACGGGCGAGTCCGGCGAGCCGGCTGAGCCCTTGTCGTTGGGCTTCGTACCCGGCATCGGCGTCCGGCGCGACGAAGACCACGTTCCCGGGGAGCGGCGACGCCTCGGGGACTCCGTCCGTGACGGTACGCGTCACTCCGGCGCCCGCGGCGGTCAGCGCGTCGGCCAGCCTGCGGGCCAGGCCGGTGTCGTCGGCCGCCCCGCAGACGAGCCAGTGGCCGGTCTGTGCCACTTCGGCGCGGGGGGCGGCCGGATCGGTCCATTCGACACGGTGCAGCCGCTCGGCGTCGGAGTCCGCTCCGGAACCCGCGCCGGGCAGGGGCGACAGTTCCAGTCCCGCCATGACCAGCAGTGGCCGGTGACCGCTGTCGAAGATCTCGATGTCGAAGACGCCTTCCGCCCGCCGGACGGCGTGCGACCACACCTCGGTGACGGGCTCCTCCGGGTCGTCCAGCAACTCGACACGGTCGACGGCCGTCGGCACCAGAGCCGTTCCCGGGGCGTAGGCGTCGCACAGTGCGAGGGACACCTGGAGGGCCCCGTCCCACAGGGCGGGGTGCGGCGCGCGCCCGCGGTTGCCGGCCCGCAGCCGGTCCGCCAGCACCACCTCGGCCAGGGCGTGTTCACCGGCCGGGTCGGCGTAGAGGGTACGGATTCCGCGGAAGGCGGGGCCGTATTCGAGGCCGCGCGCGGCCCAGCCGCGGTAGAAGCCGTCGGGGTCCACCGGATCGAGACCGGTGTGCCAGTCGGGGAAGGTTACGGTGCGGGGCGATTCCCGGTGGTCGACCCGGGCGGTGGCGTTCTCCTCCCAGCCGGCGCCGCCCTCGGACAGCGACAGCAGCCGGAAGGCGCCACCGGCGGTTCCGCCGCGCCACTCGGCGATGAGCCTGGTCATGTCCTCGGTGACCGCCACCTCCTTACGGAAGCGGACCTTCTCCAGGCGGCGGGCGGCGGGTCCTGGCAGGGCGCGGGCGGTGTTGACGGCGATGGCGAGCATTCCGGCGCCGGGCAGCACGGGCGTGCCGTACACCTGGTGGTCCTCCAGCCAGGGCGGGCCGCTGAGCGACAGCTCCAGGGCGCCGTGCCGGACGTCCGCCTCGCCGGGCGCGGGAAGGAGCGGCGTGTCGAAACCGCGGGCCGCCCCGGCGCCCCGGGGGCGTTCGGCGGTCCAGTAGCGGTCCTGCCGCAAGGGGTATCCGGGCACGGTGGTGCCGGAACTCCTGGGCAGTTCACCGAACGGCTCCAGGCCGGCGACATAGCCCCGGGCGAGGGCCTCCGCGACGTCCGCGGTGCTGCCCTGGTGACGGCGCATGGTGGTCAGCACGGCGGCCGGACGCGGCTGTCCGGCCACGAGCTGCTCGATGGCGGGTGCGAGGACGGGATGCGGGCTGATCTCCACGACATGGGTGATGCCGTCGTCGAGCAGGGCGCTCATCGCGTCGGCGAACCGCACGGGGTTCCTGAGGTTCTCCACCCAGTAGGCACCGTCCATCTCCGGACCGGCCAGCCGGCTCCTTCGTACGGTCGACATCAGGCCGATCGCGGCGTCGCGCGGCCGGACGGGGGCCAGGGCGGCCAGCAGATCGTCGCGCAGTGGGTCCATCTGGGGGCTGTGCGAGGCGTAGTCGACATTGACCAGCCGGCAGTAGACGCCCTCGGCGTCGAGCAGCTCCTTGAGGGTCAGTACGGCCTCCTTCTCGCCGGACAGGACACAGGAGCTGGGACCGTTGTGCACCGCGAGGGAGACGCTGTCCTCGAACCCCTGGAGCGCGGCCAGGGCGGCGTCCCTGTCCAGGTCCACGGCGAGCATCCGGCCCTGTCCGGAGGCACGGCGGGCGATGGCGCTGCGCCGCGCCATGACCAGGGCGGCGTCCTCGTAGGAGAGGACCCCGGCGAGGGTGGCCGCGGTGATCTCGCCCTGGCTGTGGCCGAGTACGACGTCCGGCTCGACCCCGGAGGCGCGCCAGAGCTCGGCGAGCCCGAGCGACATGGCCCAGAGGGTGGGCTGGAGCATGTCGATACGGCTCATCCATTCCTCGTCGGCCTTGCCGGCGAAGATGTCCAGCAGGTTCCAGTCGGTGTGCGGGCGCAGTCCGTCGGCGCATCGGGTGACGACATCGGCGAACAGCGGGCTGTCCCGGAAGAGTTCGATCCCCATGCCGCTCCACTGGGAGCCCTGCCCGGGGAAGACGAACGCGGTGCCGCCACGGGGCACGGCGCTGCCGACCGTCACTCCGGGCGACCCGGGCTCGGCGTCCGGTGCGGCGGCGAGGCCGAGCAGACCGGTACGCAGCCGGGCGGATTCGCCGGGTGCGACGAGGGCGGCACGGACCGGGAAGTGGTCGCGGCGCCAGGCGAGGGCGCCGGCCTGGGTGACGATCTCCTCGGCGGTGTCCGGGACCAGGGGCGCCAGTTCGGCGGCGCGTAGGCCGAGGGCGGGAGCGTCCTTGGCGGAGAGCGGTACGACGGCCGGCAGTCCGGTCGCCGGGACGGACCGCGCGACGGGCGTCGGTGTGCCGTCCGCGGGTGTCCCTGGCGGGCTCATGACGACCACATGGGCGTTGGTGCCGCCCCAGCCGAAGGAGTTGACCCCGAGGTAGAGAGGGCCGCTGCCGGGCAGCGGTGTGGGCTCGCGGACGACCCGCAGGTTGATGTCCTCGAACGGGATGGCGGGGTTGAGCTCTGCCGAGTGCAGGCTCGGGGGCACGACACGGTGCTTCAGCGCGAGGAGGATCTTGATCAGGCCCGCCAGGCCCGCACTGGCCTCCAGATGTCCGATATTGGTCTTCACCGAGCCGATGAGCAGCGGGTCGTCGGCACGGTCCCCGCCGAGGACGCGTCCGATCGCGGCGGCCTCGATCGGGTCGCCGCGCCCGGTACCGGTTCCGTGCGCCTCGATATACGCGGGGGCGCCCTCCGGTACGACTCCCCCGCCGTAGGCGCGGCGCAGCAGGTCCTCCTGGCCCTGGGGGCTGGGGGTCACCAGGCTGTCACCGCCGCCGTCGTTGTTCACGACCGTGTTGACGACGACGCCGTGGACGCGGTCGCCGTCGGCCAGGGCGCGTTCCAGTGTCTTCACATAGAGGGCGGCGACTCCTTCGCCGCGTACGAACCCGTTGGCGGACGCGGCGAACGCCTTGCACCGTCCGTCCGGTGAGAGACCCCCGAAGTGGGTGAGCCCGACGGTCACATGCGGATCGAGCATGAGGTTGGTGCCGCCGACGATCGCCGCGTCGATCTCGCCCTGGCGCAGGGCCTGGGAGGCGAGGTGCAGCGCCACGAGCGAGGAGGAGCAGCCGGTTTCCACGGTCATGCTGGGGCCGCGGACCTTGAGGAAGTACGAGAGACGCGCGGCGATCACGTCGAGGGCGTTGCCGACGAGGCTGTGCGGGGTGGGCTGGGCCTCGCGTCCCTTGCGCAGAAGCTCGTAGTCGTGCCAGGAGGCGCCCACGTACACGCCGGTGCGCGTGCCGGCGAGGGCGTCGGCGCGCTGGCCGGCGTCCTCCATGGCCCGCCAGCCCACTTCCAGCATCAGACGCTGCTGTGGATCGATGGCCTCGGCCTCGCGGGGCGAGATACCGAAGAAGCCGGCGTCGAATGTGTCGACGCCGTCCAGGAAGCCGCCGACCGCCTGGATCTCCTTCTCGGGATCGAGCTGCGCCGTGCTGTCCCAGCGGTCGGCCGGAATCGGGCCTATCCCGTCCTCGCCCGCCATCATCAGAGCCCACAAGCTTTCGACATCCGGCGCGCCCGGGAACTTACCCGCCATACCAACAATGGCAATCAGGTTCGCCGGGTCGCGTTCTGCGTTCGCGTCCATTCGTCGCCCTCTTGTCTCGCAACTCAATTCCGTAGCAATCCAGTTGAATTTATATCAACGTGGAAGTGGGGAACACCCCTGACCTTTCAGGGGTGTTCCCCACGGGCGCCCCCTAGAGCTGATCCGGGGTCACTTGAGATCCTTTAGACGGGTCCTGACCAGCCCCTTACTCGCATTGATCATGCGCGGCCCGATCTCCGGCGGTGCCTCCCTGCGGGACCACACCGCGTTCATCGCCATCTTGCCGGGACTCATGGCGAAGCAGCGGGTGCTCTCGTTGCCGAGCCGGAAAGAAGGCGAGATGAAGTCAGCCTGCTCGATATGCCGAAGAATGCGCTTCGCCGCCTCCCCCGGAGAAATCGTTCCCGCTTCCACGGATTCACAGAGATCGCGGGTGAGAATTCCCATCTCATTGAATCCAGCGCTCACCGGCAGCGGCGAACCGGGGTGCTTGCTCTGTTCGAGGTCGAGGAAGACCTGGGTGTCGCCGGTGGTGTCGAACCGGTAGTAGGCGTCTTCGAGCATGACGTTGCCGAGCATGGTGCCGAGCATCCAGGTCCGGTTGACGGCGTTCCACAGTTCGTAGTCCCTGAAGCCCACGAAGGAGCTGTAGACGAGGTTGTCGTGGAAGTCGAAGAGCCCCTGCTGAAGGTTCTCCAGGTACGAGAACCGGTCCAGCGACCAGTCGCCGTCGCGCGAGGCGGCGATCAGCCGCCAGCCGAGCGCGTTGACCAGTTCCATCGTGTTGGTCAGCCCGCGCGAGTAGAGGGCGTCGATGAAGCCCGCCGCGTGCGAGGTGAGGCAGAACCGCTCCCCCACGACCTGCTTGGCCGAGTACTGGAGCCGCCCGGTGGACACCCAGGGCCGTACGGCCTTGGCGCCCTCGAACTGCCAGGCGATCTCCGGGAATCGCTTGAGGAAGTCGTCGAACTCCTGCTCCGCCGTGGCCTCGCCCTTGGGGAAGACACGCGGGTCGAGCGTCAGCCCGACGCTGCACAAGGGGTTGAGCGAGTCCTCGTGGTTGTCGAACGGGATGACCCACAGCCAGCCGCCGTCGAAGACATGGTGCAGTGTGCCGTTGTGCCACGGGTTCGGCTGCTTGTGCCGCCTGCCGTTGGGGGAACGGTCGTACGGACGCACGCCCACCATGTGCGTGAACAGGCTGCGCGAGTGCGTGCGCGCCCGGGTCGGCGTCTCGCGCAGGCCGAACTTCTCCGCGAGCGGCGAGCGGAAGCCGCTGCCGTCGACGACGTAGCTCGCGCGGAACTCCTTGCCGGCCTCGGTACGCAGCACCGCGCCGGTGTCCGGGTCGATCTCGATGTCCGCGATGCGGGTGGCCAGTTGGGGAACGGCGCCGTATTTCACCGCGAGGTGGAACAGGTACGCGTCGATGTCCTGCCGGAACAGATGCGTCTCGGTCCTGATGGCGGAGGGAACGACCAACTGGTTGACCTCCGCCGGGTTCTGCGGACGGCCCTCACGGTGGTACACGAAGCCGAAGTTCTGCTTCTGCCCGCAGTTGCGGGAGACTTCCTTGCGGATCCCCTTGAAGCTGGACAGTGCCTTCAGTTCGGGAACCTGGTACCGGTCGGCTATCAGCCGGGTCATGCCCGAGGTGTACGGAATCGTGGATTCGCCGACGGCGAATCGCGGGTGGGTACCCGCGTCGAGCAGCAGAACCTTGACGCCGTTGCGGGCGAGTACCGCGCCCAGCATGCCGCCGGCCATTCCGCTGCCGAGGATCGCCACGTCGTACTGGTCGCTCGGCTTGTGTTTCGAGTCCTTGCGCGGCAAGTCGCTCACCTGTCTCTCTCCGATATGCAGTGGTGCCTGCTCATCTCGCTGCCGCTTCCGGGAAGTGCTTCCTCGGCAGTTCCTTACGGGTCCGGACACCGAGCTTCCGGAAGGCCTTCGTGAGGTGCTGTTCGACCGTGCTCACCGTGATGGTCAGCGCGTCGGCGATCTCCTTGTTGGTCCGGCCGTGCGCGGCGAGGGCGACAACCGGGCGCTCCGCCCCGCTCAGCCGGCCCAGCGTCGTCTCATCCAGCGTGGACGTGAGGCTCCATGCCTCGGCGTGGGACGACCTGCCGGCCCCGCACTCCCGCTCCAGGCGCCTCGACTCCTCCTGCGCGGCCCGGGCCCGGGAGTCCCGGCCGGCGAGGGCGTACGCCCGAGCCAGCTCACCCAGCGCACCCGCCAGCTGGAACCGGTCACCGCAGGAGCGGAGGTTCGCCACCGCCTCCTCCAGCAGCCCGGTCCGCTCACCCGGCTCGCGGGTGGCGGCGCACACCCGCAGCGAGATGCCGCGCGCACGGGACAGTCCCTCGCCCGCGAGCGCGACCTGCTCGTCCGCGAGTTGGCGGGCCGCCCGGACATCCGAGAGGGCGAGATGCGCGCGCGCCGCGCTGCTGCGCCACGGCACCAGGGTCGGCTGGTCGAATCCCCAGCTCGTCATGGATTCCCCGCACCGCGTGAAGTCGTCGAGCGCCGCGTACGGGCGTCCGGTCTCCAGCTGGAAGCAGCCCCTCGCGTGCAGGTAGTAGAGCCCGAACCGGCTGGAGAACATCCCGTCGGGCACCGGCTGCGCCACGTACTCGGCGGCGGCTTCGAAGTCACGCGTGTCGGTCGCCGCCTGGATCAGATTGGCCAACGGGCCACCGATGCAGACGCCCCAGCTGTCGGCGGGCACCTGTGCGAGCGCGGCCTCGGCCAGTGACCTGGCATGGGTCAGCTCTCCCAGCCGCAGCGCGATACCGGCCCTGAGCGACGCGAACTCGGCCGTCCACAACGGGACCTTGCGGGCCCGTGCCTCCTCCAGCCAGTGGTCGCACCACCGCGCGGCCGTGTCCGGCCGGTCGGCGAACGACAGCGCCGCGACCGCGCACATCAGCCACTCCTGGGTGTGCCTGCCGAGCCGCATGGCGCGCAGGGCCGATTCCGCCTCCGCCACGGCGCCCTCGCTGGGGCCGTGCGCGAGTACCCGTGACAACGCCATGGCGCTCAGCGTGCGCGGGTCGCCGTTCACCGGCTCTCCCCGGGCGGGGGCCAGCACCACCGGGTAGGTGACGGACAGCAGCTCCCAGGTGGCCCGCACCTCGGTCGCGTACTCGGGGTCGGCCCGCTCGTCCCGGTCGTCGATCTGGGCGACGGCACGCACCGCCTCGTCGAAACGGCCGTGCCACAACAGGTACTTGGCCAGCATCAGTGTGTGCCGGGTGGACAGCCGGCCGTCGCTCAGGGCAATCGCCAGCTCGCCGAGGTGGGGCGTGCTGATCGACGGGTTGAGCATCCATGAGGTGGAGGCCAGCAGGGCGCGCAGAGCGACCCGTTCACCGTCGTCGGCCCCGAACCGCAGCGCCGCCTCCAGACAGGAGTGGGCCTCCGCCACCCTGTTGCCGTTCAGGTGCCGCTCCGCGGCTTCCCGTAACAACGGCACCGCCCACGGCAGCGATCCGCCCTCACCGGCGCAGTTGCGCAGATGCCGGGCGGTTCGCGTCGCGGCGACACCTTCCTCGTAACACATCAGGGCCGCTTCGCGGTGCAGGGTGCTCCGCTCCGCCGCGCTCAGTCCCTCCAGTACGGCCTGCGCGGCGACGGGGTGACGCAGCCGGATTCCGTCCAGCAGACCGGCGGCCTCCAGCGCGTGGGTGCCGCGGACGACGGCCGCCGGCTCCAGGCCGGTGAGCCGCGCGAGATGTCCGGGGGAATGGATGTCGCCGTCGAGCACCGCCAGCGACCGGGTGAGCCGCAGCAGCGCCGGGCGCCCTCGGTGCAGACAGCTCAGAAGGGTGTCGCCGTAAGTGTCCCCCACCACCGGCATGGCCGGGTCGGAGGCACGGCGGGAGTCCTCCCACAGGGCCCGGACCAGCAGCGGGTTGCCGCCGCTGACCCGATGGCACCGTTCGGCGAAGGCCGGATCCGGGGGCGCGCCCCGGTGAGCGGCGAGCAGGGCCGTGACCCCGGCCGGCGACAGCGTACCCAGCGTCAGACCACGGTAGTTGGGCTGCCGGAGCAGCTCCGCGTGCAACTGGGGATCGGCGGGCCGCGACAGGGGGCACTCGGTGAGCGCCAGGACCACCCGTGCCTGCCGCAGCCGGCGGATCAGATGGAGCAGCCAGTGCAGGGACAGCGGGTCCGTGAACTGGACGTCGTCCACGCACAGCAGTACGGGGGTGTCCTCCGCGGCCCGGACGATCTCCGCGCACAACTGGTGCAGGACGTCCGTATGGGCCGCGTCGAGCGTCCACGGCCGGTCACCCGTCTCGTCCCCGGCGGCCGGGCACGTGCCGTGGACGCTGTCGAGGAGCGCGACGGCTCCCGGCGGAGCGCCGGCCGACCGCAGCAGCTGTCTCAGCGCGCTGCCCGGCGACCGGCGCTCCGGCCAGGTGCCGATGGCGTCGAGAACCAGAAAGCCCTGGTTGGACGCCTCGCTCTGCCAGGCGGTGAGCAGCTCCGTCTTGCCACAGCCCATGGCACCGCCGATCACCGCGGCGCCGCCGCCATCGCCGCGGACGCAGATGCGGAGCAGCTCGGAGAGCTCGGACAGTTCGCGGTCAAGTCCGACCAACCGCATGGTCTTTCCTCCCCTCCTACGTCGAAGAAGAGGTCACGGGTTCCGGCTCCGCGGACTGCGGAGCACGGGGGACCTCGACGGGCTTGCGATAGACGCGTGACAGCAGCGGACCGGTCATCGCCGTGGTGACCACGGCCATCACGACCATCAGGGAGTACAGCCCGGTGTCGAGCAGGCCGAGTTGGAGGCCGATGCCGAGAATGACCAGTTCGGTCAGTCCCCGGGTGTTCATCAGCACCCCGAGAGCCGCGGCCGGGCGTGACGGCAGACCCTGGCTGCGGGCGCCGACGTACGTTCCGCCGAACTTGCCGGCGACCGCGACCAGCAGGATCACCCCCAGTTCGAGGAAGTCACTGCTTCCCATCGAACTCAGGTCGACCTTGAGGCCGGCCACCACGAAGTAGACGGGCAGCAGCAGTGAGGTGACCTGCCCCGTCCGGTCGTGGATCTCGTTCCGCAGAGCGAGGGTCCTCTCCCGCGGCATGATGGTGCCGAACAGGAAGGCACCGAAGATGAAGTGCATTCCCATCGCCTCGGTCGCCGCCGCAGACAGCAGCACCCCGATGAGGACCAGGGCGAGGTGCCACGGAGCGAAGGCGACCGCCTTGCCGTCCTTGACGAACACGGCGCGCAGCAGGGGCCGCACGACGTACATCATCACGAGGATGAACGGGAAGGCGAGCGCCACGCGCCAGTGCTCGCCACCGCCGCCCGCCGACGCCTGGACCGCCGCGAGCGCGGTCCAGGCGACCACGTCCACGGACGCGGCGGTCGCCAGGGCGATCCCGCCGAGCGCGGTCTTGCTGATACCCCGCTCGGTGAGAATCCTGGCCAGCACGGGGAAGGCCGTCACCGAGACCGAGAGCCCGATGAACACGACGAACGCCGCGGTGTCCTGGCTCTCATGGGTGCGCAGCAGATAGAAGGCGAGCCCGATTCCGAGCAGGAACGGCGCGATGGTGGATCCGAGGATCGCGCCTCCGGTCACCCGGCTCCTGCCCCGCAGCGTGGCCCCGTCCAGCTCCAGACCGACGGCGAACATGAACAGGGCCACACCGACATCCGCCATGCCCGTGAGCAGCGGGCGGATGTCGCCGGGGAAGAGCAGATCGGAGATCGCCCCGTTGAACAGGGTCGGCCCCAGCAGGACGCCCGCGACGATCTCGCCGACCACGGCGGGCTGGTTGACCCGGGCCGCGAGATGGCCGAGCCCTCTCGCCAGAAAGAGGATCAACCCGAGATCAATGAAGAGTAGTTGCACCTGGTGACTGCTCATGGCCTGGGTGTCCCGCTCATCCTTGGCTCGTCGTGGGTGGTGTTCAACTCTGCTCGGCGGCCGGCCCGGCGCCCCCGTCGACGAGGTCGTCGATCGTGAGGGTGAGCATCGGGTGCTTCCCGCTCAGCCCGGAGATCAGCTGAACGAAGTTCGCCGACGGCGTGCGCTCGTGATCGGGGTCGACCATCTCCTGCGCGAGGCTGTGGTAGAACTCCTTGTACCTCGTGCGGTCGTAGAAGCGCTCGACGAAGGTTCGGATCTCGTCGAAGAAGCCCCGGTAAGCGGTGACATAGCGCTTGAGGGCCTGCTCCTCGATCTCCGGGTGCTTGATGATCTGGTCGACGATCTTCGCCAGGGTGCTGCCCGCCAGCGTCGCCAGCGCGACACCGGTGGAGAACAGCGGGTCGACGAAGGCGGCGGAGTCACCGACACACACCCAGCCGTTACCGGTGAAGCTCTGGCTGGTGTACGACCAGTCGCGCGCGGTCCGCCAGCCCGCGGACTGGTTGGCGCCCGCGAGCATCTTCTTGAGCTTGGTCGACTTCGCCATCTCGGCCTTGAACAGGTCCTCCAGGGACTTGCCGTCCTTGTTGGCGTCCTCCGACCGAGTCACATAACCGACGCTGATGGTCCCCTTGTCGATCGGGATGGCCCAGAACCAGCCCTCGTCCAGGCCCTCGATGAGGATGTTGGTGTACTCGTCGCCCGGCAGCCGCTCGCAGTTGTCGAAGTACGTCCAGACGGCGACGTTGCGCAGCTCCTCGTGCCAGGTGACGTCGGCGTACTTGCGGCTGAGGAGCCGGGCCTGGCCCGAGGCGTCGATGACCAGCTTCGCCCGCGCCTCGTGCATACCGTCCGTGCCGCGCAGTGTGTAGCGGACACCGGTGACACGGCCGTCGGTCTCGATGGGCTCCTTGACGGTGGCTTCCTCGATGATGAACGCGCCCAGTTCACGGGCCCGGTCGAGGATCAGCGAGTCCATGTCGGCGCGCCGGGTGTGGTACGCGTACTCGTGTGCGGTGCCCTCGATGAACGAGAAGTTCCACGGCACCTGCGCGTTGCCCCAGACCAGTGTGCCGCCGTACTTGCGCTCGAAGCCCCGGGCGTCCATGCGCTCGGTCAGGCCCAGTTCCTTCATGGGACGCATGAAGGCGGGGATGAGCGACTCCCCGACGTGATATCGGGGAAACCGTTCACGATCGAGTACGAGGACACGGTGGCCACGCTTCGCGAGAAGTCCCGCGGTGGTGGAGCCGGCCGGGCCGCCACCAATGACGATGATGTCGAATTCTTCAGGCACCCCGAAGAGAGTGGACGACATAGGAGATCCTCCCCTTACTTCAACAGACGTGCACCGCATTACGCGGGGCGCGCACCGGCATTCCTCATATTGTGGTGCCCGACCCATGAAGGTCTTCTGGAGTATCTCTGGATGTCCTGTCCGACAGATACAGAGAGTTGATCGGGCATTCGGAATTCATCTCGCGAAAATCAGGGGTCGACGCAAAAGTGAACGGGCGCATGAAGCACCGGGTCGACTTGATTCAACGTTCACGCAAAATTGCTTATTGGCGTTTCCGCCCCATCGGCGGTGCTTTTCCGGCCGGCTCCCGTGTTGTGCCGCCTGAATTCCCCACCGGTATCAGGCCGTCGGCGGGTATCAGGTCGTCAGCAGATACACACGCGCGTGGTCACCGACCATCAGCCGGTGGTGTCGTCCGTCGCCGTCGGCGGAGACCACCTGTGCGGACCGGCCGATGACGGAGCCGTGCAGATCCTCGACGCCGCTGATGGTCGCGGTGTCGAGGACGATCGAGTAGGACACACCGGCGCCGCTCAGCACGCAGTCGTCGCCGATCGTGGTGTCGGGCCCGACGACGCTGTCCTCGATGACGGTCCCCCGGCCGATGCTCACGGGGCCGGTGATACGCGAGTTCACCACCCGGCTGTCCGCCCCGATCTCCACCGGTCCGACGAGTTCACTGGCCTCGTCCGCCTTGCCCGCCACGGAAGGGGTGAGCGTCCGCAGCAGCTCACGGTTGCACTCCAGCATGTCGTCGACCGTGCCCATGTCCCGCCAGTAGCCCGTGTAGTGGGACGCCCGGACGTCATGGCCCGCGGCGATCAGCCACTGGACGGCATCGGTGATCTCCAACTCCCCGCGCGCACTGGGCACGATGGCCGCGACCGCCTCGTGGACCCGCGGGGAGAAGACATAGACACCGATGAGCGCCAGATCGCCCACCGGGTGGGCGGGCTTCTCCACGACCCGGGTCACCCGTTGCCGGTCGTCCAGCTCGGCCATGCCGAAGGCCCGTGGATCATCGACCGGTTGGACCGCGAGCTGGGCGTCCGCCCCGCCTGTGCGGAAGTCGGCCACGATGTCGGCGATGCCCCGCGGCAGCATGTTGTCGCCGAGGTACATCACGAAGTCCGCGTCACCCAGGAACTCCCGGGCGATCAGCAGACCGTGGGCCAGCCCCCGGGGCGCGTCCTGGTGGAGATAGGTGATCCGCAGGTCGAGCGCGGAGCCGTCGCCGAGCCTCGCGGCGATGTCATCCGCGTAACCCCCCACGACGATGCCCACCTCGGTGATCCCCTGTGCGCGGATGTCGTCGAGGACATGCACGAGCACCGGCTTGTTGGCGATGGGGATGAGCTGTTTGGGCATGGTGTGGCTGAAGGGCCGAAGCCTGGTTCCTGTGCCGCCGGCCAGGACGAGCGCCTTCACGACTCGGCCCTCGTCACCGGCTCCGGCTTCCCCGCCGGCTCCGTCCCGGGCCGGGCCCCGTCCCGTGCTGCCTGTTCCGCTCCCCGGTCGGCGGGCCCCCCGTAGACGAGCCGGCGCAGCAGCGCGTCCAACGGCCCCCTGCGCCCGGCACGCTCAAGCGCGACGGCCACGACGAGCACGGTGAGCCAGACGGATACGGCGATGACGGCCGCCCCGGTGGCATGGATCCGGTCGCCGACGCCGAAGGCGACACGGGCGAGGATCAGCGCGAGCAGCGAGGACTGCAGCAGGTAGCACGTCAGCGAGCGTCGGCCGACCGCGGCCAGCGCGCCTGCCACGGGCCCCGGGGTCCGGCCCCGGTCCTGGAGGCGCGCCACCAACAGCCCGAACGCGGCGGCGTAGGCCAGGCCTCCGGCGAAGCCCGTGATCACATGCAGCGCGGTCACCGAGCCCGTGGCCAGGTCACCGGCCTGCCAGGAGCCGGCGCCCACCAGCGCCAGCGGCACACCGCCGAGCACCGACACGAGACCACCGATGAGCACCACGCGCTTGAGCAGGGCGCGGTGCCGGGCGGGGTCGTCGAGGTAGCGCCTGCGCGCGGCCACGGCACCGATCAGGATGGCGGTGGGGATCGGCCAGCCCAGCAGGATGTGCACCGAGGCGAACGGCACCTGCGAGAGCCGCTCGACCACCGCCTCACCGTAGTTGTGGGCCCAGACGGTGCCGCGAACCTCCTCGCCGCTTCCGCTCTCCTCCATGGCCACGGCGATGGACAGCAGGGTGGCCAGAACGGTCGCCGCCGCCGCGCTGATCACCACACCCCTGCCCAGCGCGCGGTCACTCCGGGTGAGCAGCCAACCGAGGGCCAGCGCCGCGACTCCGTACGGCGCGAGAATGTCCGCCGGGAAGATCAGCACGAAGTGGACGAAGCCGAACAGGATGAGGAACACTCCGCGCCGGCGCAGCAGCCGGGCCGCCGCGGGCGCCGACGTACCCGCCGCACGCTGGCGCATGACAAGCATCGCCATGCCGTATCCGAAGAGGGCGGCGAACATCGGGTACGCACGGTTGTCGACGAGGTCCAGGCTGAGGAACGTGACCGCGCGGTCGAGTGCGTCGCCCCCCTTCGGGTGCGTCACCACGCCCGGGTCACTGGTCGTCACGTACATGGGCGCGTGAGCCAGGGCGATGAGCAACAGCATGAAGCCCCGCGCGATGTCGGGTGCCGGGGAACGTTCGGCGGGGGTCACCCCGCGCCGTCCGACCGACGAGTTCACAGTCCTGCGGGTCGACATGCGGTCCTCCGAGAGTGTCTGTCTCCGTGTCCGGCCGGGCCGGCCGAGCCGTTCCGCGTCCTCCGGCGGGGGTGTCCGGTCACCGGGTCAGCTCCTGGCAGGTGGCGTAGTCGGGGAGCAGACCGGCCGCCCTTGCCTCGGCGAGCGTCGGTGCGGCCATGTCCCGCTCGGACACGACGGGGTCGATGCCGGCGGGGATCGGGAGCCCGAGCGCGGGATCGAAGGCGGAGAGGGCGAGTTCGTTCTCGGCGACATAGCCGCTGGTGAGCATGTAGGACATGACGGTGTCGTCCGCCAGCGCGACAAAGGCGTGACCGACACCGACGGGGAAGTACATCGCTCGGAAGTCGACCGGGTCGAGCAGCACGGCGTCCCACTGTCCGTACGTCGGTGAGCCGACCCGGATGTCGACGACGATATCGAGCGCGGCGCCTTGTGCGCAGTAGACGTACTTCGCGGTGCCGGGGGGTGTCACGGTGAAGTGCACCCCGCGGACGACGCCGCGGCGGGACCGGCTGTGATTGGTCTGCGCCGCCCGGAAGAGACGGTGCCCGACGGCCTTCTCGAAGGCCGCCTCCTGGAACGGCGAGACAAAGAGACCGCGTTCGTCGGGGAAGACCCGCGGAGTGAACTCCACTGCTCCCTCGACGGCGAGTTCACGTATTTCCATGGCTCCTCCTGAGCGGGTCCACTGGGGGCGGGCGGGGCGGCGCGCTACAGCGCGGCCAGCACCTCGCGCAGCGCGCCGATCACCCTGTCCTGGGTGTCGGGAGACAGCGACGGGTACATCGGCAGCGAGAAGATCTGGTCGGCGAGCGACTCGGTCACCGGCAACGACCCCGCCCGCAGGCCGAGATGGCTGAACCCGGTCATGGTGTGGACGGGCCACGGATAGCTGATGTTGAGTTCGATGTCGCGGTCCTTGAGCGCCGCCAGGATCCGGTCCCTCTCCGGGTGGCGCACCACATACACGTAGTACACGTGGTCGTTGCCCGGCGCGACGGCGGGCAGGACGAGGCCGGTGCCCGCGAGGCCGTCGACATAGCGCTCGGCGATGGCGCGCCGCGCGGCGATATAGCCGTCGAGCCGGGGAAGCTTCCGGCGCAGGATCTCCGCCTGGACCTCGTCGAGCCGGGCGTTGTGCCCCGGGGTCTCGACGACGTAGTAGCGCTCCTCCATGCCGTAGTAGCGCAGCCGGCGCATGCGCCGGGCGGTCTCCTCGTCGCGGAGGAGAGTGGCGCCGCCGTCGCCGTACGCCCCGAGCACCTTGGTCGGATAGAAGGAGAAGGCCGCGGCGTCCCCCGTGGTGCCGGCCAGTCCGCCGTGGCGGGTGGCGCCGTGTGCCTGGGCGCAGTCCTCCACCAGGAACAGGCCGTGTTCGGACGCGAGGCCCAGGAGCGGCTCCAGGTCCACACACTGCCCGTACAGATGGACCGGCAGCAGGCAGCGTGTCCGGTCGGTCAGGACCGCCTCCACCTGTGCGGTGTCCATGAGGTAGGTGTCGGGATCGATGTCGACGAAGACCGGGGTGGCGCCCATGGCGTCGATGGCCACCACGGTCGGCGCGGCCGTATTGGCCACGGTGACGACCTCGTCGCCCCGTCCGACACCGAGAGCCTGGAGCGCGAGCTTGATGGCGTTGGTGCCGTTGTCGACACTGACGCAGTGCGGCACCCCGTGGTAGGCCGCGAACTCCCGCTCGAACCCGTGCATGCTGCTGCCCAGCACGAGCCGGCCCGAGCTGAAGACGGTGTCGACGGCGTCGAGGATCTCCTTCCGCTCCGCCTCGTACTCCTCCAGATAGCCCCAGACTCTGGTCGTCATGGACGCTCCGCTCCTTCTTTCACGCCGAGGAACAGGCCCCGGCCGGACTGGGCATCGTCGATGTACTCGGGGGTCAGACCCGCGTCGCGCAGGGTCCGCTCGTAGAGGTCGCGCGGGAACAGCTGATGGAGGTAGGTCTCGGTGAAGTACCGGGCCCCCTCGGCGTCGGCGACGACGTAGTGCACCTCCATGCGTGAGGCCTCGCCCTCGCGCCGGGTGTGCGACACCCGCGAGATGGTGCGGTGGTCCGGTGTGAGGACATCGGCCGCGACATAGCCTTCTAGGAAGGACTCGGGGAACCACCAGGGCTCGACGACGACCACACCACCGGGGCGCACGTGCCGCGCGAAGCAGCGCATCGTACCGGCGAGTTCGTCGGCGCTCTGATGCGCCACGGCGGCGAACATGCAGACGACGGCGTCGAAGGTGCGGCCGATGTCGAACGCGCGCATGTCGCCCTGGTGCAGGGGTACGCCGGGCATCCGGTCCCGGGCGACGGTCAGCATCGACTCGGCGAGCTCCACCCCCTCGACATGCTCGAACAGCTCGTCGAAGTAGCGCAGATGGCCTCCGGTGCCGCACGCGACGTCGAGCAGCGAGGAGGCCTCGGGCAGCCGCCCCCGGATCTGCTCGGTCACATACTTGCTCTCGGCCGGGTAGTCCTTGCCGCGCAGCGCGTACACCTGGTCGTAGATCTCGGCGAACTCCGGTCCGTACACAGCTGTCCCCTCACGTCGCATGGGCTTCGGCCAAGGCGGCCACGGTCCGCTCCAGTGCCACACGCAGCGGTATCCGAGGCCGCCAGCCGGTGACCGACCGGAACGAGGAGGAATCGATGGTGACGCTCCGGAAGTCGGTGGCGGGCGCGCTCTCGGGCGGCGCCACGGAGACCACCGGTACCGGCGGTTTCCCCAGCCGGGCCGCCACCAGCTCGGACACGGTGCGGCACACATCGCCGAGGGGATCGCCCCGACCCGCGCCGAGCAGCCAGTGGCCGCCGGACAGCGGGTCCGGATGGTCGAGCGCGGCCACGAACGCCTGGGCCACATCGTCGACATGCACCAGGTCCCGCTTGACCGTTCCGTCGTGCCACAGGGTGAGCGGCTCGCCGGCCAGGGCGCGGCGGATCATGAAGGCCACGACGCCCCGGTCGGCGACGCCCTCCGCCGCGACATGCCCGAACACCGTCGGCAGCCGCAGGCTCGCGCCCCGCACCGCCCCCGCCGCGGTGGCCTCCTTCAGCAGCCGTTCGGCGGCCAGCTTGTGGTGGTCGTACGCGGTCCCCGGGTGGTCCGGTTCGCTGCCGTCGATGGGGCGCTCGGGCGGCAGGCCGATCTGGGAGGCGGCACCCGCGTACACGATCGGCGGGGCGGGTGATTCCCCTCGGCCGCCGCGCAGGACCGCACAGAGGTTCTCCATGACACCGACATTGACCGCCCGGCTGGAGGAGTCGTTCTCGGCCGCCCGCCAGCCACCGCTGTGTGTGACGAGATGGATCACCGCGTCCGCGCCGGCGACGGCTTCGGCCACCGCCCCGGCGCGGGTGAGGTCCGCCGTACGCACATCGGTGCGGGCCGGCACTCCGCCGGGCACCCGACTCGGCCGCCTGGCCACCGCCCGTAGCCGTACGGGCAGACGCGCGAGCGCCGAGGTGACCGCCGATCCGACGAATCCGGACGCTCCGAGTACGACGACAACGGGCAGCTCGCCCGGGCCCGGTCGCTGCGAGGTCATACGCTCTCGACTCCTCGCGCGGGCTCGCGGGCCGGGCCGGCCGAGGCGGAGAGCGCGTGCAGACACGCCAGCAGACTCCGGGCCTGCATGTTGAGGTAGTGGCTGTGGCGTAACAGCCCGGAGAGCTGTGCCGGTGTCATCCATCGGAAGTCGGGATGGTCCGGCCGTTCGTCCGTCTCGATCAGAAGATGCCGGTTGCGCGTGTGGTAGAGCCTGCCGCCCTCGTCGGACAGGATGACGTCGAACAGGATCCGGTCCGCCTCCGCCGTCAGCACCTCGTCGAGGAACAGCGGGCGCCCCTCGGGCGGCAGCCGGTCATAGTTGCGCGCGGTGCACTGGACGGTGGGACCCAGCTCCACCACGTCCACGAACCCCGGTTCCGCGCGCTGGTGCACCAGCACATGCAGTTCGCCGTCGAAGCGGGCGGCGAGGAAGGCGACGAGACCGATCCCGTGCGCGGCGATCATCGGCTGTGCCCACTCCCCGACCTCCCGGCCGGCGGCCTTCACCTGTACGCCGATCACATCGAAGAACCGGCCGCTCTCATGAACGATGGCGGCGGGTTCGCGCCGCCACTGATCGAGCTTCCCCAGCGGCACCTGCTCGGTACGCACCTCGATCCGGCTGCGCGCGGCGGTGATCCAGCTCAGGATCTCCTCGGTGGTGGTGGGGCCGCAGGGCGACATCGGCCGCGTCACATGCCGCTCCCCGCCGAACGGCATGCACGCCAGCACGCTGCGCAGATCCATGCTGATCAGGTCGTCGATCCTCAGCAGCCCGCGTGCGTCGGTGAGCCTCAGCCAGTGGAACCCGTCGATCGCCTCGACGTCCTCCCGGACCTCGACGATCATGTTGCGATTGCGCTTGCGCAGGAACCACGACGCCTGTTCGGACTGCCGCACATCGGCGATCACCCGGTGCGGGGCGGCGTTCTGAAAGTACGCCAGATAGGGTACGGACTTTCCGCGATGCACGCCGCTGAAATTGCTCCGCGTTGCCTGCACCGTGGGTGAAAGCTGAAGTCCGTTTATGTTTCCCGGTTCCGCCTTGGCCTGCACAAGGCAGTACAGGACACCGTCGACGCGCTTCACCAGAATTCCGAGGATTCCCGTTTCTGGCTGATTTATTATCGGCTGATCCCAGCAGGGGACAACGCCTCGGGAATGATGTGTGCGAAGCCCTTCGACTGAGAAGAACCGACCGCTGCGATGGGTCATGGCCGGCAGGTCGGGCGAGCAGTCCCACCCGTGCACGGATGCCAGCGGGACCCGCTCCACCTGCGTGTAGATGGTCCTGCGAGCGGCCTCGAACCACTGGTGGAAACTTGCCGGAACGTACGGCGTATCGGCGAGAAATTCCGTCATCAGCAACTCTCGGACTAGGTCGGGTCTGACGCGTCACTTTCACTCGTCGCCCATTTTCGCCCAGCCCGCCGCCCGGTGGCGTCTCCCAGATTGCTCATAACGCCGGCCGACGACTCACCAATTCAGAGGTGATGCCGTCAACAGCTTCGCCGTGGCCATCGCCGACGAAACTCGAACGCCGCGCGCCCCGATGGATCAGGCCGGCTCACCGATCAGATGGAGGCAGTGCCCCTCGTACACCCACTGCTCCCACTCCTGGGGCGTCCAGCCGCGTTCGGACACCAGGAGATGGAAGAGCTCGGGACCGAGCAGCACATACGAGATGTCCACGGCCCGCTCCACACCGAGTCCCTCGCGCAGCGCCCCCTTGCTCTCCAGCGACTCGACGAAACGCCGCTGGACGACCAGTCGCTGACGCTTGTTCGCCTCCCACAGCTCGGCCCCGTCCCCGCTGGTCGCCGCCGCGTTGCGCAACACTTCGAGCAGCGGACCGACCCGCTCGAAGACAAGGCGCGTCAGATGCACCTGGAGCCGCAGCTGCCGATGCGGGTCCTCCGTCTCCAGCGCCTCGACCACCTGGGGCCGCTCCAGCGTCGGTACGGGATCCTCGTCGCCCGCGATGTGAACGTCGATGAGTTCCTTGAGAATCCGCTGCTTGCTCCCGAACGAGAAGTAGATCGTCTGGACGGCGACGCCTGCCTCACGGGCGATGGACTCGATGGTCGTCGCGCCGTAACCGTGCTCGATGAACAGTGCCATCGCGGCTGCCAGCATCCGGTTGCGGGTCTGCTGCGCCTTCAGCCGGCGGCCGGGGGTTTCCTTCACCATTCTCGATCACTTCCTACTCACTGCTGCGGCATGTCAGGCGCCGCTGGGCGGACCGTCCGAAGGACCCGTCGTACACGGGCACCCGTCCACTCCAGCAAGCCAGGCAATTATGACTGCCGCCCCGGGCCGCCGGGCACGCGGTCATGCCGGCGACCGCGTCACCGGCGGAACGGGAATCGCCCGCACCGGCCACGGGGAAGACCGGTACGGGCCGCTGGGCGTTCCTCCGGTCCGGAGGAACGCCCCGGTCAGGAGTCGGAAGCGGCGGTGGCCCCCGGTCCGCCGGCCGCGGGGTGGGCCGGTGACCGGCGTGCGGCTATCAGCGACCGGACCACCCTGTCCGGACGGACGACCGACGCCGTCCCGGCCAGCAGATGCTGCACATCGAGCATGACGCGGTGCGCGGGTACCGACACATGACTGGCCAGCATGACCTGCCGTACGTAGCGGTTCACGACATCTGTGCCGATGCCCTTGGCCCCGGCCGTCTCGGGATACATGAAGTCACTGCTCGTCGACATCCGCCACGGTGTGTCGATCACCCGCGACGCCGCCCGGTAGAACCTGCGCGCCATGGCCGGTGTGGCCGCGCCGTACCGGTCCAGGCACCGGCCGAGTGCCACCGCCTCCAGCGTGGCGACCGTCATGCCCTGTCCGTACAGCGGGTTGAAGCTGCAGATCGCGTCCCCGAGCGCCACGAAGCCCTCGGGGACCTTCCTCAGACGCTCGAACCAGCGGCGCCGCGCGGCCGGGTACAGAAAGCGCTCCGCGTTGTCGTCGCTGACCGGTTTGGTCCGGGCGAGCAGATCGGACACATGCGGGCTGGGCAGGGCGTCCGCGAACGCGGCGAAGCCCTCGGGGTCCACCGGCGCGTGGGCGCGGTGCCAGCCGCCGAGGGTGACCATCCATCGGTTCCCCTCCACGGCGAACACCGCGGCGGCCCGCTTGTCGTCCGGCGGCACCGCGGACATCAGATAGAGGAGGGCGTCGTCGTGGAGTTCGCCACCCGCGCGGTGCATCACACGGGTGGTGTATCCGACATCGATCCTGACGGTGGTGGTCTTCGGCGCCGGGCATTCGAGCCGTCGCAGCCAGCGGTCCGTCCGGCCGGCACTGCGCCCGGTGGCGTCGACGACGAGGGAGGCACCGAGCCTGCGGCCGTCGTCCAGCTCCACCCCGAGCACCCGGCCGGGCACACCGAACAGTCCGCTCACGGCGGTCCGGTCGAGGATCTCGACGTTGGGCAGCGCGGCGACATGTCGCCGGATGGTGTGTTCCAGGTAGGCACGGGTGAGGCTGATGCCGAGCCGGCCGCTGGTGAACCGGGTCCGCAGCGCGCCCATCTGATGGAACAACAGGTCGCGGCCCGGATCGAAGGGCACCGCGCCGCCGGTGATCAGCTCGTCGGTGAGACCGGGGAAGAGCTCCTCCAGTTTCTGGCGCCCGCTGATGAGCAGGGCATGAGCGTGCGGGCTCTGGGGCACTCCCTTGCGGTTGTCCGCGCCCTCGGGGAAGGTGTCCCGGTCGAGCACGGTCACCGACTCGAATCTGCGGGAGAGAACGCGGGCCCCGACCAGTCCCCCGATCGAGCCTCCGATAATCACCGCGTGTCCGCCGACCACGCCCACGTGCCCTCCTCAAAAGACAGCAACTGCGGTGCGGACCGCACCGTTGTGCCATTGTTGAGGCGGCAGGTCAAATATGTCTTCTCCAGGATTGCTCAACCCGGCGCAATACTTCCTTCAGGACGCGAAGAGCTCCGGAAGCGCGGCGCCGATAGTGGCCCGCTCGGCATCGAAGACACGCGTTTGCGACGGGCATTTCAGAACGAGATCCACTGTGATCACAGAGCCCGGCGCGATATAAAAGGGGCCGACGCTCTCGACGACGATGGGGCGCTTTCCGCCGCCGCTCCGACGCGATACGGCCTGAAGGTACCAGGTCCCCTCGGGAACGTACTCAATGTTCCAGTCCCCACTGCCGTGCTCGGTGCGACAACAGCGCGAAGGACGTTCATAACGCGCCAGCGGGGGAATCGCCGCCACAAAGACGGGCTCATCGTCCAACCCGTCGCTTCTGTAGACCCTCCCCCGGAACGACCCGTAGGCGAAGGGCGCGTCATCCGTCTTCCCCGCGGTGAAATCAATGGCGGTCTGCCCCAGCTGCGCAAGCCGGCGGAACCGGCCGGGCGGGACACCGACACTCCTGGTGAAGCGCGTCGTGAAACTCCCCAGGCTGGAGTACCCCACCTGCACCGAGATATCGGCCACCCGGTCCGAGGTGTAGAGGAGCTTTCGCTTCGCGACCTCCTGCCTCACCGCGGAGAGGAAGCGCGTCGGCGGAAGCCCGGTCTCCTGCCGGAAGATGCGCGACATATGGAACGAACTCAATCGCGCCATGTCCGCGAGGACGCAGAGGGAAAGATCCTCGTCGTACCGATCGCGTATGGCTTCGACAACACCCTCGATCTCAGGCCGCATCAGGACTCCCCCGTGAGTTGAACGGCGCGCCACGCGTCCGCCCCCGCCCACCTCGAAGCCGAAGCGGACTGAGGGAAACAGATGGCCGGGCGACTGCCAAGCGGCCTCCTGCCCGCCGGAATTGAGCAACCAGGACACTTGACTCTTCAACGTAGTGTACATCTAGAGTACCACATGAGATAGGCACTCTAGAGAGGGACTTGGCATGACGGTTGTCCGGATCACGCGCTTCAAGACCGACCCCGCCAACGACCAGGCGATGATCGACAAGCGGGCGACGCTGATCGCCGCCGTCCGGGAGTCCTTCCCCGGGCTCACCGAGGCGCGTCTCGGTCGGCTTGAGGACGGATCATGGGTGGATCACTGGTACTGGGAGTCCGCCGCGGCCATGCAGAAGGCCCTCGCCGCCGCGCCGACGATCCCGGAGGCCGGCCCCGCGTTCGCGCTCACGACCGACTCCACCGCGGAGACGGCCGAGATAGTGGCCGTGGTGTAGCGGCAAAGACGCATTCCGCGCTTCAGGGCCTCTGCCCGTGTCGCGGCGATTCGGATCCGGGTCGCCGCAACGCGGGCGGAGGCCCTTTTCTGCTCTACGCGGGGAAAGGCCACCCACTCACCCGCCCCATTCTCGGAAGCGATCATTCCGATCGGAGGGCCGCCCTCCAAACAAACGGAGGAAAATCATCCAATTCAATTGATGCGACCTTTACCGTAACCGCAAAAACGAAGAAGACAGAGGCTTGTTCTGTCTGCAACCCTCTGCTGAAGACATCCGCCACCATTGAGAACGGGCCACACCGCAACAACGGACACCGAGCCCTCGCCACGACACAACCCCTGAAACACCTGCGATTCACCACACATCGAATCGCACATTCAACGCGCAACACATCGCGTTACACGGATTTTCCGCAGGCGAAGTATTCACGGGGGAGCACAATGGAACACGCAATTCAGTGTGCAGTGCAAACGATACGCGAAAGGTATTCAGAACCGCTCACACTCGACGACTTAGCCCATACCGCGATGGTGAGCAAGTTTCATTTTCTGCGAACGTTCCGGCGCATCACAGGTGTCACGCCGGGCCGATTCCTGAGCGCCGTGAGGCTGCATGAGGCAAAGATACTGCTGGTCTCGACCTCACTGAACGTGAGTGACATAGGTGCGCAGGTCGGCTACAGCAGCACGGGCAGCTTCACGCGCCGTTTCAGCGAATCCGTGGGATTCTCGCCGACGCAGTACCGGCACAATGCCCTGGGGAACACGCAACCGTCACCGCGCCGGATCTCACTCGCGCCGAACGAGACACGGCCGGACGAAACACGGCCGGACGAAACACGGCCGGACGAGACACGGCCGGACAGTGGCGGATCGATCTCGGGTGTCGTGAGAAGCCCGTACAGAACCGACTCCGGCATTTACCTCGGAGTGTTCGAGAGCCCCATCCTGGAGCGGTCTCCGGCCGCGCGGGCGACGATCGCCCACTCGGGCCAGTTCCGTATCAAGGGCGTGCCGCGGGGAAGCTGGTATGTGCACGCGGCGGCGCAGGGGCCGCTGCCGGGCAACGCGTCGACGGCACATCCCCTGCTCGTCGGTACGGCGGGCCCGGTCACCATCGGTCCGGAGACCGATGCGGCGGTCCAGATGACGCTGCGCCCGCTCGGCTGGGCGAACCCGCCGATTCTTCTGGCGCTGCCGGTCGAGTGGTCGGTGCACGCGTCCTGATGACAGGGGACTGGCGAGCGGGCTCGCCAGTCCCCCGCCCTGTTGTCAGAAGCTGTGGGATCCGAAGCGGCCCCAGACGACGAAGACGGCCAGGGCAAGCAGGACAACGTTGACGACGATGGCCGAGCTCTCCTTGCGCCTGGCGTGGACGACAGCGGCGCCGACCATGGTGACGGCCAGCCCCGTCGCGGCGAGCGGGACGAGAACCACGGCGATGTCGAGTACCGCGGGCAGCACGAGCCCGATCGCGGCGAGCACTTCCACCGCCCCGATCGTCTTCACCGCGCCGGACGAGAAGTCCTCGGCCCATGTCATGTTGCCGGCCGCCAGTTCGGACTTGGGCTTGGAGATCTTCATCAGGCCGACAGCGGCGAACAAGAAGGCCAGAACTCCCGCGACGATCCACAGGGCAACATTCATGACAGTGGCTTCCTCAGCTTTCCATGTCTTGATCACGGGTTACGAGTCCCGGCGTCGACAACGCGTGGGGGGACAAGGAGGGTTGATCGGCAGCCTATCGGCGACGGGGGCCGGCGGTCGCGTGTTTCTCTTGATTCACTTGCTGTGTACGGGAGTTGGTGTGGATTCTGGCGCGACCGGCCGACCGCTCATCGGCTGTCACACCCTCCCGTCGATGTGAGCGCGGACGAACTCGTGGGCGCGGTCGCCGATCCTGCGCCCCATGTCCCAGGACGCCTCGATCGCCGGCATGAAGTGGACACCGCCCCAGAACCTGCTGAGTCCGCAGTCGCGCGTCCAGTCGGTCCAGGAGTCCCAACTCAGCACCATCTCCTCGTGCGGTGTGACACCTGGTTCCACCAGGGACGAGCCCTTGGGGCGCGGAATACGGATGCTGACCTCGTCGGTGCCGAGGAAGCGCCGTACCGCCTGCGCCTCAGCCGCGCACAGGGCGGTCGAGCCGGAAGGGTACTCGGGGTGGTCCGGGACGTTCAGATAGCTCCGCCACTGGTCGGCCGGGATCCTGACGGTCCCCCTGCCCGGCCCGCCCCACGCCGTCACCGGCCGGTCTCCGTACACATGGCGGATCGCGGTGGCCGGGCGGACCGCGTCGTAGACGTTCTTGTTGTACCAGGCCGCGATGCTGGCGTCGAAGGTCGCGGTGTCGGCGACCGCGTGGAGATGGACCCATCCGTCCAGGTCGAGTCCGGCGTTCTCGGACGCGGAGCCGACGGCGGCGCCGAGGCTCGTGAACTTGTCGTCGAACATCTCGCACTTCATCTTCTGCTCGTCGGTCAGGCTCGCCGACATGGCGAGCATGTCGTCGGCCTGACGCGTGTACGCCCTTCGGTTGTGGTGGTCACTCGCCGTGGGCTTCGCGACGCGGAACTCACTGGGATCGGCATACGAGTAGGGACGGACCAGCCGCAGTTGGGGCGTCACGAACTGCTGGACGTGGAAGATGCCACCGCCCTTGGTCACAACGGCCGGTTGCCAGCGCGAGGGATCACGGAGTACGTAGGCGGTGTTCACCGGCCGGTATCCGGTGTAGTCCGCGAACGGCTGCCGGTTGTACTCCCGCCCACCGTGGTCGCCCAGCTGATTCATACCGTCGTGCGCCCGGCTCGCGATCACGCCCCGTGCCGCGAGATTCCCGATCCCCACGGGTGTCTCGGTGTTCTCCTGGGCGTCGTCGGGGTCCAGTCCGACCGATGTCATGGCATCGCGCCAGATGGTCGAGTACTTCGGCAGCAGCGCCTCGTACATGCCGTAGGTGGCGTACATGAGAGCGACGTTCCTGAACTTGTTGGTCGCCCTCTCGCTCGCCGGACGGCGGCCGAGGTCCGAGTGGATACCGATCGCGCTCGGATGGTACGGGGCGATGGCGTCGAACCAGGCGTGCGCCACGAGATTCGAGAAGCGGATGATGAGCGAGGCATCGTTCGGCTCGATCGCCGCCCGCACCGGCCCTCCGGAGACGGGGCCGAAGACCTCCAGGGGGGCGTTGCCCCTGTCGAAGTCGAAGTGGTGGCGGACCTCTCCGTGCGCGGCGGCGGCCGGCGAGGCCGCGAGACCCAGGCCGTCGGTCGCGAGGATCCCCGCGCCTCCGGCAATTCCGAGCAGCACCGAACGCCTCGGTGCGCCCTGTCTGAGTGAATCTCCGCGGTGATTCATGTCAACTCCCCCTGGGTTATGCGATGACAGCCATCGCATCGGCACGATGACTCTCACAGACCGGCCTCGTACCGTCGCCTCCTGAATTGCTCGACAAGGGTTCGCGCGCATGATTTCCGAGGTTCTCAGGGGGCGTTCCGCTTCCGTTTTCCGCGGGCGCGGGATACCTGCCCACATGATCGGACGCCATTGCTCGGAACAATTCTTGAAGAGCGCCTCATAATCGCGTCACCCCCTGGTTGTGGCATGGCCGGAGATACCCCGGGAACCGGTCCGTGCGGCACAGAGGATCACCGCCGGAGTCCGGTTCCTCCGCCAGGTCTGCCCCTCTCTCCGGTGACGCCCGCCCACCCGCGCCGGGTGGGCGGGCGCCCGACGACTTGTTGAGAAGAGGGAGACACTAGAGCTCTCATATAGTAATCTCTGCGTCCATCGGGGGGAAACCCGTGCCCACCGCGGAACGCCGCGGCTCGAAGGGGACGGACGGCTCCCGGCCGGCCAGTCCGCGTGTCACACCCCGCCTCGCACCGCTCCCGCACGGTCAGGCATCAGGAATCGCTCCGTCAGTGCGGGACGGCGGCCGAACCACGCCGACGAGATGGACGTAGACCACTGACGAGTTGACCCCGTCCAGCGCCAGTGCCTCGTTCGCGGTGTCGTCGTAGAACCCGCCGAGCCCCACCGAGGACTTGCCCAGCCACGTCGCGACGAGCGCGAGATTCTGCGCGAGGTGGCCGCTCTCCTGCAGGACGAGACGATAGGAGCGCAGGCCGTAGTGAAGTCGCTGGAAGGTCAGGTCGGCCACGGTGAAGACCCACAGCGGGCAGTCGTCGACACGCAGCTTCCCGCCCGCCTTGGGCGGGAAGACCACGCGCGGATCGGTGGCGGGCGCCATCCTCATCAGATCGGCGCGGATGTCCCTGTCACCCAGCTGTTCGAGCGCGTGCCCCTCCGGGTCGTAGAGATAGGTGCCCCGGGCGAGTCCGTCGACGGCGTGGCAGTACAGCAGGACGCGCAGCGGGTAGCGAGTGCCGCCGCTCGGGTACGGCCTGACCGGGTAGGAGCTGTCCGCCCCTGGCATGGTCTTCCGCGCCGTGACACCCGCCGAGAAGTAGAGCAGCGCGCCGAGTTGGCCAAGGGTGACGGGGCCTCCGTACGAGCCGTACGCGCTGCGGCGGGCGAGAAGGACCTCCTCGAACCTCGGGGCGTCCGGACCAGGCGCCCGGGGTCGTCCGAGTTCGACGCGCGCCAGCACGGGCGGGAGCTCCTGGCGCCCCTCGGCCGTCGCGCCGGCCATATCGGGGCGCTGGTCCATGAGACGGGCGTCGAAGTACTTGCTGTGCTCGTGCATGAGGCGGTCGACGGACGCCTGGGAGTCGGCGAAGAAGGGCTCGCGCGGTCCCGGCGAGACGAGGTCCATGGACACCAGCCAGGCCACGTACGCCTCGTCATGCGCGCCGAGGCCCAACTGACCGAAGAGCAGCCGTACGAACGCGCGGAGAACGTCCCCCGGGGTCCCGTCGAGCCGCCCGGCCTCCCGCAGCCGTGTCAGCGACGTCCACACGGCGCACTGCTGCCGGTACCAGGCCCCGGTCGTGGTCGTGGGCAGAGCGGTCTCCGCGCGGGTGACGGCGTGCCGGGACCGCCACTCGGCCTCGTTGCGGAAGTGGTCCTCCTCGGCACGGGTTCGCGCGTCGGCGACGTCCGCCGTGCCGGCGAGCGAGGACGCCTGTCCGCGCAGCCACTGAACGGCCTCGCGCGGATCGGGCCCGATGGCCAGAGCCGAGGCCAGCAGCAGAGCGGCGGCCGCGCGCAGACGCTTCTCACGCGACGGCGTCGCCCTGATCGTCTCGACGGCGGTACGCGCGGCCTCCCCGAAGTGCTCCGCGCACACCGCGATCCCCTCGGCGCCGCCGAACAGGGCCGCGTCGGGCACATAGGGAAGCTCGGCCGTCTCCGGGGCCGAGCCGGACGCGTTCGGTCCTGCGGACCGGATCGCCTCGATGAGCCCGGCCGTGATCCGTTCGTCCGCGCTCAGGACGTGCACGCGCAACTCTTCCCCGTGCCCGCCCGCGCGCTCGGGGAACCAGCTCGCCACGGCGCGGTCGGCCAGCTGCCCGGCCGCCCATGGCGCGACCACGGTGAGCAGCAGCCGCTCCGCGTATGTCTCGTCGTCGAGGGATATGCGCAGGGAACGCCAGGAGAGCGGCGTACCGCCCGCTCCGTCAATGCCTGCCATTGTCGTCATTCCGTCATCCGTCCTCGGTCCGCAGATTTGTGCAGAATTAATCGGCCGCGCGCAGGAATTGGTGACGATAGCCGCGCCGATGTCTCGACCACAAGCCCTCCGGATCACCGGAAAGAATAGCAATTTGGGATATTCTCGCGAGAGTTCCGTCATGCGAAACTGCTCGTCAAATCACCTGGGGACGGCCTTTCTCCGAGAAAGACGAAGACCGCGGCAGCACGCGAACGCCGAGAAAATCGGCGAACGCCCTGGACCGGTATCCGTGCCCCATTGGCCGCTCTTACGCGCTCTCGTGCCCGGTGGCGACGACCGTGGCAGAAAACAGCCCTCCCGGCTCTCCATGAGAGCCGGGGACAACAGCTCGGGAGGGACTCGGACATGAAGTCGATCAAGGTACTCATCGCCGGCGGGGGGATCGGCGGACTCGCGCTCGCTGTCGCCCTGCGCGAACGCGGAATCTCCGCGGAGGTGTTCGAGCGCGCGAAGGGGTTCGGCAACACGGGATCGGGGATCGAGTTGACGCCCAACGGGGTCAAGTCGGTGGACCGCATCAGCCCCCGGCTCGGCGAGGCCGTGCGGAGCGCGGGATGGTCAAGCGATCGGCATGCCTCCGACATGCCGATCATGTCCTGGGACGGCAAGCTCCTGAAGAGCCGTGAGGTGGGCAACTTCCCGGCGAAATGGGGAGCCCCGATGATCGGCATCCTCCGGGCGGATCTGCACCGGATCCTGGCCGAGGCGGTGCACCGGCCGGGGTCGGCGCCGGTGACGGTCCATCACCAGGCCACCGTGGTGGCGGCGTCCAGCGCCGGTGACACCGCCACGGTGCGGCTGACCGACGGCCGCACCGTCACCGGCGATCTGGTCGTCGGGGCCGACGGGGTGCGCTCCACTCTGCGGTCGCTGGTCGCCGGTGAGGTGCCGCCGCGCTATCTCGGGTTCACCTCCGTCCGCGGCATCTCCAAGAGACCGGCCCAGCACGGTGACGGCTTCGTGTTCGTCGGCCCCGGCGGCCACTTCTTCGCCGAGGCGTTCGACGACACACGCCTCTTCTGGACGGCCACCGTCAATGCCCCCGAGCACAGCTGGCCGGCCAAGCCCGCCGAGCGGGCCAAGGCCGATCTGCTGGAGCTGTGGGGCGAGTGGTCCGCTCCCTTGCCGGAGACGGTCGCCTCCTGCGCGCTGGAGGACATGGTCGTCACCGATGTCCATGACTGCCCGCCCCTGAAGCGCTGGCACACCGGCAGGGTCACACTGCTCGGCGACGCCGCGCACCCGATCGGACCTGTCCTGGGCCAGGGCGCCAACATGGCGCTGGAGGATGTCGCCAGCCTGGCCTGCCTCCTGTCCGAGCATGATGTGCCCGCCGCCCTGCGCCACTACGGGCGCGTCCGCTCGCGGCGCGCCAACAAGATCGTCCAGCACTCGCGGCTGATCGCGCGACTGGGGCACACCACCAACCCCCTCGTGGGCCGGCTCCGCGACGCGCTGATCAAGTCCATGAAGCGTCGCGAGGAGACCTACCGGGACAAGGAACTGTTCAGCTACAGCCCCTGACCGTCCCCGACGACCGCAGCGTTCCATCCCACCGCCGGCTCCACCACCACAGAGGAAGACGATGACCAACCTCGCCGACTACGTATTCCACAACGTCCCCGCCCAGTTGAGCCCGCTTGAGGAGTTCCTCGACCCCTTCACCCGCGCGGAGCTCGGCGAGATAGCGCCGGGCGCGGGCGGCCACTACCTCGATCTCGGCGCCGGTGGCGGATCGGTGACGAGGATGCTGTCCGAGCTGGCCGGTGAGACCGGTCGGGTCGAGGCCATCGACCAGGACACCCATATGGTCCCCCAGGGGCCGAACATCGGGATCCACACCCAGGACCTGAGCAGCGGTGAACCGCTCGCGGCCAAGGGCCCGTTCGACCTCATCCACGGCAGACTGCTGACCCACCACCTGGAGAACCGGGTGGAGTTCGTACACCGTCTGGCCGGCTCGCTGAAGCCGGGCGGCTGGCTGCTGCTGGGCGAGTTCGTCCGCTCGACCCCACGGGTGGTGTCCGCACCGAGCGAGGAGCACGCCGCGGTCTTCAGGCGGGTCCTGGACGGACTGTACGACGTGATGACGGCTCGTCACACGCATGGCGGCTGGGGCCACGAGGTCCACCGGACCATGCTCGACGCCGGTCTCTCCTCCGTGCGCACCCGCTGGCACTTCGAGAGCTGGACGGGTGGCGACTACGGCTGCCGGCTGTACGAGAACAACGTCAGCCAGAAGCGCGACGCCATGATCGAGGCCGGCTTCGACGCCGCCGACATCGACCTCTTCCTGACGGACCTGATGCACAACAGGGCGATGGTCGTACGGAGCCACGAGTTCGTCTCCATCCGTGGCCGGCGGGTCTGAGGGAGGTCCTGTCATGGGCAGCAGCAGCCGGCACATCGCCTTCTTCAACGTCCCCGCGCCCGGGCATCTCGCGCCCACTCTCGCGGTCGTCGAGGAGCTGGTACGCCGAGGACACCGGGTGAGCTATCCGGCCACCGCGGCGTTCGCGAAGGAGGTCGCGTCCACCGGCGCGACCGTCATCCCGTACGAGTCCACCATCGACGTGCAGCGGGACTTTCCGCCGGGTACGGAGAACTGGCTGGCCAAAGTCCTGCTGAGCGGGGTGCGCGAGGGCATCGCCACCACATCGCTGTTCGACGCCCACTTCGCGGACGACCGCCCGGACGCCGTCGTCTACGACGGCTATGTGCGGTGGATCGGCGAGCTGCTCGGGGAGAAGTGGGGTGTCCCGGCGGTGCGGCTCTTCCCGGTGGGGTGTGTCAGTCAGCACGTCACACCGGCCGCCATCGGCGACGCCGCCTACGCCGAACTCCGCGGCGAGATGCGGCGGTACGCGGAGCTGAACGGCGTCGACCCGGAAGTGGCCTTCCATCAGCTGACGGGCGACCCCGAGGCGCTGAAGATCGTCTTCTATCCGAGCAGGTTCGGCTATATCGACGCCGAGACCGACGACAAGTTCGTCTTCGTCGGACCGTGTCTGCGCGCGGCGGACCCGGAGGGGACCTGGCGGCCTCCCGCGAGCGGGAAACCGGTCGCTCTGGTCTCGCTCGGCACCAGCTTCAACCAGCAGCCCGAGCTGTTCCGGATGTGCGTCGAGGCCTTCGAGGGGCTGTCGTGGCACGTGGTGATCGCGGTGGGTCCTGGAGTCGACCCGGCCGACATCGGGCCGCTGCCGGCCGATGTCGAGACACACACCTGGGTGCCGTTCGGGTCCGTGCTGGAGCACGCCCGGCTCACCGTCTGCTCCGGCGGAACGGGGACGGTGATGCACGCGCTGCACGCGGGCACCCCGCTGGTCGTGATGCCGCAACTGGCCGCGGCGGACGGGCTGGCACGCCAGCTCGCGGATTTCGGTGTCGCACGCGTGATCGGCCGGGACGAGACGTCCGCGAGCGCGATTCGCGCCGCTGTCCTGGACATCGAGGCCGACGACACCGTACGGGCCGCGACGCGGGACCTGCGGGACCACATCCGTGAGTCCGGCGGGGCGGTGCGCGCGGCGGACGAGATCCTGGCCCATGTCGGCCGCGGGACCGCGGTTCGTTCCTAGACGAGTAGGTCCAGTTCGGTCCGGGCATATCCGGTCCGGCCGTGCGCGGTCCCGGCCGTGCGCGGGACGAGGTCTCCTGAAGTCGGCGGAACCGGCTTCAGGAGCTCTCGTACGCGGTGCCCGACAGCTGCTGCGCGAAGTTGATCAGCTCGGTCTCGAAGAGAGCGCCGCTGTCGGTCACCGCCCAGGCCATATGCCCGAAGATCTCCATCGCGATGATGCCGTAGAGCCTGGCCCAGACCGCGAGGAAGGCGAAGATCACCGGGAGGCCGAGCCCTTCCTGGCCATCGAGATAGTCCCGCAATCCCGGTGCGAGCCGGCCCTCGATGAGCTCGACCGACGGGACCCGCAGGGCGCCGCGCCGGTCCAGCTCCGCGATCTCACCGAGGAAGGTGACGCCCACACACGCGGGCGCGTAATCCGGTTCGTCCGGGTCCTGACCGCCCTCGCCGCCCGACGGAGGCGGGCCGAGCATGAGACCGAACTCCGCGCGGTGTTCGAGCCCCCAGGCGCGGAACGCGCGCGCCATCGCCATCAGCCGCAGCAGCGGATCGTCGCCGGCCACGGCGTCACGCGCCTTCGTGGTCGCCTCGCCCAGCTCCTCGAAGAGATCGCTGCGCATACCCGCCAGCAGCGCGTCCAGGCTCGGGAAGTAGCGATAGAGCGCCGAGGGCGTCATCCCCATCTCGCGGGAGATGGCGCGCAGGGACACGGCCGTCACCCCTCCCTTGACCAGGAGTTGTCGGGCCACTTCCTTGATCTCCGCCACGGCGGACGCCCGCCGTTTCTCACGCCAGTTCGATGACATCCGCCTGCCCGCTTCTTCGTGTCCGACCTGCACCCAGCATTCCACGAGAACACCCTTGACTTTAGAGTACAGCACATGCAAAGTAAACGATGTTCACGTTTCGGTGCGCTGTTTACCCCATGAAGGTGCGAATGTGAGTACGCAAACCCAGGCACCCGCCGGCTCCGGCCGGCCAGGAGCAGTCACGGCCACGCCCGCGATCGAGATCAGCGGGCTCACCAAGACCTACGGTTCGTCGGACACACCGTCCGTCGACAACATCTCCCTGTCGGTCCCGGCCGGCACGGTCTTCGGCTTCCTGGGCCCGAACGGCGCCGGGAAGACGACCACAATCAAGATCCTGTCCGGGCTGCTGGCCCCCACATCGGGCAAGACCCTGCTGAACGGATTCGACGTCACCCGCCGGCGGTCCGCCGCGATGCAGCAGTTCGGCGCGGTCCTGGAGGGCTCGCGCAACGTCTACTGGACGCTCTCCGCCTGGCAGAACCTGCTCTACTTCGGGCGGCTGAAGGGCATGCGCGGCGCCGACGCGCGCGTCCGCGCCGAGGAACTCCTGACGGGTCTCGACCTCTGGGAGCGCCGTGACGAGAAGGTCGGCGGCTACTCGCGCGGCATGCAGCAGAAGGTCGCCGTGGCCGCGGCCCTGATCGCCGACCCGCCCATCGTGCTGCTGGACGAGCCCACGATCGGACTCGATGTCGAGGCGACCCGCACGGTCATGGAGTGGATCCGCACCATGTCGCGGGAGCGCGGCAAGACGGTTCTCCTCACCACCCACCAGATGAACGTGGTCGAGGAGTTGTGCGACCGGGTGGCCGTGATCCGGAAGGGCCAGGTCGTCGCCGACCTGCCGACCGAGCAGTTGCTCTCGCAATTCCGTGAGCGGGACAAGTACGAGGTGCGCGTCGAGGGGGAGTTGCCGGAGCTCTCACTCCCGTCCGGCTTCACCGCCCGCAGCGTCGAGGGCACGACGATCATCTCGGGGCGCGTGAGCGACCCGCAGCAGGTCTACACGCTCGTCGACCGGTTACGCGACCAGCAGGCCGTGGTGCAGTCGCTGTCCCAGGTGCAGCCGGACCTGGAGGACGTCTTCATGGGTCTCATCAAGGCGCCCGCCCATGACTAGCGTCGCGCCCGCCGCCACCGAACGGCCGGTCCCGCCGGCCCGTACCGACTGGAAGCTGACCCCGAGCACCGGTCTGAGCGTGCTGCGTGCCGAGGTCCGCAAGGGACTGCTGTCACAGCTGGCCCACCCCGTGGGACACATCATCATGCTGGTCATCAGCACGGTGCTGTATCTCGGCATGCAATACGTGATGGGGCAGGGCACGCTCCGCAGGGAGCTGATCCCGGAAACACTCGTCGCCATCAGCGGCTACTGGTTCCTGCACTACGGCAGCCTGGTCATGGTGGCCGACCTCGTCGAGGAGAAGCGGGGCGGCACCTACTCCCAGAGCCATATGTCGCCCGCGCCTCCGTGGGTCTTCATGCTGGGCCGGCTTGTCACCGCGTCCACGCTGGGGCTCATGGTGGCCCTGGTCGCCACGCTGGTGCCGATGTTCGTGACCGGGGTGACGATTCCGCTGAAGGCCGCCGCGCTGGTGCCCTACGCCCTGGTCATCGTCAACGTCCTGGCGTTCACCTTCGTACTCGCGGCCATCGCCGTCAGCTCCCCCATGGTCGGCGCCCTGCACTCGCTGTTCACCTCACTGGTCATCCTGCTGAACGGCTCGATGATGCCGCTCGGTCTGTACCCGGACTGGCTGGCGGTGGTGGCGCGGTTCCTGCCGACCACCCTGGGGGTCGAGGCGACCACGAAGGTGCTCTTCGACGGGAAGTCGCTCGGGGACATCTGGTCCGACGGGACGCTGCCCTGGCTGCTCGCCTACACCTTCGCGCTCGTCCTCTTCGGAGGATGGCTCTTCTCCCGAAACCACCGCAGAGCCGTGCGCGACGGCCGGCTCGGCCAGTACTGAAATGAGCGGGGACCGACCATGACGACGCTCACTCCCACAGCCGGCCGCACCGCTCCGGCGAACACCGCGGACCGCCCAGGCGCCGCCACCTACCTCAACGCCTTCAGCAACGAAGTGCGGAAGGGCCTGCTGAACCTGGCGGCGGGGTGGCGCGAGGTCCTGGTGCAGATGATCACCTTCCCTGTCTTCTTCCTGCTGCTCGTCCTGTTCATGGGGCGCGGGCAGCTGCGGGACGAACTGCTCCTGCCGGGCCTGCTCGGCATGGTCTCGCTCGTCTTCATCCACGAGCAGGTGAACCGGGCCTTCTGGAGCTATCTCGGAGACATGCAGTCGGGCGTGCTGGAACAGACGTACCTCACGCCGCTGCCCTCGTGGACACTCATTCTCGGCCGCCAGGTGGCCGCCGTCGTCTCGGCTCTGCCGAGCGCCCTGTCCGTCCTCCTGGTGGGAGTGATCACCATCGAGGCGAGGGGCGGGGACACGCCCTTCGACGTGCAGATCCTGGTGCCGGCCACGTCCATCGTCCTGGGCACCTGCGGACTCGCGCTGATCCTGTGCGGGCTGACGCTGGTGTACAAGCGCATCGAGATCATCACGCAGTTCTCGATGGCCGTGTGGTTCATCGCGGGCGGCACGTTCGTCCCGCTGGACAACATGCCGGACGTGACCGCCTTCCTCAGCCGGCTCCTCGTACCGATCGCGCCGGGCATCGAGGCCATCCGCGACATCCTCGTGGGCGGCCACGCCCTGACCGGTCTGGTGACCGGCTGGGGCCTGTGGTGGGTGATCCTTCAGCCGCTCGTACTCATCGCGATCGGCGTCCTCCTCTTCGGCCGTCTGGAGAATGTCGCCAGGCGCCGGGGAACCCTGGGCCGGTACTGACACCAGAGCCCTCCGGGCCGTCAGCGACACGGCATACGTTCATCCGGCTGCACGCTTAATCCCCCGTAGCGGCAAGCCAACGGACGAGCCGTTCGCTGATGGCCCGGAGTCCACCGGCCGACACGATCGAGTAGTGATCCCCCTCCAGGAACTCGACCTCGATCCGCGGGCACACCGCCCGCCAGTCGGCGCCCGGCCCCCGGAGGTCTCCCCGCCTCGTCCGCGCGACGAAGAGCAGAGCGGATACCTCCTCACAGAAGCCGGGACGATAGGCGCCCAGCAGCTTGAGGTGATGGGCGTGCGCGCCCGACAGCCGCTCGAATCCCGCGAGATCGATCTCCGAGGGGAGGAGTCCGTGCTCGACCGCAGCCGCCCTGGCGGCCCGCGCGACCTCCTCTTCGCCGGCCTCGTCCACCGCGGTCACGAGCCCGGCCGGCGGACGCCCGCCGGCCAGATCGCCCAGGAACTCCAGATAGCCCTCGGCCCGCGTCCTCGGCGTCCGGCCCTCGGCGACCAGGCTGTCGATCATGAAGACCCGGCACTCGTGGCCCTCGGCGATCAGCTGCCTGCCGACTTCGTAGGCCAGCACACCACCCATCGACCAGCCGCCGAGCAGGAACGGGCCCTCGGGCACCAGATCCAGCAGTTCCTCGCGATACGCCGATGCCATCGTCGTCAGGTCAGGTGCGCCCGACGCCTCGGCGCCGTCGACGAGCATGCGGCTCTGGAAGGCGTGTACGGGACCCGGCCAGACACGGGCCAGTTCGAGATAGCTGGTGACCGAGCCGCCCACCGGGTGGAAGAGGATCAGCCCGGGTCCTGTGCCGCTCTCCTCGCCGTCGGACAGCCTGACCGCGCACGCCGCCGGGCGGGCACCGGCCAGGACGGCCGTCGCGAAGGCCCGCAACGTCGGTGTTTCGAAGATCTGGCCGAACTGAACCTCCGCGCCGAGCTCCGAACGCGCCCGGTTGATGAGCCGCAGCGCGAGGAGCGAGTTGCCGCCCATCGCGAAGAAGTCGCTGTCAGGACCGACCGATTCGACTCCCAGCAGTTGCTCCCACAGCTCGCCCAGCCGACGCGTCACCTTGTCGTCCGCGGCGCCGACGTCCGTACCACCGGCGGCCGTTGCGGACGGTGCGGCCGGCACGGCCCGCACCTGGTCCAGGTCGACCTTGCCATTGGGGGTCAACGGCAGCCGCTCCACGACCCGGTACTCCCCCGGGATCATGTAGGACGGCAGCCGCTCCCTCAGATGCCGGGAGATCTCCTCGGCGCCGACGGCGAAGCCCTCGTCCGGGACCACCAGGCACACCAGCCGGGGTCGGCCGTCCGGCGACGCGACCGTGGACACGACGCATTCGGCCACCGCCGGATGGCCGCGCACCGCGCTCTCCACCTCGCCGGGCTCCACCCGGAAACCCTGAAGCTGGACCTGCCGGTCCTCACGGCCGAGGAACTCGATGGTGCCGTCGGGCCAGTAACGCCCCAGATCGCCCGTCCAGTACAGGCGTTCACCGGTACGCGGGTGCCGGACGAACCGCTCGGCGGTGCGCTCCAGATCCTTCGCGTACCCCTGGGCGACACCGACGCCGCCGATATAGATCCTGCCGGTGGCCCAGGGCGGTCTGACCTCCATGGCGTGGTCGAGTACCCGCATGGTCTGCCCGCTGAGCGGAGTCCCGTACGGAATGCTCCGCCAGGCGGGGTCGACACGGCCGATCTCGAAGCAGTTCGACCAGATGGACGCCTCGGTGGCGCCGCCGAGCCCCAGCACCCGGACATCGCTCCACAGGGACCGCATCCGGTCCGGGAGCCAGACGGGTATCCAGTCGCCGCTCAGCAGGAACGCCCGCAGCGGCGGCAGATCCGGCCCCGGCCGGTGGGCGAGGACCTCGACGAGCATCTCGGCGAGCGCCGGGACGGAGTTCCACACGGTGGCGCCGTGCGCGAGCGAGGTCTCGGCCCATCCCTCGGGATCGGGGTGGTCGGTCGCCGCGGGAAGCACGAGTGCGGCGCCGGCCGCCAGGGTGCCGAAGATGTCCCAGACCGAGAGATCGAAGCTGAGCGAGGAGATGCCGAACACCCGGTCGTCCGGGCCGAGCCGCAGCCGCCGGTTGATGTCGGCGATCGTGTTCAGGGCCGCTCCGTGGCCGATCATGACGCCCTTGGGGGCACCGGTCGAGCCCGAGGTGTGAATGATGTAGGCCAGTTCACCGGAGTCGCTCACCGGTGCATCCAGCACCTGGTCCGTCGGATCCGCCAGGTCGACGCGGAGCGTGGGAAGCGCTCCTTGACGGAGGGGTTCGGGCAGGCGGCGGGACTGGCACAGCGCGGTGCGTGCGGATGTCGCGTCGAGCAGACGCCCGATACGGTCGGCGGGCAGGGTCACCGATACGGGGCAGTAGGCGGCGCCGGCCCTCAGTACACCGAGTACGGCCGCGACCTGTTCCCAGCCCTTGTCCATCACGACGGGCACCACATCACCACGGCCGACCCCGTGGTCGCGCAGCCATACGGCGACGGACCGCGAGCCCGCTTCCAGCTCCCCGTACGTCACCGTGCGGTGCGCCGTCAGAATCGCCGGCCGGTCCGGCTCCGCCGCCGCCCGCTGAAGGAAGCCGTCCTCCAGCCGGCCCGTCGGCGGCGCCTCGGCCGTCGTGTTCAGCCGCTCGACGAGATCCCGGTGGGCCCCCGCCGGGAGAGCGGGCCGGGCCTCGGCGCCGTCCGGCGCGGCGAGCGACTCCAGCATGCTCCGGTAGGCGTCGAACATCGCGTCGGGGAGGCCCTCGGGGAAGGCTTCGCCGACGATGTCCCACACGCACTCGACACCTCCCCCGGGGGCGTCCTTGACCTGCTGGTCGATCAGCACCTGGGGAGTGCGCAGGGCGGAGGTCACCGTCCGGCACACCCCCCTCCCGGTGGCGGGCCGCTCCCCCGGACCCAGCATGCTGTTGAAGACATAGGGCAGCGCCGCGCGCGAGGTCCAGCCACGGCGGGCGGCGAGCTCACGGGTCACCCGGATCGCGCTGACGTCGGAGTGCTCCATGTCCTTCCAGAGCCTGCGCTGGAGGCGCCCCGCCCGTACGAAGAAGTCCTCGTCCTCCCGGAGGTCGACCTCCAGGGGCAGGGTGGCGCTGAACTGGCCGACGACGCCTGCGGCTTCGGGATGCCGGACCACCCAGTTCTGGTGCAGGACGTTGAGACAGAAGTTCGGATCGGCCGCCCAGGCCCCCAGCACCTCCGCGTACACGTGCAGCAGTCCGGTCGTCGGCAGCACACGGTGCGCGCGCATGGTGGTACGGAACCGCTGCCACTGCTCACGGCTCAGCACGAAGGAACGCCGGGTCAGGCGGGCGGACTCGATACCGGCCGCCGGCCGGGCGAGCGGCAGCCGGGGGGCGTCGGGCAGCGAGTCGAGCCGCGCCTCCCAGTACCGCCACTGTGCCTGGTGGGCGTCCGATTCCGAGTCCGCGGCGCGGGCCAGCACACACGCGCGGAAGGTGCCGGTCAGGGGCGGCAGTTCGGTGGCCGGATCGCGGTAGAGCCGCCACCACTCCTCCTGGAGCCTGCGGGTGCTCGTCGAGTCGAGGAGCAGCAGGCTCATGGCGAAGTGCAGCCGGGTACGGTGTGGCCGTAAACGGTGGGCGACGATCTCGAACAGCGGCCAGCCGGTGGGCGCCGGACCCTCGTCCCGCATCCGCTCCCTGGTCCGGTGGATCTCCGCCTCCTGCTCGTGCGCCGGCAGACCCGTCAGGTCGATCGCGCGCAGCGGGAACGGTGTGACCTCGGCGGCGCCGAGTACCCGCTGACCGCCCTCCTCGGTCATGACGGTCCGCAGATGTTCGTGACGGGAGATCAGGAGATCGACGGCCCGTCCCGCCGCCTCGGGATCGAAGTCCACGATGTCGATCTCGGTGTAGAGATTCGGCCGGAATCCGCCGAGCTCCATCAGCGGGCTCGACCCGACCAGGTACGCCGCCTGGAGATCGGTCAGCGGGAACTCGGCTCCCGGGGGCGCGGACACACCGCGGTTCGGGGAAAGGTCGTGTGCGGTCACTGTTGCCTCCCGGTGAGTGCGGCGCCCAGCGTCGACAGTTCGGCGGTCAGCGCCACCAGGACCTGTTCATGGGCTTCCTCGTGACGGTGGAAAGCGCTTCGAAGGGTTCGTCGGGACGACGGTACGGCGCCTCCCCGAACCGGTTCTCGCGCCCGGGCGGCCGGATGGAGACGCCGTATCCGGACAGGCCCTACGCGCTCCACGACGCCGCCCTCTCGCCGAGCATGACGCAGCTGAGATTGGTCGGCGCGCTCGGCATCGTCGGCATCACGGAGGCGTCCACGACACGCAGTCCGCTCACCGAGTGCACGCCGAAGCGCTCGTCGACGACCGCCGCGCGGTTCGAGGACGGGCCCATCGCGGCGGTCCCCGCCGGGTGCCAGGACGGACAGACGAACCGTGAGACGGAACGGCGCAGCATGGCGTCGTCCTCCACGGTCCGGTCGGTCCAGAGGAACACGCGCTCCAGCAGCGGCGCGAGGCGGCTGCCCCTGACCATCTCCCAGAGCATCCGTGTGCCCGTCATCAGGCGTTCGACGTCCCAGGGGTCCGAGGCCAGCCGGAGTTCGATCAGGGGATCGGCGTCCGGTTCCGCGCTCTGGAGGGTCACGGAGCCGCGGGAGCGCGGCGTCAGCAGCGAGGCGTGCAGGGAGAACGCGGTCCGGCCCTTGAGCACTCCGCGCATCACGGGTACATCGAGGTCGGAGACGTTGTTGACCAGCGTGAGATTGAGGTCGGGGGCGCCGCCCGTGCTCGCCACCCGCGCCAGTACCTGGTGCATGGGCTCCGCGGGCCGGGAGCCGGTCGGGGCGGGGAGCCCCCACAGGGCGACGATCGGATGCTCCATGAGGTTCGCGCCCACCCCGGGCAGATCGGCGACGGGGCGTACGCCCAGCCGCAGCAGTGCGTCGGCCGGGCCGATACCGGAGCGCAGCAGGATCGCGGGCGTGCCGATGGCCCCGGCCGAGAGCGTCACGCGGTCGGCGCCGATACGGACGAGCCGCCCGTCGCTCACGGCCTCCACACCGACGGCCCTGTCGCCGTCGAAGACGATCCGGGCGGCCGAGCAGTGACCGGCCACCGTGAGGTTGGGCCGGTGCCGGGCGGGGGCGAGGTACGCGTCGGCCGTCGACACGCGCCGGCCGCCCGCCTCGTTGCGGGGGATGGGCCCCGCACCGGTGGTGCAGTCGGCCGCGTTGAGGTCGGCCACGGTCGGCACGCCGTGGTCGCGGCAGGCGTGCAGGAAGCCGGCCGACAGGGGCCCGAACTCGTCCTCGGACTGCCTGCGGATGGGCAGGGGCCCCTCACTGCCGTGGTCGGGCCCCTTGACGTCGCCGTCGGACTCCAGCCGGACGAAGTACGGCAGCACGCTCTCCCACGACCAGGCGGGGTTGCCCGCGGCGGCCCAGGCGTCGAAGTCACCCGGCAGACCGCGCAGCGCGAGGGCGCCGTTCACCGCGGAGGAGCCCCCGACGGTCTTGCCCACCACATACGGATAGCGCCGTCCGTTCTCGGCCTCCCCGTGGACGTAGGCGGAGTGGTCCCAATTGGCCCCCGACAGCACGGGGTTGTCTGGCGAGCCGGGGGGATCGCCCTGGTTGTCCGGCCCGGCCTCCAGGAGCAGGACCCGGCGACCGGGGTCCTCCGACAGCCGTCCCGCGAGGGTCGCGCCCGCGGAGCCGGCCCCGACGATCACCTCGTCCCAGTGTCCGTCGAGCGGCGCCGTGCGCCGTCCCGTACCTCCGGCATCGGTTTCTGACATGCCGTCACCGCCCCGGCCGGCGGGCGAGCCGGTGGGCGAGTTCCGCGATCGTGGGGAAGTCGAAGAGCATCCCCAGGTCGTCCTCCGCGTCCTGTTCGAGGCCGATCTCCTGGCGGATCAACGTCAGGATGCGTACCGCGTGCAGTGAATCCCCGCCCAGCTCGAAGAAGTTGTCGTCGACACCGAAGTCGTCCCGTTCGAGCACATCGGCCCACATCCGCGTCAGCCGGCCCTCCAGCTCGTCACGCGGTGCGGTCTGCTCCTTCGACGCCGGCTCGGCCCATGGGGCGGGCAGAGCACTCCGGTCGACCTTGCCGTTGGCACTGAGCGGCACGGTGTCGATGAAGAGGAAGTGGTGGGGAACCATATAGCCCGGCAGGAGTTCCTCGACGGCGGCGCGGACGCCCGCGGCGCGGTCGGTGCCGGTCGTACCGGCGGGCGGTTGGGCCGCGTCCTCGGCGACGAGATGCGCGACGAGCTGGCGTCCGCCGGTCGCCGGGTTGCTCTCCACCCCCACCAGGGCCTCGGCGACGCCCGGCGCGGAGCGCAGCGCCGCCTCGATCTCGCCGAGCTCGACGCGGTAGCCGTTGAGCTTCACCTGGAAGTCCGCACGTCCGAGGAAGTCGATGTCCCCGCCCGGCAGATAGCGGCCGAGATCCCCGGTGCGATACAGCCGTTCACCGGTCAGCGGATGGACGACGAAGCGCTCCGCGGTCAGCTCGGGCGCTCCCCAGTAGCCCCGGGCCACGCCCACCCCGCCGATACAGATCTCCCCCGTGGTCCACACCGGGCACGGTTCGAGGTGCTTGTCGAGCACATGCAGGGTCTGGTTGGCGAGGGGCTTGCCGTACGGGATCCGCGTCCATTCCGGTGGCACGTCCCCGATCGGATGGTGCACGGACCAGATGGACGCCTCCGTGGCGCCTCCCAGGCTCACCACCTCCGCGCGGGGATGCTGTGCGCGGACAGCCGCGGGAAGGGTGACGGGGATCCAGTCGCCGCTCAGCAGGACGAGCCGGACACTCGACTCGGCCCGGCCGTCCCTCTCTCCGGCGGCGCGGGCCTCGGTCCATGCCCGCATCAGGGCGGGGACCGAGTTCCAGACCGTCACGCCGTGGCGCCGTACCAGTTCGTCCCAGTGCAGCGGATCCTGGCCGCGGCCACGGGCCGGTACGACCACCGCCGCTCCGGCCCCGAGCGCGCCGAACACGTCGTAGACCGAGAGGTCGAAGCTCAGCGCCGACAGGGCGAGCACCCGGTCGTCCGGACCCACCGCGAACCGCTCGTTCATGTCCTGGAGGGTGTTGGCCGCGGCCCGATGGTCGATCATCACGCCCTTCGGCTCTCCGGTCGACCCGGAGGTGAAGATCACATAGGCCAGGTCGTCCGGACGGACATCGACCTCCGGGGGCGCGGTGCCGGCACCGGTCACCTCGGGATCCGCCGCGGTGACGAGGTGGACACCGGCCGGCCAGTCGAGTTGGTCGCGCGCCCCGGGGTCCGTCACCACGATCCGTGCCCCGCCGCGCTCCAGCAGCAGTTGCCGCCTGGCGGTCGGCCAGTCCGGGCTGACCGGCAGATACGCGGCGCCCGAGAGGGCGACGGCGAGCACGGCGACGATCTGGTCCATGCCCCGGTCGAGCACCACACCGACCAGTGTGTCCCGCGTGGCGCCCAGTTCGACCAGCCGGTGGGCGAGCCCCGCCGCGGCCTCCATGACCTCGCGGTAGCTGTGCTCGCCGTTCTCGTCGATCACCGCGGTCGCGTCGGGACAGGTACGGGCCCGGGACACGACGAGTTCGCCGAGGGTGCGGGCCGGGATCGGCGCGCCGGTGTCGTTGGCGGCGCGGCGCTCCGCAAGCTGCCACTCGGGCAGCGCGGGCGATGTCGTCGGCTCCGTCCACACCGCGGGGTCCCCGGCGAGCCGGTCCAGAGTGGCGCGGTAGGCGTCGAACATGTCGTCCAGGAGACCGGCGGGGAAGAGTGCCTCGACGGCGTCCCAGTTGAACAGCAGGTCGCCCCGCTCCTCGGTCACCTGATGGTCCAGCCATACCTGGGGGGTCTGGGTGATGCCGTACATCTCGTCCCCGAAGAACCGGATCCCCTCCGACGGGTCCTCACCGCCGGTCCCCAGGACCAGCGCGCTGGTGAAGACCACCGGCATCGAGGCACCGGGCCCGCCGCCCGCGCGGCGGGAGCGTTCGCGCAGCACCCGGACACCGCTGAACTCGGGGTGCTCCAGGTCCCGCATGAGCCGCTGCTGGAGCCGCCGCACCCGGGAGGCGAACGCCTCGCCCGGATCGGCCGACAGCGCGAGGAGGGTGACGGAGGTGAAGTCGCCGATGAGTTCGCCCATGCGCGGATGGGACTGCGGACGGTTGAACAGGGTCAGGTCGAGCGTGAAGTCGGGCTCGCTCGACCAGGTCCGCAGGACATCCGCGTAGGCGGTCATCAGCACGGCGGACGGGGTGACCCCGAAGCGCCGTGCGTACTCCTTGACGGCGGTCCACCGCGCGGCCGGCAGCCGTCCGCCGCGATGGCCGAACTCGGGCCGGCCGATCGTGCCGGGCGGCACGGCGAGCGGCAGGGCCGGCGCCGGGGGCAGCTCGGGCAGCCGGTCGAGCCAGTACTTCTCCGCCGCCCGGTAGCGGGGGCCCTCCTGCGCCGCCGCCTCGGCCAGCACATGGTCGCGGTAGGAGAGGTCCAGCGGCTCGGGCGACCAGTCGGCGTCCTCGTAGAAGCGGCGCCAGTCCTGGAAGAGCAGATACATGCTGTAGCCGTCGAGGATCAGGGTGTCGAGGCTGATGTGCAGGCGCAGAAGATCGTCCCCGAGCCGGGAGGCGCGGATGTCGAACAGCGGCCAGCGGTCCGCGGGCAGGACCTGGTGGTCCATCTCGTCCCGGGTGCGCAGGATCTCCTGTTCCTGTTTCTCCGGGACCAGGCCGCGCAGATCGGCGACGGGAATCCGGTACGCGGGGACCTCCGGCAGAACGCGCTGTGTGCCGTCGGGGCCGATGACCGCGCGGAGCATGTCATGGCGGGCGATGACCGCCCGGAGGCTGGTCTCCAGCCGGTCCTGGTCCAGCCCGGGGCGTTCGAGTTCGAAGTAGATATGGGTGGAGACGCCGCCGAGTTCAACCGCGGACCCGCGGCCGACCCAGTAGGCGTGCTGGATATCGGTCAGCGGGAAGGGTTCATGGCGGTCGGCCGGCCGGGGCACGACGGCGTCCGCTTCCGGGCTCGCCGCCACATCCCTGAGCATCGCGACGAGATCGTCGCGCCGTGCGCGCAGTTCGTCCCGCAGCCGCGCGGTCAGCGCACCGGCCGGGGCCACCACATCGAGTCGGCCGTCGGTCAGACGCAGCTTGATGCCGCGCGTACGCAATTCGCCGAGCAGTTCCTGGGTCACCGTGGATCCTCCTCCGTCTCGCGTCGCCGCGGTCACCGGGCCCGCCCCCCGCGATACGGCGTGCTGTCCAGGGCGTCGGCGACGGTGTTCACCGACGCGCCGACGAGCAGTGTGTGGTGGGTTCCGGGCACGCTCAGGCTGTCCACGGCACCGGTGGTGAGCGTGGACCAGCCCCAGTCGGGGGCCGCCGCGAAGGGGTGGTCGGCGAACTCGCCGACCTGGCCGTCACGGGCCCGCAGCACCGTGATGTCGGCGGCGACCGGCGACGCGGTGTAGCGGTCGCAGCCCTCCACCACGGCCCGGAACACCACGAAGGTGTCGGCGAGTTCATCACGGTCGAGTCCGGTGTCGGCCAGGCCCCGTTCACGAAGCGTGTCGAGCGCGCGGCCGAGCCGGACCGTCACCGGGGGCCCCTCGGGCCCGGGCAGTTCCGCGGCGCCGGGGGCGCCCGGGTCGAAACCGATGTCGAGGTCTTCGAGGAACCAGAGCAGCAGTTGTGTCTCGTCGGCGTTCGCGCGCGGCGCCACCGGCGCGGGAGAGTCGACCACCGCCAGCCGCTCGACCCGGTCGCCGCGCGCCTCAAGCAGCCGGACCACCTCGGCCGCGATCACGGCGCCCGAGGACCAGCCGCCGATCCGGTACGGGCCCCGCGGCCGGACGTCCGTCAACGCCGCGACATAGAGGGCGGCCAGCTCCGGCACGCTGTTCACCGGCTCCTGGCCGGTGGCGGGGCCGGGTGCCTGGAACGCGAAGAACGGCCGGTCGCGTGCTTCGGCCAGCGACCGGTAGCACAGCACGTTGCCGCCGGCCGGATGGACGAAGAACCAGGGGGCCTCGTCACCGTCGGACGTCCGCAGCTGGACCAGCGGGGTCCAGTCGCTCCGCCGGGTGTCGAGCCAGTCGGCCAGTCCGGCGACGGTGGGGCGCTCCAGTAACGTGCCCAGCGGGACGCGGTGTCCCAGCCGGCGGACGATCTGCCCGATCACCCGCAGCGCGGTGAAGGACTGGCCGCCCAGGTCGAAGAAGTCGTCGTGCACCCCGATCGGCTCACGCGCCAGCACCGACTGCCAGATGTCCACCAGGGTGCGTTCGGTGGCGGTCCCGGGTTCGGCGGGGAGGTGCCCGCCGTCGGAATCGGCAGGGCTCAGCGCTTCCAGGGCCGTACGGTCCAGTTTGCCGTTCGCGGTCAGTGGCAGGCGTTCGAGCACGGCGACATGACTGGGCACCATATAGCCGACCAGCCGCTCGGCGAGGGCGGCCCCCACCGCGGACGGCACCGGCGCGGGGCAGCCCTCCTTGGCGGTCACGAAGGCCGCCAGTTGCTTGCCGGAGCCGGTCCCGCGTGCCACGACAGCCGCCTGTCCGATGTCCGGGAGGTCCAGCAGCGCGTGCTCGACCTCGCCCGGTTCGACCCGGAATCCCTGGATCTTCACCTGGAAGTCCATCCGGCCGAGGAACTCGATGTCCCCGCTGGGAAGAAGGCGCCCGAGGTCGCCGGTGCGGTAGAGCCGTTCGCCGGAGACGGGGTGGGACACGAAGGCGGACGCGGTCTTCTCGGCGTCCCCCAGATATCCGAGGGCGACGCCCTCGCCGCCGATGAAGAGCTGTCCCGTGACCCGGTCGGGGACGTCCCGGCCGAGTTCGTCGAGGATGTGCCAGCTCTGGTTGGCGAGCGGTTTCCCGTAGGGGATGCTCGTCCAGTCCGGGTCGGTCCGGTCCACGGGGTAGCAGATGGACCAGATCGACGCCTCGGTGGCGCCGCCGAGGCTGATCACCCGGGCGTTGGGCGCGATCGCGCGGATCCGGTCCGGGAGTCCGACCGGGATCCAGTCGCCGCTCAGCAGGACAAGGCGCAGCCCGGGGAACCGCAGTCCCGCTCCCTCGGCCTCCTCCACGAAGAGCTGCATGAGGGCGGGCACGGAGTTCCAGACCGTCACCCCCCGTTCCCGGACGGTCCTGGTCCAGGCGGCGGGGTCGGGCCGGCCGGGTTCGGCGAGCACGAGCGCGGCGCCGGCGTCCAGGGCGCCGAAGATGTCGTAGACCGACAGGTCGAACCAGAGCGAGGAGATACCGAACAGCACGTCGTCCGAGGTCACGCCGTAGCGGCGGTTGATCTCGGTGACGGTGTTGAGCGGCCCGCGGTGGTCGAGCATCGCCCCTTTGGGGCGGCCCGTGGAGCCCGACGTGTAGATGACGTAGGCGAGATCGCCCGGCTGCCGGGTCGTCTCCGGCGGCTCCCCCGCCGGGGCGGGGCCGGCCTCACCGGCCTCCGGTGTGTCGACGGCCAGCACGGGCACGCTCGTGAGCGCGGTGAGCGTGTCCAGCCGGGCCCGGCTGGTGAGGACGGCGGCGGCGCCGGTGTCCTGGAGCAGGTAACGGAGCCGGTCCGGCGGCCAGTCGGGGTCGACCGGCACATAGGCGGCGTCGGCGGTCAGCACACCGAGCACCGACGCGATCTGCTCCCATCCCGGCGGCGCGGCGACGGCGACCAGGGCGCCGGGCGCGACACCGGACGCACGGAGCGTGCCGGCGATCCGCTCGGCACGTCCGGCGAGCGCCTCGTAGCTGAGAGTGCGGTCGGCGGTCAGCACGGCGGGGCGGCCGGGCTGCCGGGCCCGCTGCCGGGCGAGGGAGTCGTGCAGCAGCCCCGTGGGCACCGGCCAGGACGGGGCGTTGAGTGCGGCGCGCCGGGCGCGCTGATCGTCGGGGAGCGGGTCGAAGGCCCGCTGCCGCCATGCCTCGTCGCTCTCGGCGAGCCGCATGACGATGGAGCGGTAGGCCTCCTGCATGGCGTCGACGAGCCCGGACGGGAACATGTCCTCGATGACGTCCCAGATGACCCACAGACTGCCGTCCCGCAGATCCCAGAACTCGCAGTCGATGAGTGTCTGCGGAGTCTCCAGCAGGCTGTGCACGGGACGTTCGGCCGCTCCGACGAACAGCGCGCTGCCGACCGCGTACGGGCATACGGCTTTTCCCGGGGTGCGGCGGTGCTGGTTGAGCGCCTGGAGCACCTTCACGCCGCTCCAGTAGATGTGTTCGACATCGGAGAGGACCTGGGCCTGGAGACGGCGGACCCGGTCCTCGAAGCCCTCCTCGTGCCGCCAGTCGATCTCCAGCGGGTAGAGGGAGGCGAAGTTGCCGAACACCTCGCTCATCCGCGGGTGCAGGGGGAGCCGGTGCGTGATCATGTTGTTGAGCAGGAAGTGGCGCGACCCGCTCCAGAACGCCAGGACCTCCGCGTGCACGCCGCACAGCACATTGGTCGTGGTGAGATTGCGGGCGGCGGCCTTCTCCTTGAGCGATGCCCAGACGTCGGCGGGGAAGAGCAGTTCCCGGCGTTCCAGCCGGGAGCGCCGTCGCGGGTCGGCGCCGGCCGCGAGCGGTATCTCGGGTGCGGCGGGCCAGCCGGCGATCCGGTCGGTCCAGTACTTCTTCGACGCCTGCCCGAGCGGGGACTCCTCCAGCTCGGCCAGGGCGAGCACGCAGTCCCGATAGCTGATCTCCAGTTCGGGCGGGGCCTCCCCGGGGTTCTCGTAACGCCGCAGTACGGCGCTGATGAACCGCAGGGTCGCCGGGGCGTCGCTGAAGAGATTGTTGTTGTTGTAGTGGAGCTTGGCGGTGTCGTCCGGCAGCAGGCTGAGCCGCATGTCCACCCAGGGCCAGCGGTCGTGCACGGGCTCGCGTCGCGTCATCGAGTCACGGACCCGCTCGATGTGCGCCTGTGCCCCCGCCGCGTCCAGGTGACGGACGTCGAACACCTCGATATGGGCGGGACCCGGGTCACGGACCGTCTGGAGCCGCAGATCCTCCCGGACCACGACCAGATTCCGCCGCTGGAACTCCAGTTCCTGGTTGAGCGCCTTCTCCAGACGCCCGGGGTCCGTCTCGGCGAGGTCGTACTCCATGTACTGGTGGGGCCGCACGTAGTACTCGAACCCCTCCCTGCCGCCCATGATGAACGACAGCTGAAGGTCCGACGGGGCGAACGGCTCGTGGAGACGCCGCTCGTCCGGTGTGACGACGGGCAGCTCGGCCTCCTGCTCCCGGCGGGTACGGGCGCCGTCGAGCCAGCCGATGAGCTCCTGCTTGAACTGACCGATCCGCTCCCGGAGATCGCCGGTGAGCCCTCCCTTGGGGGCGATCACCTCGATCCGGTCCCCCGGTGCGAGCCGCAGTCTGATGCCGGCCCGGGCGAGGTCGTCGAGCAGGGACGGGACCGCACGTGGTCCGCTTTCAGGCACAGCGGTTTCTCCTTGTCCGCCAGTTGACGCGTCGTGGGGCAGTCGAGGTGGTGCCGGGGCGGTCACAGCGTCAGCACCTCGGTCTCCGCGCCGTCGTCCAGCACGTCGTCGTCGGTGGCGAGCACGCTCATGGTCGTCAGCTGCCGGCAGATCAGCCCGGCGATCTCCAGGGCCGTACCGCCTCCGAAGAGGTAGTCCGCCGACACATCGGCGGAGAAGTCGGCGCGGAGCCGGTTGCGGAGCCGGATCGTGGTCAGTGAGTCGAAGCCCAGTTCGTTGAGGTGCTTGTAACGGAAGGTGGGACGCAACGCGTCCCGCTCCCGCGCGGACATCCCGAGGAGCACGGCCACCACGTCAAGCAGCCGTTCGAGGGCGACCTCCGCTGCCTCCTCGGGCCGGGTGAGGACCAGTTCGGCCAGGCCGGGGCCGCTGTCGGTCCCCGTCCCGCTGTCGTTGCCCGTCCCGGTGCCGGTCCCGGTCCCGGTGTCGGTCCCGGTGTCGGTCCCGGCGGCCGGCGACGGGCCGAGCGGTACGACATCGCCGAGCAGCGTGTCCGGAAGCCGCCGGTCCCCGGCGGCCACGTACCGCCGCCAGTCGACGGCGGCCAGCGCGATGTGTGCGGGACCGTCCGCGGAGACGAGGTCGAGGGCGTCCAGGGCCTCGTCGGCCGGCATGCCATGGATGCCCGAGGCGGCGAACCGCTCCACGAGGCCCCCGTCGACCGCCATGCCCGTGTCCGCCCACGCTCCCCAGCCCACGCTCAGGGCGGGCAGCCCCTGGCGCCGACGGTGGCCGGCCAGCGCGTCCAGGAAGGCGTTCGCCATCAGATAGCCCGGCTGCCCGGTCAGGCCGATCAGCGCCCCCAGGGCCGAGTAGAGGACGAAGAAGTCGAGGTCGAGACCGTGGGTGAGGCGATGCAGATTCCAGGCCCCCCTGACCTTCGGATCCATCACCCGGCTGAGCTCCGACCAGTCGGCTCGCTCCAGGACGGCCCCGGCGTTGATCCCGGCCGCGTGCACCACCCCGCGCAGCGGCGGCAGTTCGCTGTGCGCGTGGGCCAGGACACGCGCCACCGCGGCTGTGTCCGCCACGTCGACGGCCCGGAGTTCGACCCGGACCCCGCGCGCCCGCAGCGCCGCCACCTCGGGCGGTGTCCCGGCGGGCAGCGTACGTCCGACGAGCAGCAGGCACTCGGCTCCCTTGCCGGCCAGCCAGGCGGCGGTGGCCAGACCGAGGCCGCCCAGACCTCCGGTGATCAGGTAGGTGGCGCCGCCACGGACCGCCACGGGGCCCTGGGCGGCGGCTCGTGGTGCTTCGCCGGCCGGAGTTCCGTCCTGTCCCTCGTCGCGGAGGCGGGCCTCGTACCACTGTCCGTCGCGCAGCGCGAGATGCCCCGAACCGCCGAGTGCCGACACCTGGTCGAGGATCTCCGCGGGGGCGGGCAGCGGCGTCCCGGGTGCGATATCGATCTGTACGCAGCTCAGGTCCGGGTACTCGGCGATGACCGACCGGGTCAGGGCGGTCAGGACGGACGGTGCGAGCTCGGGCGCCCGGCCACCGGCCGCCGCGCCGTCGCCGTCCAACACCGCCGCTCCCGCCGAGCAGATGACGATCTCGGGACGTCCGGCGGCGAAGGCCCGCAGGAAGCCGGCGAGCAGCATGCTGGTCCGGCGGGCCAGCCGGTACGTGGTCTCGACGATCTCGTCGGCTGCCGCGTCGGCGGGCTCCGCGAGGAGGATCAGTCCGGCGAGGGGCTCTCCCGTGCCACCGCGTACGGTGTCGAGCATCCGCCGCACGTCACTGTCCGAGGCAGCGTCCACACGCAGCGCACCGGAGTCCGCCCGCGGTGCGGTGGCGCCGGTGACCACGGCGGTGGCCGTGACGCCGAGCGCGGCCAGCCGGTCGCACCAGGCGACGGTCGCCCCGGGGTCGGTTCCGCACACCAGCCAGGTGCCGGTCCGCGCGCGCGGGGCGGGCCCGGTCCCCGGTGAGTCGGGCCGGGGCTGCCAGGTCAGCGCGTAGCGGCGGGGAGGCGGGCTCGGCACGGCACCGAGCGCGGACCGGGGCACCGCACGGAAGCGCAACCCCTCCACGGTGGCCAGGACTTCACCGTCCTCCGAGGACACCTCCAGGTCCAGCGACACCTCGCCGGGGGTCGTCGTCCCACGCCGGTGGGCCCGGCACTCGACCCGGGCCGGGAGCGGCCCGTAGACATCGATCCGGTCGACGGAGGCGGGTACGCGCAGTGTGTCGTCGTCGGCGGTGAAGGCCACCACCAGCTGGAAGCAGGCGTCGAGTACGACCGGATGCAGCAGATAGGTGTCCTGGTCCCGGGCGGCCTCGTCGACGGCGATCAGCGCGTGCGCCCGGTCTCCGTCGACCCGGACCCGCCGCAGCGCGCGGTAGGCGGGCCCGTAGTCGAGGCCGATTCTCCGGAAGGAGTCGTACAGACTCCCGGTGGCCGGCTCGGTCATGTGCGCCCCCGGCCCCGGCCTGTCCATGGGCGCCGGGCGGGGCCTCTCACCGGGGCCGGCGCTCGCCACGGTGGCGTGCTCGGTCCAGCCTCCGCCGGATGTGGACGGGGTCCCGTGCCCGGCCCGCCGGCTCAGACAGCGCACCCGGTGGGCGCTCCCTGTCACCTCGGCCACGGCCTGCACGGTGAGCGGGGCCCCGTCGTCCGGGAGCGGCAGGAACTCGTTGAAGGTCACGTCCCGCAGCGTCCAGGCGGCGGGCTCGGGACGGGGCATGGACCGTACGGCGGCCAGTGCCCACTCGACCATCGCGCTGCCGGGCAGTACGGACCGTCCCGCGACGCGGTGCTCACGGACGAACCAGGGCCGGTCGGCGGAGAGTTCCTGGGAGAACCAACGGTCGCTGGTGACGGCCAGGTCGATGCCCGCGCCGAGCAGCGGATGGTCCGGGGATCCGCGCCGTCCGCCGGCCGGCCGGCGGACCGCGTCCGAGCCCTCCAGCCAGTAGCGGCGGCGCTGGAAGGGGTACGTGGGCAGGTCGACCCGGCCCTTCGCGGCGTCATGGCCGAGGCTGGGGCGAGGCACGGTGGTGTTGGCGACATGGGCCTCGGCGAGCGCCGTCGCGAGCGTCCGGGCCTCCGGCCTCTCCCGCCGGAGTACGGACGTCAGGGTCGGCGCGGGACCGGTGCCCGTGACGCAGTCCTGGACCAGAGCGGTGAGAGTGGCGTCGGGACCGAGTTCGAGGAAGGTGGTCACACCCTCCTCGAACAGGCTGTTCACCCCGTCCATGAACCTGACGGCGTGCCGGAGTTGGCGGGTCCAGTAGTCGGCGGAGCACAGCTCGTCGGCGGCGGCCGGCCTGTGAGATTGGAGATGACAGGTATCTCGGGCGGGTTGAAGGAAACGGTCCCGGCAACGGCACGGAACTCGTCCAGGGCACCGTCCATCATCATGGAGTGGAAAGCGTGGCTCACGCGCAGCCGAGTGGTCCGCCGCCCCCGTGTCTCCCAGTACGCGGCGACCTTCTCGACGGTCATGTCCTCCCCGGAGATCACGACGGACCGGGGCGAGTTGACGGCGGCGATGCCGGCACTGCCGTCGAACTCGCCGAGGCAGCCACGCATCTCCGCCTCACTGATCTCGATCGCGATCATGCCACCGGAATCGGGCGCGGCCTCCATGAGCCGGGCGCGGGCGGCGACAAGAACGCACGCGTCGGAGAGAGTCAGCACTCCGGCGGCGTGCGCGGCGCTGATCTCCCCCACCGAGTGACCGATGAGGAAGTCGGGAACGGGACCCAGGGACCGGACGAGCCGGTAGAGGGCGGTCTCCAGGGCGAACAGTGCGGGCTGGGCGTATGCCGTGCGGTGGAGCAGTTCCGCCTCGTCGGATCCCGGAGGAGAGAACATCAGTGCACGCAGAGGACGGTCGAGATGCGCGTCGAACTGGCCGCAGACCTCGTCCAAGGCCTCGGCGAAGACGGGGTAGGCGCGGTACAGCTCAGCACCCATACCGGGGCGTTGCGCACCCTGCCCGGAGAACAGGAACGCGGTCCTGCCGCGACCCGGGTCGGACTGGACCAGCTGCGGGGCCGCCTCGCCCCGCGCGAGTGCTTCGAGTCCGGTGAGGAGTTCCGTACGGTCCTCGCCCACCACCACGGCCCGGTGATCGAACAACGCACGCGTCGTGGCCAACGACCAGCCCACATCCGCCGCCACCGCCTCCGGCCGCTCCTCCAAAAACACACGCAGACCAGCCGCCTGCGCCCGCAACGCCACATCCGAAACAGCCGACAAACACCACACCACCGGCCCCGAAGACACCGACACCGGGCCAGTGGAAATCGACACCGAACGAGAAGACACCGACACCGGACCAGTAGCCGACGGCGCACCCTCCGGCGCCTCCTCCACAATCACATGCGCATTCGTCCCACTAATCCCGAACGCCGACACACCCGCACGCCGCCGCCCACCCGACACCGGCCACTCCACCAACTCCCCCGGAACCTCAACCCGCCC
>NZ_JBFAZD010000036.1:0-75419 GCF_040681655.1 Streptomyces sp. NPDC051662
GTACTGGGGAGACCCTCCGCCTTGCGATCGCACGCACCGGACGCCGCAGGCCCCGCCCTGCGGGCGGACGGCGCTACTTTCGCAACACGCCCTAGGGCCTGATTCTCGGTGGTCGTGGCCTTGTGCGGATCCGGCCGGAGGAAAGGATCATGGCTTTCACCCGAGTGGCGGAGCGTGCCGTGTTCTTCCGCGCCCCCCGGGCGGGCCGGTCTCGGTGCGCGAGATCACGTTGACCTCGGGGGGCGTTCCTCGGGAAGGTTGGGTGCATGACGCATGTATCCGTACCGTCGCCCGGGGCTGTCCTCTCCACCCACGGGGGCGTGCGGTGCGCGGGGTACTGACCGGATTCGGCGTCATCGCGGTCGTCATCGGTGTCGGTTATCTGATAGGCCGTCGCAGATATCTCGGGGACAACGGGCGCGAGGTGCTCACCAAGCTCGCCTTCCACGTGGCCACGCCGGCACTGCTGTTCACCACGCTCGCCCAGGCCGATCTGTCGGTGGTGCTCTCCAGCAGGCTGCTGATCACCGCGCTCAGTACGGTGGCCGCCGCCGGGGTGTTCGTGGCGGTCGCGGTCGTACGCCGCTGGGACGTGGGGGCCACCACGATCGGCGCGCTCTGCTCCAGCTATGTCAACGCCGGGAATCTCGGCATTCCGATCGCCGTCTATGTCCTCGGCGACGCCTCGCTGGTGGCGCCCGTACTGCTCTTCCAGCAGATCGTGGTCACACCGATCGCGCTCACGGTGCTCGATCTCTCGGGCTCCGGCGAGAAGCGACCGGTGTGGCAGCGGGTGACCACACCGCTGCGCAACCCGGTCGCGGCCAGCTCGCTGTGCGGAGTCGCCGTGGCGGCGACGGGGGTGACGGTGCCGGGCCCGGTGCTTGACCCGCTGGTACTGATCGGCAATATGTCCGTCCCCGCGGTGCTGCTGGCCTTCGGGATCTCGTTGTACGGCAGCGCCCTGCCGGGCCGGGGCCCCGACCGCCTGCCCGTGGTGCTGTCCGCGGTCCTGAAGTCCGTGGGGCAGCCACTGGTGGCCTGGGCGCTCGGGGCGCTGGTCTTCGGGCTGCACGGCGCGGCCCTGCTCGATGTCGTGGTGACCTCGGCCCTGCCGGCCGCGCAGAACCTCTATACGTACGCGTCCCGCTACCGCGTCGCCGAACGGCTGGCCCGTGAATCGATTCTGCTGTCCACGATGCTGTCGGTGCCCGGACTGGTCGTGGTGGCGGCGTTCCTCGGCTGACGGCGGCGGCCCAGCCACCCGGCCGGGCGGCGGCCCAGTCACCCGGTCACTCACTCGCGCGGTCATGTCATCGGTCGAACGCGCCGCTGTACGCGTTGAGCGCGGGCTGGCCGCCCAGATGCGCGTACAGCACCGTCGACTCCGCACCGATCTCGCCCGTACGCACCAGATCGATCAGCCCGGCCATGGACTTGCCCTCGTACACCGGGTCGATGATCATCCCCTCCAGCCGGCCGGTGAGCCGGATCGCCTCCAGCGTCGACGCCACAGGGACGCCATAGCGGTCGCCCGCCCACCCTTCGAGCACGCTGATCTCGTCGTCGCGCAACTCGCGCCGCAGCCCGATCAGATCGGCGGTGCGCCGGGCGATGCGCTCGACCTGCGCGCGGGTCTCGTCGATCCTCGCGGAGGCGTCGATGCCGATCACCCGCCGCGGGCGGTCCTGGCCCGCGAATCCGGCGATCATCCCGGCCTGTGTGGAGCCCGTGACGCTACAGACGACGATCGTGTCGAAGAAGACGTCGTGCTCGGCCTCCTGGCGCTCCACCTCGTACGCCCAGTTCGCGAACCCCAGCCCGCCGAGCGGGTGTTCGGAGGCTCCGGCCGGGATCGGGTACGGTGCGCCGCCCTCGGCCCTCACCTCGTCCAGCGCCCGCTGCCAGGAGTCCTTGATTCCGATACCGAACCCCGCCGGGCCGAGCCGGACATCGGCGCCCATGACGCGGGACAGCAGGATATTGCCGACCTTGTCGTTCGCGGGATCGGGCCAGTCGACCCACTTCTCCTGGATGAGCCGGGCCTTGAGACCGAGATGAGCGGCGACGGCCGCCACCTGCCGGGTGTGGTTCGACTGGTACCCCCCGATCGATACCAGCGTGTCCGCGCCCTGGGCCAGTACATCGGGAACGATGTACTCCAGCTTGCGCGTCTTGTTCCCGCCGAAGGCGAGAGGGGAGTTGCAGTCCTCGCGCTTGGCCCAGACGCGGGCGCCGCCGAGGAACTCGGTCAGCCGGTCCAGCCGGTGGATCGGGCTGGGTCCGAAAAGCAGGGGATGGCGCGGGAAATCCTCGACGGCCACGGGGAAGTCCTCTCTGCGGGAAGGCGTCTCCCGGTACGGCTTTCCCCGTGGCGCGCCCCGCCAAGAGTCGGCCGGGCTCCCCAGCCGCGCCGCCAGCAAGGCCGGCAGCCCGCCCAGCGAGCCCGCCGGCCTGCTGGAGGAGGGCGGAACAGCGGTTGAGACGGTTGAGCAATAAAGGATATTTGGGTCTTCTTATCCCACCACTACACAAAAGCTGCCAAAGCGCGCAGAATGGATCTGGTGCGGCTCGATGCCGCGCACCACGGTCAGACTTCGCGAGCGAAGGAGGCGAGTCGTATGGCCGACGTCTCACACCCGAGGCAGGACGTCTCACAAACGAGGCAGGATGTCTCACATACGAGGCAGGACCTGGCCGGCCACCCAGATGTCCCGGAGATGCGGGAGCGCTACAACCGCATGCTCGGCGGACGCGACGTGGCGCTCGTCGACGGGCCGCTGTTTCTCGTCGGCCTGTTCTGCGCCCTGTCGCCCTGGATCGTCCACTTCAACACCACCCAGCCGGCGCTGGCCACGCACAACCTCATCATGGGAATCGCGCTCGTGGTTCTGGCGGTGGGCTTCACTGTCATGCCGCAGCGCATGTACGGCCTCAGCTGGGCCATGTGCGCCATGGGGGTGTGGCTGATCATCGCGCCCTGGATCGTCGGTACCGGTCCTGACAAGGGCATCATCTGGACAAACGCGGTCATCGGAGCGCTGACCATCCTGCTCGGACTGGTGTGCGCGGGCGCGGCGATGAAGAAGAGGGGCCGCAGCGGCCGGACGGCGGCCTGAGTCGAGTGGTTCGGCCCGTCCCGGGATGCCGGGCGGGCCGGCCATCGCCCCCCACTCTCGCTGTCCCTCTCCCGAAGTCCGGGGTGAAGTCTGGGACAGTGGGGCCATGCAGGCCATCACGCGCACCGAACTCACCGATCTCGTCGACTCCGTTCTCGACGGGCCCACCCCGCTTTCCATCGTCTCCGCGGGCGATCCCGTGCTGCGGCGCCCCGCGGTCCCGTACGAGGGGCAGTTGGGAGAGGCCCGGCTGGAGCATCTGGTGCGTGTGATGCGCGAGACGATGCATGCCGCGCCCGGCGTTGGACTGGCGGCGCCTCAGGTCGGGATTCCCCTGCGGCTCGCGGTCATCGAGGACTCCGCCGAGGTGATTGACGAGGTGCGCACCGCGCGGGGCCGGGTGCCGCAGCCGTTCCGGGTGCTCGTCAACCCGTCGTACGAGCCGATCGGCGACGGCCGGGCCGCGTTCTTCGAAGGCTGTCTGAGCGTCCCCGGCTGGCAGGCCGTGGTCGTACGGCACGCGCGGGTCCGGCTGCGCGGACAGGACGAGCGGGGACGGGAGCTCGACGAGGAGTTCTCGGGATGGCCCGCCCGAATCGTCCAGCACGAGACGGACCATCTCGGCGGAACGCTCTACCTCGACCTCGCCGAGATGCGCTCGCTGTCCAGCACCGAGCACGCCGTCGAGCGGTGGTCGGAGCCCACCCCCGCCCTGGCCGCGGAGGAACTGGGCTTCACCCTTCCCACGTCCTGACGGGTCTTGGCCCACCGCGCCGCGAACACCGCTCGGGCGTCGCTCCAGGAGTTCCGAACGAGCCGTCAGATACCCATGTCCACACGCGAGTCGCTGTGGCAGACTTCCCCGATGTAACGGTGGCGCTCGGGGGGTGCTGTGGTGCGTAGAGGTGGGACGTGAGCGAGCCGCGCTCCGCGCCGACGATCGGCCAACTCGTCCTCAGCAAGCAGTTGCAGACCCTGCGCGAGGGCGCGGGCCTGAGCCGGGAGCAGGCGGGCAGGCTGCTGCGTGTCACCGCCGCCACCGTCCGCCGGATGGAGACGGCCGAGGTCTCGCTCAAGATCCCTTATGTGCAGATCCTGTTACCCGCCTACGGCGTGCCCGCCGACGATGCCGAGATCTTTCTGCGGCTGGCGGACGAGGCGAACGAACCGGGCTGGTGGCAGCGGTTCCACGACATACTCCCCGACTGGTTCAGCGGATACGTGAGCCTCGAAGAGGCCGCCACGACCATTCGCTCCTACGAACCGCACTTCGTGCCCGGACTGCTCCAGACCGAGGAGTACGCCCGCGAGGTCCTCACCGCGGGCGCCCTGGGCCGGATGACCGACCCCGGCAGGATCGACCGCCATGTCGCGCTGCGCAAGCGGCGCCAGGCGCTGCTGACCCGTGCCAACGCCCCTGCCCTCTGGGTCGTGCTGGACGAAACGGTGCTCCGAAGACCCGTTGGCTCCTCGGCGGTGATGCGGGCACAGATCGACCGGCTGCTGGAGGCGACGGAGCTGCCCAATGTGACGATCCAGATAGCCGAGTTCGCCTCCGGCCATCACCCCGGCACCTACAGTCCGTTCGTGCTGTTCCGCTTTGATATGCCAGAAGTGCCCGACATGGTGTACATCGAGTATCTGACCGGTGCCCTCTATCTCGATCAGAACGCGGAGGTCACCGAGCACAAGCAGGTCATGGACCGGATGGTGACCCACGCGGAGTCCGCGAGCCGGACCAGACAGCTCCTCGCCGGGTTCCGCCGGGAGATCTGAGGTACGGTGCCTGTCATGGGTACGTACTCGACCTTCCGTGCAGTGGAGCCGCGCCACAGCGGCCCCCGCGGTGAGTGCGCGCCCCGCGGCCACAGCTTTCTGCGCCGCCGCGGCCGGGTGGGATCTCCCCCGGCCCGTTCCTGTCGCTGATCCGCGACACCGCCCGTAGCGCCCTCCGGCCCGTCGTTGTCAGCGGGCCCGTCCGCTCCGGGATCTCGCCTCCGCCGAACCGCCCTGTGTGATGCCCGCTGTCGTTCCCCCGAGGAGACCCGTGACCATCGCCGCCCCCGCCACCGCCTCCGAACCGTCCCTGTCACCCGTACTGCGTGATCACCGCGTACCCGCCGACGGCCTGTACGAAGGCCCTCGTTCACTGCGCCGTGTCCCGGAGAAGTGGGAGGACCGGCCGTACGAACTCTTCGACGTCGTCCCGCAGGGGCGGATCATCGGCGCCGAGATCCGCGGGCTCGATCTGTCCGTCCCGCCGGCCCCCGCTGTACGCGAAGAGCTCAACCGGGCGCTGCTGGAGTGGGAGGTGCTCTTCTTCCGGGGGCAGCGTCTGTCCTCGGAAGCGCAGCGCGCCTTCGCCCGTAACTGGGGCGAGTTGGAGACCAATCCGCTGCTGGCGACCGGCGACGCCCCGGAGGTGGTCCGCTTCGACCGGAGCGCGGTGCCCACCTTCGAGAATGTCTGGCACGCTGATGTGACGTTCCGCGAGCGACCCGCGCTGGGCGCGGTGCTGCAACTGCGCGAGGTGCCGCCGGTCGGCGGTGACACCATGTGGGCCGACATGGCGGTCGCGTACGACAATCTGCCGCAGGGTGTGAAGGACCGGATCGACGGCGCCCGCGCCGTGCACGACTTCGTCCCGGGCTTCGTCCGGTTCTCCCCGCCCGCTCAACTGGCCGCTTTCCAGGAGCGGTTCCCGCCGGTCGAGCATCCCGTCGTACGGCGCCACCCGGAGACCGGCCGGCGGACGCTGTTCGTCAACACCTCCTTCACCACCCGGATCGTGGGGCTGGAGCGTGCGGAGAGCGACCGGCTGCTGCGCCTGCTGTTCCAGCAGGCCCATGTGCCGGAGTACCAGGTGCGGTTCCGCTGGCAGGCGGGGGACGTCGCCTTCTGGGACAACCGCGCCACCCAGCACTACGCGGTCAATGACTACGCTCCGCACCGCCGGGTGGCCGAGCGCGTCGCCATCGCGGGCGACCGGCCCTTCTGACCGCCGGCGGTGGCCCCCGCGGATTGCCGGAGCGTTGCAATGTCGTGGCGGGGCGGATTGTCGCCTTCTGTAGTCGAATGCCGGGCCTCTACCCTGACCCCGTCAGCTACGGAAAGTGGGACAGACATGTCCGTCACCGACGAATACCTCGCCAACAACGCGAAGTCCGCGGCTTCCTACGGGGGCGCTCTGCCCCTTCCCCCCTCCCGGCGACTCGCCGTGCTCGCCTGCATGGACGCGCGCCTCAACGTCTACCGGATCCTCGGTCTGTCGAACGGCGAGGCGCACATCATCCGTAACGCCGGGGGAGTGGTCACCGATGACGTGATCCGCTCTCTGACCATCAGTCAGCGTCTGCTGGGCACCCGCGAGATCATCCTCATCCACCACACCGACTGCGGAATGCTCACCTTCACCGACGACGGCTTCAAGCGCGACATCGAGGCCGACACCGGTATCCGGCCGCCCTGGGCGGCGGAGGCGTTCCCGGATGTGGAGGACGACCTGCGTCAGTCACTGCGCCGGATCACCACCAACCCGTTCATCCCGTACACCGACGCGGTGCGCGGCTTCGTCTTCGATGTGGGCAACGGCAGGCTCAAGGAAGTGAAGTGAGGAAGTGAAGTGAGGAAGACCGGTGTGAACCGCGGCGGATCAGCCGTGGACGCCCGCCCGTTCGCTCAGTGACCGCGGGATGAGGGAGAGGGCTTGCTCCTCCTGTGACAGCCCCAGCGCGAAGTGGACCAGCGCCCAGCAGGCCCAGGCCGCCTCGCGCTCGGGCAGCCCCGTGCCGAATCAGGACTCGGTGGCCGTCCGGGCGGAGAGGCCGAGTGGACTGTGGTGCCGGGACCGGGCTGTTCGAGCTGCTGCGTGACGGCTGTCATGTCCTGCTCGATCTCACCGGCGGCCTCCACGGCGATCCGGCCGGCGACCCCGCCCACCGACTCACCGTCCACAGCGCGCCCCCGGCCGGACGGAGTTCTTGACAGCGATCTCCCGGGGGGTTCAGGATGCGCGGGTGAACCTGTCAGACAGCCAGACAGCTGGCGAGGCGCCCAAGCGGATCAGCGCACTGGAAGCGGTGCTCGGTCATCTTCGCGGTGCCATCGAGCGCGGTGAGTACGCCGTGGGGGAGAAGCTCCCCTCCGAGGCGGAGCTCTGCCGCCGCCTGGAAGTGAGCAGACCCGTGCTCCGGGAGGCGCTGCGCGCGCTCCAGACCATGGGGCTCACGGTCTCGCGCACCGGCAAGGGCACCTTCGTCCTCTCCCACGGCCCGGTCGAGGACCCGACCTTCGGCGACTACTCGGCGAGCGACCTCCTTGAGGTGCGCCGCCATGTGGAGATCCCGGTGGCCGGGTACGCGGCGCTCCGCCGCACCCCCGAGGACCTCGACCATCTCGCGCATCTGCTGGAGCGGATGGAGCGGGAGACCGACACCACCGCGTGGGTGGCGATGGACACCCTGTTCCATCTCGCGGTCGCGCGGGCCGCCCAGAATCCGGTCTTCCGGCGGGTCATCGAGGAGATCCGGGACGCGCTGGCCCGCCAGTCGGCGTTCCTCAACGATCTCGGCGGCCGGCGCGAGCAGTCGAACCAGGAGCACCAGGCGATCGTCGACGCGCTCGTCGACCGTTCCGAGCACGACGCCGTGGAAGCCATGACCCACCATCTGGCCCGTGTCGAGTCGACGCTGACCACCATCGTGGGCTCGCCGCGGCGCGCGGTTCCCTCCGCGGAGGACGCCCTCGCGATTCCCTCCGCGGGAGTTTCCCCCACAGCGGTACCCCCCACCGCAGTTCCCCCCACAGAAGGCGAAGCCCGCGCGTGAGTGAACAGTCCCTTGAGAAGCCGCGACCGTCAGGGCGGGAGCCGCAGCAGCACGGCGTGCACATCGACGCCGGTGACGCCGGATACAGCAAGTCCCTGAAGTCCCGGCATATCAATATGATCGCCATCGGCGGAGCCATCGGCACCGGGCTGTTCCTCGGCGCGGGCGGCAGACTCGCCGACGCCGGGCCCTCGCTGGCCGTGGCCTACGCCGTCTGTGGAGTCTTCGCCTTCCTCGTCGTGCGCGCCCTCGGAGAACTGGTGCTGCACCGGCCGTCCTCCGGGGCGTTCGTCTCGTACGCCCGTGAGTTCCTCGGTGAGAAGGGGGCGTTCGTCGCGGGCTGGATGTACTTCCTGAACTGGGCGACCACCGGAATCGCCGACATCACGGCGGTGGCCACCTATACCCACTACTGGGGCATGTTCACCGATGTCCCGCAGTGGGTGATCGCCCTGATCGCGCTCGCGGTCGTGCTGACCGTGAATCTGATCTCCGTGAAGATCTTCGGCGAACTGGAGTTCTGGTTCGCGATCATCAAGGTCGGTGCGCTGGTCCTCTTCATGCTGATCGGTATCTTCCTGCTGGTCACCCAGCAGCCGGTGGACGGCCACACCCCCGGTCCCTCGCTGATCACGGACAACGGCGGCCTCTTCCCGGCCGGGATGCTCCCGATGCTGCTGGTCATCCAGGGCGTTGTCTTCGCGTACGCCTCCGTGGAACTCGTCGGCGTCACGGCGGGCGAGACCGCGCACCCGGAGAAGGTCATGCCCAAGGCGATCAACTCCATCATGTGGCGCGTGGCCCTCTTCTACGTCGGGTCGGTCGTGCTGCTGACGATGCTGCTCCCCTGGAACGCCTACTCCGCCCACGAGAGCCCCTTCGTGACGGTGCTGTCCAATATCGGCGTGCCCGCGGCCGGTGGGGTGATGAACCTCGTCGTCCTCACCGCCGCGATGTCGAGTCTCAACTCCGGGCTCTACTCCACCGGCCGCATCCTGCGCTCCATGGCGATGTCGGGGTCCGCGCCGAGGTTCACCGGGGTGATGAGCCGCAGCCAGGTGCCGTACGGCGGCATTCTGCTCACCTCCTCGATCTGTGTGCTGGGCGTCGGCCTCAACTACCTCGTACCGAGCGAGGCGTTCGAGATCGTGCTGAACTTCGCCGCGCTCGGCATCCTCAGCACCTGGGCCATGATCATGGTCTGTCATCTGCTCTTCTGGCGGAAGACACAGGCCGGGCAGCTCGTACGCCCCGGCTACCGGCTCCCCGGCTCGCCGTGGACCGAGATCGTCACGCTGGCCTTCCTCGCGTCCGTGCTGGTCCTGATGTACGCCGACGGCGGCGCGGGCCGCACGACCGTCCTGTCCCTGCCCGCGATCGGGGCGGCGCTGGTCGTGGGCTGGTTCCTGGTACGGGGCCGGGTCGGGACCGTACGGGAAGCCGCCGGTAACGCTCCCCGTACCGGTACCGGGACATCCCCCGGCACCAAGAACGACAACGAGAGCTGAGCATGAGCCACCCCACCCCAGCCGGTGCCACCCCGTCGCACCCGCCCCGTCCCGCGCGCCCGACGAGCCCCCTGCCGGGCGAGCCCCCCGTCGTCCGCGAGCCGGCCCATGTCCCCGTCGCGCGTGTCGTACGGGGAGGCGTTGTCGAGGGCGTTCACTACGGCTCGGTCGTCGTCCTCGCGGCGGACGGTGGTGTGGAGTACCAGGCGGGCGACATCGAGGCCGCGTTCTACCCGCGCTCGGCGCTCAAGCCCGTCCAGGCGGTCGGACTGCTCCGCGCGGGACTGCCGCCGCTCGACAGCGAGTCGCTGGCCCTCACGGCGGCCAGCCACTCCGGCGAGGAACGCCATCTGGCCACGGCCCGGCGCATCCTGGACGCCGCCGGGCTGACCGAGGACGACCTGCGCAACGTGCCCGATCTGCCCTACGACCCGGCGGTGCGGGACGAGTGGATCCGCGCCGGGCGCGGCCCGAGCCGGCTCGCCCAGAACTGCTCGGGCAAGCACGCCGCCATGCTGATGACGGCCAAGGCCAGGGGCTGGTCGCTGGAGAACTACCTCGACCCCGGGCATCCACTCCAGCGGGAGATCGCCTCGGCCGTCGAGGAGCTGACCGGACAGGGCATCGCACGGGTGACGGTCGACGGCTGCGGCGCGCCGCTCTTCGCCGTATCCCTGCACGGTCTCACCCGGGCCGCGGCCCGGATCGCGACGGCCGCGCCCGACAGTGACGAGGGCCGGGTCGCGCACGCCATGCGCACGCATCCGGAGCTGGTCTCCGGCAGCGGCCGGGATGTCGCCCGGCTGATGCGCGCGGTGCCTGGACTGCTCGCCAAGGACGGCTTCGAGGGCGTACAGATCGCCGCGCTGCCGGACGGGCGGGCCGTCGGCGTGAAGATAGCCGACGGCGCCGACCGCGCCAGGATGCCGGTGACCGCGGCGGCGCTCGCGAGGTGCGGGGTCGATCCGGAGGTCCTGGCCGCGTTCGACCACGCACCGGTCATCGGGGGCGGACGGGAGGTCGGAACCCTGCGTGCGGCGGGCGCGCCGCCGGCCGCCCCGTCCGCCGCGTAACACCGTTCCACCGCTTCGCCGTTCCGCTCTGCCGCTCTCCGCTCTCCCCTGCCTCCCCCCTGACGAAGGACCCGCGACATGACTGCCGGCCACCGCCGCGAACACGATCTGCTGGGCGACCGCGACATACCCGCCGACGCGTACTGGGGAGTCCACACCCTGCGCGCCTCGGAGAACTTCCCCATCACCGGTACGCCGATCGCCGCCTACCCCCATCTGATCAACGCGCTCGCCGCCGTCAAGGAGGCCGCGGCCCGCGCCAACCAGGATCTCGGGCTGCTCACCACCGAGAAGGCCGACGCCATCTCCGCCGCCTGCCGGGAGATCAGGGACGCGGGCCTGCTGCACGACCAGTTCGTCGTGGACGTGATCCAGGGCGGCGCCGGTACGTCGACCAATATGAACGCCAACGAGGTCATCGCCAACCGCGCGCTGGAGATCCTCGGTCACACCAAGGGCGACTACCAGGAGCTGCACCCGAACGAGGACGTCAACCTCAGCCAGTCGACCAACGACGTCTACCCGACCGCCGTCAACGTCGCCACGATCCTCGCCGTACGGGAACTGCTCGACGCGATGACGATCCTGCGCGAGGCGTTCGCCGCCAAGGCCGAGGAGTTCCGCGAGATCCTCAAGATGGGCCGGACCCAGCTCCAGGACGCGGTGCCGATGACGCTGGGCCAGGAGTTCTCCGCGTACGCCGTCATGCTGGAGGAGGACGAATGCCGGCTGGCCGAGGCCGTCTGCCTCGTCCATGAGATCAACCTCGGCGCGACCGCCATCGGCACCGGTCTCAACGCCCCGGTGGGGTACGCGGAGGCCGCCCGCCGCCATCTCGCCACCATCACCGGACTGCCCCTGGTCACCGCGGCCAATCTCGTCGAGGCCACCCAGGACTGCGGCGCCTTCGTCCATCTCTCCGGTGTGCTCAAGCGCATCGCGGTCAAGCTCTCCAAGAGCTGCAACGATCTGCGGCTGCTCTCCTCGGGACCGCGCGCGGGCTTCGCGGAGATCAATCTCCCTCCTGTGCAGGCCGGTTCCAGCATCATGCCGGGCAAGGTCAATCCGGTGATCCCGGAAGTCGTCAATCAGGTCGCGTTCGAGGTGATCGGCAACGACGTCACCATCACCATGGCGGCGGAGGCCGGGCAGCTCCAGCTCAACGCCTTCGAACCGATCATCCTGCACTCCCTCTCGGAGTCCATCACCCATCTGCGGGCGGCCTGTGTCACGCTCGCCGAGCGCTGCGTGTCCGGTATCACCGCCAATACGGAGACCCTGCGCGCGAGCGTGGAGAACTCCATCGGGCTCGTCACCGCGCTCAACCCGCACATCGGCTACCTCGCCGCGACCGAGATCGCCAAGGAGGCGCTCGCGTCGGGGCGCGGCGTCGCCGAACTGGTCCTGGAACGGGGGCTGCTCCCGGCCGACCGGCTCATGACGCTGCTGCGCCCGGAGGTGATCGCGGGTACGGGCACCGATACGGACGCGGCCTGATACGGAGCCGCGACCACGCGGCGCGCCCCGGCCGGTCCCCCGGTCACGGCGAGCCGTGCTCCCTGCGGGGGAACGACTGGAGCTGTACGACGACCGGGAGCGCGTCCGGGGCGGGCTCGGCGTCGGGGGCGGGCTCGGCGCCGGGCGACGGGAGATGGCGGGCGATGACCGCCGCCAGCTCCTCGTTCAGGGCCCGCAACTGGTCCGGTGTCATCCGCAGATCACGCCAGTCCGAGATCGTGCCGGCGTTGCGCCACTCGTCCTCCCACTCCTCGCCCAGGTAGTGCGTGACCCGGTCGAAGTGCTGTCGCAGGAGCTCATGGGTGAAGACCGACACCGCGCCCCGGGCATCGGGATCGTCGCGGAAATCGGCGGTGTTGAGAACGTTCGTCACATTCACCGTGCGCCACCACCGCTCCCGTTTCGTACCGCGTCCCGTCTCCTCCTCGATGAAGCCGTGCTCGGCGAGATGGCGCAGATGCCAGCTGATCGTGCCGGTGTTCTCGCCGAGGCGTTCGGCGAGCAGGGTGGCGGTGGCAGGGCCGTCGAGCCTGAGCAGTTCGAAGATGCTCATCCGCAGGGGATGGGCCAGCCCTCGCAGGCTGCGCGCGTCGAGGCGCCGGGTGGGCTTGGCGGCGGGCGGTGCGGCGCGCTCCGGCGTGGGTTCGTCGGTCATGCCGGAATCGTATGGTGCGCGTCCGTGGGGTCCCCCCGCCGGTGGAGGGTCGCGTGTCCTACGCCGTCTCCACGCGTTACACCGCTCATGAACGCGTATCGATTTCTCACCGCCGCCGCGGCAGGCTCCGCGCTGCTCGCCGCTGTCGCTCCCGCCGCCCAGGCGGTCGAATTCGGCTCCACGCTCAGCAGTGCGGCGCAGACCGCGGCGACCGTGGGCACCAAGGCCGAGCCTGTCGTGGAAGGCGTCCTCGGGAACAAGGTCGACAAGAAGGTGGGCGCCGTGAAGAGCGCGGTGAAGGCCGGGGCCGACGCGGTGAAGGCCGGGAACGATCTGATCAACTGAAGGGAATGACGGTGGGGGCGGTGCCGGTCGGCGCCGCCCCCACCGTCATGTCGGGGGCCGGGGTCCCGTGGTCCGCGTGGGGGAGTTGGTCCAGGCATGGTTGCCCGCAGCCGGACATGCGTCAACAATGCCCATGACAAAACCGAAGGAACTTCGGTCACAGAGGGGACCCCACATGAGAAAGCCTCTCCTCGGCGCGCTGCTCGCCGTTCTGCTCCTCGGAGCGGGAGCGGCACCCGCCATGGCCACGAGCCATGACGCGGGCGCGCCCACGAAGACCGCCGGGACCGCGGCAACCGCCCAAGCCAAGGTCCAGGCAGTCGACTTCGCCGGAACGGTGGCGCTCAGCAACTGTTCCGGCTCCGTTGTCCGTACGCCCGCCTCGCAACCGAGCGACCCCGCTCTCGTGCTGTCCAACGGCCACTGCCTGGAGAGCGGTATGCCCGCCGCCGGCCAGGTCATCGTGGACAGGGCGTCCACCCGTACCTTCAGCCTGCTGAACTCCTCGGGCACCGGCGTCGCGACCCTGCGCGCCAGCAAGATCGCGTACGCGACCATGACCGACACCGATGTCTCGCTGTACCAACTCACCAGCACCTACGCGCAGATACAGAGCGCGTACGGGATATCGGCACTGGAACTCAACGCCACCCGCCCGGTCCAGGGCACCGCGATCAAGGTCGTCTCCGGCTACTGGAAGCGGATCTACAGCTGCAACATCGATGGATTCGCCTATCAGTTGAAGGAAGGGAGCTGGACCTGGAAGGACTCGGTCCGCTACACCTCCGCGTGCAACACGGTCGGCGGCACCTCGGGCTCGCCCGTCATCGACAACACCACGGGCAAGGTCGTCGCCGTCAACAACACCGGCAATGAGAGCGGTGCGCGCTGCACGGTCAACAACCCGTGCGAGGTGGACGAGAACGGCACCGTGACCGTACGCCAGGGCATCAACTACGCCCAGGAGACCTACGGGATCGTGCCGTGCGTCGGTACCGGCAGCAAGATCGACCTGACCCGTACCGGCTGTACCCTGCCCAAGCCGTAGGAAGCGGGGAGCGCGTACACGGCAGTGGCGCCGCCGGGGGACCGGCGGCGCTGTCGACGAGAGGGGCCGCCATGCGCGCCGAGCAGTGGACCGGGATCGTCACCCGGCACGGCGAGGGGCCCGGCTGGGACCCCCACACCGGGCAGTTGAGGATCGTCGACCTGCTGGCCGGAGACCTGCTCACCTTCGACACCGGAGCCAACGGCGGTGACGCGTACGAGCGGTGGCATCTCGGGGCGGTCGCGGCGGCCTGGCGGCCCCGGCGCTCCGGGGGCGTGGTCGCGGCGGTCGAGCGGGGCTTCGTCCTGGTGGCCGAGGACGGCACCGTCACCCCCGGCGACGAACTGTGGACCGACCCCACGGTGCGGATGAACGACGGGGCCTGCGATCCGGCCGGCAACTTCTACTGCGGTTCCATGGCGTACGACACCCGCCCCGGTGCGGGTTCCGTCCACCGCCTCACCCCTGACGGCGCCACCTCGGTCGTGCATACCGGGGTCACCATCTCCAACGGCCTCGCGTGGGCCCCGGACGGTGGCTTCGCCTACTACGTCGACACTCCTACGCAGACCGTCGCCCGGATCACGGCCGACCCGTCGACCGGACACTTCTCCACCCCCGAACCCTGGGTCACCATCGACCCGGACGACGGCTCCCCGGACGGCCTCACCCTGGACGCCGAAGGGGGAGTGTGGGTGGCCCTGTGGGGCGGCTCCGCCGTCCGCCGCTACGCCGCCGACGGCACCCTGGACGAGGTGGTCGAGGTCAACGCCCGCCAGGTCAGCGCCTGTTCGTTCGGCGGTGACGGCTACCGCCGGCTCTTCATCACCACCTCGCGCCAGGACCTCGTGGACGGCGACGACCCGGCGGCGGGCGCCGTGTTCACCGTCGATCCGGGCATCGCAGGACTCGCCCCGCTGCCGTACGCCGGGTGACGACGCGGCTGTCAGAGCCCCGGCGCACCCCAGACGGGGAACCAGCGCGCGAGATCGGGCTCGATGCGCAGATCGTTCCCGAGCACCGCTCTGACCTGGAGTTCCCGCTGATTGTCACGCTTCTCGGCGCTGCCCGGCAGGGGCGCGAAGGGGTAGAAGCTGCCGCGTTTGTAGAGATACACGAGCGCCAGGGGCCGCTGTTCGGTGTCCCGGAAACTGAGCAGTGAGCAGAGCAGCTGCGGGCCGAAGCCGCCGTCCTGGAGCAGGGTGTTGACCGCGTGCAGATCGTTGACCAGGGTGGCCGTGTCGTCGGGCGCCCGGCGCGCGAGCAGCCAGGTGTAGCCGTAGGAGTCCTGGCTGAACTCCACCGGGCGGCTGTCCTGGCCGGTGTCCGCGTCCAGCAGCTCCCGCACGTCCTGCCGGATCCGGGCGAAGCCGCCGCCCTCGACGCCCGCGAAACAGACCGAGCCGAGGCCGGTGGGGGTGTATCCGGCCCCGGCCTGGAGGGTGAGGGCGGCTGACGGGAGGGCGAAGAGCTGGTCGAGATCGGGGCTGACCGGTTTGCTCCGGCCGAGGATGGCGTCGAGAAGGCCCACGGGACCAGCTCCTCAGAGTGACGGCGGTGACGGCAGGTGACGACAGGGGATGGCAGGGGGCTCACGGACGGGCGAGTTCGGCGGAGATACGGGCGAGCTGGTCCAGCCGCTGTTCCAGCGTCGGGTGCGAGGCGAGCAGCCGTCCCAGGCTCTCCTTCGAGGCGAACGCGGGCACGAAGTAGAAGGCGTTGTACGGCTCCGCCTTCCGCAGGTCCTCCGTCGGGATCCGCGCCATCTGACCGCTCACCTTGGTCAGCGCCGAGGCGAGCGCCGAGGGCCGGCCGGTGAGCAGCGCGGCCGTACGGTCGGCGGAGAGCTCACGGTAGCGGGAGAGCAGCCGGGTCAGCAGGAAGCCGATCGCGTACACCACCGCGCTGACCAGCGGAATCAGCAGAATCGCGAGCCCGGCGGGGCCGGCGTTCCTGGCGCTCCTCGACAGCCCGCTGTAGAGCGCGATCCGGGTGATCAGGCCCGCGAGCACGCCCAGGAACGAGGCGATGGTCATCACCGCGACATCGCGGTGCGCGACATGTGACATCTCGTGTGCGAGGACGCCTTCCAGCTCCTCCGGCTCCAGTCTGCGGAGCAGGCCGGTGGTGGCGCAGACCAGCGCGCTGCGTTCGCTCCGGCCGGTGGCGAAGGCGTTCGGTATGTCACTCCGCGCGATCGCCACCTTGGGTTTGGGCATATCGGCCAGCGCGCAGATCCGGTCGACGGCGCCGTGCAGCTCGGGCGCCTGCTCGGGGGTGACCTCGTGCGCGCCCATGCCGAAGGCCGCGATCTTGTCGCTGAACCAGAACTGCGCGATGAACAGCCCTCCGACGAGGATCAGGATGATCGGCCAGAACTTGCCCAGCACGGCCAGCAGCACACCGACCAGAACCACGTACAGCAGCCCGATCAGGAACATGGTGGTCACCATGCGGGTGGTCAGACCGCGGTCCTGGGTGTAGCGGGTCTGTGTCATCGCTCGCCTCCATTAGTTCTTTCTTCTTTCATTTTCCCCCTTTCCTGGCGAAACGGAATAAGCGCACTATATGGAAGGCGTAGGACCGGCCCCCCGAGGCGCCCCCCGGCCGGTCCTACGCCCGTCTCGCGGCCTGTTCCGCGACCGCTACAGCGCCGGGTTCGCGTTCTTCAGCAGCTCCTGGAACTGCGCGGAGAACCAGTCACCGGACAGCGGCGCGTTCGGCAGCGCACCGGACATGTGGTTGTTGTTCCGGGGATTGCCGGTGTACGTCGGGTCGCACATCCGGTCGAAGCCCTTGCCCTGGTCGTTCGGGATCTCCTTGCTCGCGCCGTCCGACTCGCCCGGGGGCTTCATCCACACGTACGCGTCGATCCCGGCGGCGGGCGACACCTTCGGCCGCTCGCCCAGTCCGGCTCCGGACTGGTTGCACCAGTTCCCCAGGTGGATCCGGCGGTCGTAGCGCCCGCCGTCCACATAGGTGTCCACACTTGTCTGCGGTCCCGGGCCGGTGGGCCGGGCCGAGCCGCCCCAGCCGTTGCGGGAGGTGTCGATCAGCATGCCGATGCCCGACGGGAAGCCGACGTTCACCAGCTCCTGCCGGAAGGCCTGGGCGAACGACTGCTCGTCGACGTAGCGGTTCCAGTCCACCCACGTCGACTCGCGGACCGATTTGCCGGCCACGTTGTCGTTGATGGTGAAGTTGTTCTCCTTGAGCGCGCCGTAATTGGCGGTGTTGGCGATGAAGCCGTGCACCTTGTCGACCGTGCTGCCCTCGGCGGTCGCGGCCTGCTTGAAGATCTGCGCCGAGGCGTTGAAGTTGTCGTCCCAGCCGATCCAGCCATGGTGCCCCGCGTCGACATAGTTGTAGACGTTGGGGACGGCGCCGAGGTGGTTGAGCGCGTAACCGACGCCCTTGACGTAGTTGCCGTTCGCCTTCATCACATCGCACTGCGGGGTGACGGTCGGCCGGGGTGTGACATTGGTGACCAGATTGGGCAGCGAGTCGATCTCGACGGTCGTCACGATCCGCAGCCCGGCGTACTTGCTGTCGGCGAGTATCGCGGCGATCGGATCGATGTACTCGCTGCGGTACCGGCCGATCTCCGTCGGGCCCAGCTCCCCGTTGGAGGCGAGCGCGGCGCAGTCACGGCCCGGCAGGTTGTAGATCACGAGCTGGACGACGAGCGGCTTGCCCGCGGCCTGCCGTAACGCCTCGTCGAGATGGTCGCGCAGCCCCATGCCCGTGCCGACACCCTCGATGGCCGCGATCCGGTCCAGCCACACACCGGTCGGCTGATGGGAGATCTTGCTGCCGCCGGGTTCGGCGGCGGCCTTCGCGGACCACTCCGGGTTCACGTACACCCCGGCGCCCACGTACGGGTTGTCCACCTTGGAGCCGGCGGGCGGGTCCGTCGGCGGGTCGGTCGGGGGATCCGTGGGATCGCCGCCACCCGGGGCGTTACAGGTGACCCCGTTCAGCTTGAAGGCGGCCGGAACGGCGTTGGATCCGGTGACCGAGGCATTGAAGCCGAAGGTCGCCGAGGCGCCGGTCGCCAGCGAGCCGTTGTACGACACATTGGCGGCGGAGACGGCCGTACCGCTCTGGGTGATCGTGGAGTTCCAGCCCTGCGTCACCTTCTGGTTGCCGGCGTAGCTCCACTCCAGCTTCCAGGAGATGATCGCGTCTCCTGTGTTGGTGACGCTGACGTCGGCCGTGAAGCCGCCGTTCCAGGAGGTCTGGATCCGGTAGTCGACGGTGCAGCCGGCCGCGGCGGCGCCGAGGGGCGCGTCCAGCGCGGTCGCGGTCCCGGCCGCGGCGGCGACCAGCGCGAACGCGGCGAGCGCCGCGCCTCGCGCACGTCGCGGAGGGGTGGTGGTGCGGCTCATGAGAGTCCCTTCAGATGGTCACGGAGTCCTACGCCGAAATTGGTGGGCGTGCCGTTGTAGTCGCTGATCAGAGCGGGCCCCGAGGAGCAGTCCCAGGTGTTCCAGGTCCACCCGAGATACGAGGCGCCATGGCCGTCGAGCCAGGCCATCACCCGGTCGATATAGCCGTGTGAGCAGGTGTTCTCGCCGATCTCGCCCGCCACCAAAGGCACGCGGGCGGCGACCGGCGCGAGCTGTTCGTTCCAGCAGCTCTCGCTCGCGCAGACGTTGAAGTTGTACGTGTGCCAGGCGGCGGCCAGATTGCCCGTGGGGTCGGTGGGCCGGTACGTCAGCCACTGCCGCATGTCGTTGGAGTAGGCGATGCCCGGCACCAGCACCAGGTTCCGGGCGCCGGTGGCCCGTACCGCGTTCACCAGCGACTGCATTCCGGCCACCTCGAAATCGATCCCCGGACAGCTGCCGCCATCGCGCCAGCAGGTCCAGGCGGCGTCGAGATCGCCGGTGGCCCGGTCCGGGAACGGCTCGTTGAAGAGGTCGAAGACCACCGCCGGGTCGTCCTTGAAGGTCTGCGCGACCGAGGTCCAGAAGGCCGGTGTGTACCGGGCGTTCGGCATCGGCTTCTGACAGGTCGCGTACTCGGTGTCCGGGCAGTGGTTGTCGTTGCCCGTGTATCTGCCGTGGGTCCAGTGCAGTTCGACGACCGGCGTGATGCCGTACGCCTCCAGCCCGGTCACGAACTGCTTGACCGCGGCGATGTAGTTCGCGCCGGCGTACTCCGGCTTCACATGCGAGAGGCCGAGCCAGCACTCCTCGTTGAGCGGTATCCGTACGGTGTTGACCTTCCAGTCCGCTATGGCCCGTACCGACGCGTCGTCCACCGGACCGTCGAAGATGCCATAGCCCTGGATGCACGCGAACTCGCCACCGGAGCGGTTCACCCCGAGCAGGCGGCGGGTCGCGCCGTTCTCGTCGACCAGTTTGTTGCCCGAGACGCGCAGCTCCGGTGGGGCGCCGCCCGGTCCCGGCGGATCGGTCGGTGGATCCGTCGGTGGATCAGTCGGCGGGTCGGTCGGGTCACCCGGTCCCGGACCGCCGTCGCACGCCACGCCGTTGAGCCTGAACGCGGTGGGCGCCGGGTTGGCCCCGGACCAGGAGGCGATGAAACCGGCACTGATCGAGCCGCCGGTGGCGATCTTCCCGTTCCAGCTCTCGTTGACGGCGGTCACGGTCTTCCCGGACTGCGACCACTTCCCGTTCCAGCCCTGGGTCACCTTCTGGCTTCCGGGGAAGTCGAAGGTGAGTGTCCAGTTCTCTACCGGTGAGCCGTTGTTGGTGAGCGTGACAGCGCCCTGGAAGCCACTGTCCCATGCGCTGGTGGTGCTGTATGCGACGGTGCAGCCGGCCGCGGTTCCCGACGCGGTCGGCTGCGGTGCGAGAGCGGTGCCCGCCACGGCCAGGGCCGCGGCGGCCAGCAGTGCGGTGAGGCGCGGTGGTGCTCGCATGGAGCGACTCCTCGATGGCCGATACGCCGCCTGACACGGCGTATGACTGATGGAAGCGCTCCCACTGGTTGGCTTCCGACGGTAGCGCCGAAGTCGCGTGAGTCAACAGTCCAGTTGAATTCTTTTATCCGGCAACTCGCCCGGACGTGCGTCGTGTTCAAACTCTTGACAGGTGCACGGTCCCGCTCAAGGCTTGGGAGCGCTCCCACTGGTTCGCACCCCCCACACCACCCGCACCGGACCGCGAGGAGGACCACCCCATGACCGGCTTACGAGGCTCACCACCAGGGGCACCACCGCCACCCGGAAGATCCGGCCGATCACGTGGAGTCCGGCGCCTGCTCACCGCGCTGGCCGCCGCCCTCTCCCTGCCGCTCGGTCTGACCGCGGTCAACAGCACCCCCGCGCACGCCGCCGCCGTCCAGTGCGGCGTCGACTACAAGACCAATGACTGGGGCACCGGCTTCACGGCCGACCTGACGATCACCAATCGTGGTACGGACCCCATCGACGGCTGGACGCTGACCTACGACTACACCGGCAACCAGAAGCTCACCAACGGCTGGAACGGCGGCTGGACCCAGTCCGGCAGGACCGTCACCGTCAAGAACGCCGCGCACAACGCCAGGATCGCGCCAGGAGCGGCGGCGACGGCCGGTGCCAACTTCGACTACAGCGGCGCCAACGCCGCGCCCACGGTCTTCGCCGTCAACGGTGTGAGCTGCACGGGCGCGCATCAGCCGCCCCTCACCGTACTCACCAGCCCGGCGCCCGGCGCGGTGTTCACCGCGGGCGGCACCATCCCGATGGCCGCCACCGCTGTCGCCGCCGACGGCGCGGGGATCTCCAAGGTCGAGTTCTACAGCGACACCCAGCTGCTCGGCACGGACACCACGTCCCCGTACACCTTCGACTACGCGAACGCCCCCGCGGGAGATCTCTCGCTCTACGCGAAGGCGTACGACGGCCAGGGCGCCGCGGCGGAGTCCACCCCGGTCGGGGTACGGGTCACCGCGGGCCCGTCGCTGGTCGCGAGCCCATCCCAACTGGGCGTGCGGCAGGGCGGGACCGGCACCTTCGGGGTGAAGCTCTCCACCCGGCCGGCCGCCGATGTGACGGTCACCGTGGCCCGCACCGCGGGCAACACCGGCCTCACCGTCACCTCCGGCTCCACTCTCACCTTCACCGCCGCCAACTGGAGCACCGCCCAGCAGGTGACCGTCTCCGCCGCGGCCACCGGCACCGGCGCCGCCACCTTCACCGCGACCGCGCCCGGCCGGACCAAGGCGGAGGTGACCGTCACCCAACTGGCGGCGGCCGGTACCTATGACGCCCGGTTCCTCGATCTGTACGGCAAGATCACCGACCCGGCCGCCGGCTACTTCTCGCCCGAGGGCATCCCGTACCACTCGGTGGAGACCCTGATCGTCGAGGCGCCCGACCAGGGCCATGAGACGACCTCCGAGGCGTACAGCTATCTGATCTGGCTCCAGGCCATGTACGGCAAGGTCACCGGCGACTGGAGCAAGTTCAACGGGGCGTGGGCCACCATGGAGAAGTACATGATCCCCACCCACGCCGACCAGCCCACGAACAGCTTCTACAACGCGTCGAAACCGGCCACCTACGCTCCCGAGTGGGACCTGCCCTCGCAGTACCCCTCACAGCTCAACAGTAATGTCCCGGTGGGCAACGACCCCCTCGCGGGCGAACTGAGGAGCGCCTACGGCACCGATGACATCTATGGCATGCACTGGATCCAGGACGTCGACAACGTCTACGGCTTCGGCAACTCGCCCGGGAAGTGCGAGGCGGGACCGGCCGACCAGGGGCCCTCGTACATCAACACCTTCCAGCGCGGACCGCAGGAGTCCGTCTGGGAGACGGTGACCCAGCCGACCTGCGACGCCTTCAAGTACGGCGGCAAGAACGGCTATCTGGACCTGTTCACCGGGGACGCGGCCTACGCGAAGCAGTGGAAGTTCACCAACGCCCCGGACGCCGACGCCCGTGCCGTCCAGGCCGCCTACTGGGCCTCGGAATGGGCCAAGGAGCAGGGCAAGGGCGGCGAGGTCGCGGCCAATGTCGCCAAGGCGGCCAAGATGGGGGACTACCTCCGTTACGCGATGTACGACAAGTACTTCAAGAAGATCGGTGACTGTGTCGGTGAGACGGCCTGTCCGCCGGGCAGCGGCAAGAACAGCTCGCACTATCTGCTCTCCTGGTACTACGCCTGGGGAGGCGCCACCGACGCCTCGGCCGGCTGGGCCTGGCGTATCGGGTCCAGTTTCAGCCACAGCGGCTACCAGAACCCGATGGCCGCCTGGGCGCTGAGTTCCTACGCCGATCTCAAGCCGAAGTCCGCCACCGGTCAGCAGGACTGGAACACCAGCCTCAAGCGGCAGTTGGAGTTCTACCGCTGGCTCCAGTCCGCGGAGGGCGGCATCGCGGGCGGCGCCACCAACAGCTGGCAGGGCCGCTACGCGGCGCCCCCGGCCGGCACCCCGACCTTCTACGGCATGTACTACGACGAGGCGCCCGTCTACCACGACCCGCCGTCCAACCAGTGGTTCGGCTTCCAGGCCTGGTCGATGGAGCGCGTCGCGGAGTACTACCACCAGACCGGCGACAGCGCCGCGAAGGCCGTGCTGGACAAGTGGGTGGCCTGGGCCCTGTCCAAGACCACCGTCAACCCGGACGGTACCTACCGGATCCCGTCGACCCTCCAGTGGTCCGGCAAGCCCGACACCTGGAACGCGACCACGCCCGGCGCCAACACCGGTCTGCATGTGACCGTCGCCGACTACACCAATGACGTCGGGGTGGCCGCCGCGTACGCCAAGACCCTCTCCTACTACGCGGCGAAGTCGGGCAACGCGGCGGCCAGAACCACCGCGAAGGCGCTCCTCGACGGGATGTGGGACCACCACCGCGACGCGCTGGGGATAGCGGTCCCGGAGACCCGCGCCGACTACAGCCGCTTCGACGACCCGGTCCACGTACCGAGCGGCTGGACCGGCACCATGCCCAACGGCGACGCGATCAACGGAAGTTCCACCTTCGCGTCGATCCGGTCCTTCTACGAGAGCGATCCCGCCTGGTCCAAGGTCGAGGCGTATCTGAACGGCGGGGCCGCGCCGAGCTTCACGTATCACCGCTTCTGGGCGCAGGCCGACATCGCGCTGGCGCTCGGCTCGTACGCCGATCTCTTCGAGTAGCGGCGTCCTTTCGAGGCGTATGAGCGATTGCTCACGGAGGGCCCCGGGCGTCAGCCGCGCGGGGCCCTCCCACTGTCAAGGGCCTTATCAATGCGACCGATTGATGTCTGTATGCCGCACTGAATTGACAACACCAGGTCAAATCCTGGTATCTGATCTGTTCCTACGAGTCCGATCGATGCCACTCTCTGGACGGCTCAGGGCGCGTCGATCACGCGGTGAGCCTGTTTGGCATTCGCACAGCTCAGCACCATCGGGCGGCGGTCCACCCAAGGCCGTCGCTTCCCCACACAGGGCCGTTCCCGCGGCCCGGCACTCTTGGAGACTGAGTGAGACTCGTAGCTTCCACCCTCCGCTCCCACACCCCCCGCAAGAACGTCGTCCGTGTCGCGGCCCTGGTCGCCTCCGCCGCCATGGTGGTCGTCGGCGTCCAGTCGGGACCGGCCGCCGCCCAGCCCGACCCCACCCGGGAGAGCGGCGCCACGGCTCTGGAGCTGAGCCCGGCCCAGCGCGTCGACGCCATCAAGTCCGCTCAGGCGGACGCCGCGAGCGAGGCCGGTGCTCTTGGCCTCGGCGCCCAGGAGAAGCTGGTCGTCAGGGACGTCATCAAGGACGCCGACGGCACCGTCCACACTCGTTACGAGCGGACCTACGCGGGCCTGCCCGTCCTCGGCGGCGACCTCGTCGTGCACGAGGCCCCGGCCGGCGGGCGCAGCGTGACCAAGGCGACCACGGCCCGCATAGCCGTGCCCTCCACCGACGCCGAGCTTCCCGCGGCCACCGCCAAGTCGAGCGCCCTGAAGGCCGCTTCGGCGGAGAAGACCGCCAAGGCGGCGGCGGACACCGCGCCCCGCAAGGTGATCTGGGCCGCGACCGGCAAGCCCGTGCTGGCCTGGGAGACCGTCGTCAAGGGCGTCCAGCCCGACGGCACCCCGAGCGAGCTGCATGTCGTCACCGACGCGGCCACCGGCGAGCGGCTCTTCACCGACGAGGCCATCGAGGCCGGCACCGGCACGGGCAAGTACAACGGCTCGGTGACGCTCGGCACCACCAAGAACGGCACCACGTACAACCTCACCGACGGCGGTCGCGGCGGCCACAAGACGTACGACCTGAACCAGGGCAGCTCGGGCACCGGCACGCTCTTCACCGACGCCGACGACGTCTGGGGCGGCGGCAGGCAGAGCGCCGCCGTCGACGCGCACTACGGCGCGGCCGAGACCTGGGACTTCTTCAAGAACGTGCTGGGCCGCAACGGCATCAAGAACAACGGTGTCGCCTCCTACTCCCGCGTCCACTACGGCAACAACTATGTGAACGCGTTCTGGAGCGACAGCTGCTTCTGCATGACCTACGGCGACGGCTCAGGCAACGCCAACCCGCTCACCTCGCTCGACGTGGCCGCGCACGAGATGAGCCACGGTGTCACCGCCGCCACCGCCAACCTCACCTACAGCGGTGAGTCCGGCGGACTCAACGAGGCGACCTCCGACATCTTCGCCACCGCGGTCGAGTTCTACTCCAACACCGCGAGCGACCCGGGCGACTACCTCATCGGCGAGAAGATCAACATCAACGGTGACGGCACACCGCTGCGCTACCAGGACAAGCCGAGCAAGGACGGCGCCTCGAAGGACTACTGGTCGTCCACCCTGGGCAACATCGACGTCCACTACTCCTCGGGTCCGGCCAACCACTTCTACTACCTGCTGTCCGAGGGCAGCGGCGCGAAGACGATCAACGGTGTGAGCTACAACAGCCCCACGTACGACGGCTCCACGGTCACCGGCATCGGCCGCGACAAGGCCACGCAGATCTGGTACAAGGCGCTCACCACGTATATGACGTCCTCCACCAACTACGCGAAGGCGCGCACCGCGACGCTGAGCGCGGCGGGCGCCCTGTACGGCACGACCAGCGCCGAGTACAAGGCGGTCGGCGCCGCCTGGACCGCCATCAACGTCAAGTGACCTCGATGGCCCGGTACAACGGCTGATCTCCGGGGGTACGGGCCCGCGCGCTCCGAGCGTGCGGGCCCGTACCCCTTCCGCTCCCCCGGATCCACCGGTCGGCGCGCTCCGGATGAGGGATCGGGGCGCGCGAACTAGGGTGCGATTCATGGCCGGAGATACAGGGCTGGGGAGCGGAGGGGACGCCGCCGTGGCGCCGGACCCGCGCCGCTGGAAGGCGCTGGCCGTATGTCTGGTGGCGGGCTTCATGACGCTCCTGGACGTCTCCATCGTCAATGTGGCCCTGCCGTCCATCCGCGAGGGGCTGCGTACCCCGGTCTCCGACCTCCAATGGGTGCTGTCCGGCTACGCGCTCGCCTTCGGTCTCTTCCTGATCCCCGCCGGGCGGCTGGGCGACGCCCACGGGCGGCGGCCGGTCTTCATGATCGGGCTCGCTCTCTTCACCCTGGCCTCCGCCGCCTGCGGAGCGGCCCAGTCCAGCCTCTGGCTGGTGATCGCCCGGCTGGTCCAGGGCTTCGCGGGAGGCATGGTCACCCCACAGATCTCCGCGCTGATCCAGCAGATGTTCGCCGGCCGTGAGCGGGGCCGGGCCTTCGGCATGTTCGGTGTGGTGGTCGGCCTCTCGACGGCCGTGGGCCCGCTGCTCGGCGGTCTTATCATCCAGCTGGCGGGCGCGCGGGAGGGCTGGCGCTGGGTCTTCTACGTCAATCTGCCGCTGGGCGTCGTCTGTCTGCTGCTGGCCCGGCGACTGCTGCCGGACACCCCCTGTGCGGGCCCGGCGCGCATACGCGATCTCGACCCCGTCGGGGTACTGCTGCTCGGCACGGGCGTCCTGGCGCTGCTGCTGCCCTTCGTCCAGTCGCAGCAGTGGCACGGCGGGGAGAAATGGCTGCTGCTGATCGTCGCCGCCGCGCTGCTGGCCGGGTTTGTGAAATGGGAGTCCCGGTGCCGGCCCGGCGGTACCCAGCCGGTACTGGACCTGCGGCTCTTCCGCGTCCGCTCCTACTGGCTCGGGTGTCTGCTGATTCTGCTGTACTTCGCCGGGTTCACCACGATCTTCTTCATCACCACTCTCTATCTCCAGAGCGGACTGCACTACACCGCCCTGGAAGCCGGACTGGCCATCACTCCCTTCGCGGTGGGCTCCGCCGCGGCGGCGGGCATCGGCGGACGGCTGGTCAACCGGTTCGGGAGACCTCTGGTCGTGGTCGGACTGATCATGGTCACGGTCGGGCTCGCGGCCACCACGCTCGCCGTCCATCTGGTCCCGGGGCGCGGCGCGGGCTGGGCGATGGCGGCGCCGCTGCTGGTGGCGGGCCTCGGCAGCGGCCTCGTCATCACACCGAACCAGACCCTGACCCTCGCGGAGGTACCGGTGCCCATGGCGGGCAGCGCGGGCGGCACGCTCCAGACCGGCCAGCGGGTGGGATCCGCGATCGGTATCGCCGCCGTGGGCTCGGTCTTCTTCGCCCAGGTGGGGCCGGAAGGCTGGGCCACCGCGTTCGACCACGGGCTGATCGTCTCGGTGGCGTTCGTGATCGCGGCCCTGCTCGTCGCCGTCGCCGATGTGCTCACCGCGCACCGGGAAGGAAAGCGGGGTACGGGACAGAAGAGGCACTTCACCCACCGGACATCCGCACCGCCGGAAGGAGACCAGCGATGAGCGGCACGCGCACGGAGAGCAACGCGGAGTACGGAAAGAAGCCCTTCAAACGTTCGAGGAGCCATTTCGCCGACCGGATCACCGCCGACGGCAGGGACGGCTGGCCCGTCGAGGCCGGCCGCTACCGGCTCGTGGTCAGCCGGGCCTGCCCCTGGGCGAGCCGGGCCCTGGTCTCCCGGCGGCTCCTCGGTCTGGAGGACGCGCTCTCTCTGACGATCGCCGACCCGATCCAGGACGACCGCAGCTGGCGCTTCACCCTGGACCCGGACGGCCGTGACCCCGTCCTCGGCATCCGGTTCCTGAGCGAGGCGTACGACGCGCGGCAGACGGGCTACCCCGGCGGGGTCAGCGTGCCCGCGATCGTCGACGTACCGAGCGGGAAACTGGTGACCAACGACTTCCAGCGGATCACGCTGGACTTCGCCACCGAATGGACGGCGCTGCACCGGCCCGGCGCGCCCGATCTCTACCCCGAGCCGCTGCGCGACGAGATCGACGAGGTCATGGAGGGGATCTACCGCGATATCAACAACGGTGTGTACCGCGCCGGGTTCGCGGACGGGCAGAGCGCCTACGAGGACGCCTATCGCGCGCTGTTCCGCCGTCTCGACGAGGTGTCGCGGCGGCTGGCGGACCGCCGCTATCTGGTGGGGGACGCTCTCACCGAGGCCGACATCCGGCTGTTCACCACGCTGGTGCGCTTCGACGCCGTCTACCACGGACACTTCAAATGCAATCGGTCCAAACTCACCGAGGACCCGGTGCTGTGGGCCTACGCCAGGGATCTGTACCAGACCCCCGGGTTCGGTGACACGGTGGACTTCGACCACATCAAACGGCACTACTACCAGGTGCACTCCGGTATCAACCCGACCGGCATCGTGCCCCTCGGCCCCGATCTGTCCGGCTGGCTGACCGCGCATCACCGGGAGGAGCTGGGCGGACGGCCGTTCGGGGACGGGACACCGCCCGGTCCCGTGCCGAGGGGCGAGGAGGTGCCGCCGGCGGGACGCCCGTGAGACAGCCGCTTCCACCGCGCGTGAGACAGCCGCTTCCACCGCCCCTGGGACAACCGCTCCACCGGTCCCCGTCAGCTCACCACCAGGGGACGGCGCAGCAGATACACCGCCGCGCACGCCACCAGCACCACCACACAGGCCGTGAATGTCAGCCCGGCGTCCTTCAGCCCCAGCCCGAGCGTCAGCGCGCCGACACCGACGACGGGCAGCGAGATCCCCGTATAGGCCACGACGAACAGCGCGGAGACCGTGCCGCCCCGGTGCTCGGGCGGCGCCGCGCCGCTGACGGCGGTCATCGCCGCGCGGAAGGCCAGCCCCTGGCCCAGACCGCCCAGGACCGCGCCCACGACGAGCAGTGCCAGCGACTCCACCGCCAGCGATGTGCCGACCAGCACCAGACCGGCCACCAGCACCAGACAGCCGATCGGCAGCGCCCGGCTCACCCCCAGACGTCCCATCAGCGACTGGCCGATCGTGGAGGCGAGAAAGACGGAGAAGACGACCGCTCCCGAGACGGCCAGATTGTGCACGTTCAGGGTCTGGGCCACAAAGGACGGCGTCACCGCGGTGAACAGACCCAGCAGGGCGAAGCCCGCGAACGCGGCGAGCGCGGACGGCGCGAACACCCCACGCACCTCGGGCGGCACCACCAGCCCCTGCGGTTTCAGCCGGGGCCGCCGCTTCGGATGCGCGACGGTCTCCGGCAGGAGCCAGGTCAGTACGGAGGCGACGGCCACCAGCGCGAGATGGACGAGAAACGGCAGCCGCAGCGGCCATGGCGCGTACTGCGCGAGCAGCCCGGCCAGCAACGGGCCACAGCCCAGGCCGCCCATGTTCGCCGCGGTGGCGGCGAGCCCCGCCCGTGCCTCATGGCCGGGCGGGGCCAGCTCCAGCACGGTGACGGTGGCCGCGCCACTGAGCAGCCCGGCGGCGAAGCCCGACAGCAGCCGGCCCGCGAACAGCAGCGGAAGACCGCCCTCGAACAGGAAGCAGAGGGCGCTCGCGGCGGACAGCCCCAGCGCGGCCAGCAGCACCGGCCGCCGGCCCACCTGGTCCGAGAGGTCGCCCGCCAGCAGCAGTACGGCGATCACCCCGAGGGCGTAGACGGCGAAGACGACCGTCACGATCAGTTCGGAGAAGCCGAGTTGTGCGCGATAGAGCCCGTACAGCGGGGTGGGCAGTGTCGTACCGGCCATACCGACGGCGAACACCCCGGCGGCCACGGGATAGCCGAGGCGCCGGCTTCCAGGAACGCGTTCCGTCATACCAGCCCCGTCCTTCGCGCCCAGTGACCCCGTCCGCCAAGCAGGGGGAATCAGCTGTCGTTGGCCGTACCGGCGGTCCTCCGGCGGCGCATCAGGACCGAACCGCCGACGAGCGCGGCGACCTCGTCCACTGGCCGGGCGGTCGCCGCCGTCCGGAGCAGGGTCCGTATCGGTGCGTCGTCGGAGGGCATGCGATCAAGAGACATGGCGCTGCTCCCTTTACCGGACTCCACGGGCGGCACACTCTCACCGTGAAGGGCCACCGCGCGCCAGAGGGGCGCACGCTTGGATACATCAAATGCCCCTGTCGGACTTCTGTGCCATCCGGGACCGGCATACGAGGTGACCGGCCCCCTCGCCGCTCCCGCGCGCTATCCGACGGGACGGCCGCCGGTGCCCCGGGTGAGGTCGGTGGTCAGAGAGGGGTCGGGCTGGGGGACCTCACCGAAGTCCTCGTCGGCGCTGTCGACACGGAGCCGGTTGATCACGGCCTCCAGCGCAGCCGGCAGCGTGGGGTGACGTCCGCGATGGCACTGGCCGAGCAGATCGTGCCTGACCGTCTCGGGCAGCAGCGAGGAGAGCGCGGGCGGCGCCGCGGACCTTCCCGGCCCCGGCAGACGGCGGGACTGGCGGCGCCAGTACGCCGCGTCCTTGAACTCGGCCCGCTGCTGATGGGCGAGGAAGAGACAGAAGGCAGCGGTGCGATTGCCACCGCCCGCGGCGAACTGCCACCAGAACTGGGCCGCGTCACGGTGCCCGGTCAGATGCAGGAGCGCGGCGAAGACGACGGCGCCCTCGGGGTCGATACGGTCATGGTCCACCAGCCGGGACAGACTGGCCGCCGCCTCGGGCGCGTTCAGGACGAGGGCCACGGCGAGGCTGAGATCATGCGCGGCCTGTTCGTGGGCCGAGGGATAACGGTGCGGCGCCGCGCCCGGATCCGGACCCGGCGCCGCACCCCGGATTGTCCGCCGCGCCCCGGCCCGGTTCCACGCCGCGGCGGTGTCGTAGTCGTCATAGGTGGCGGTGAGGACTTCCGCGTCGTCCAGCAGCGCGTCGATCGGTCCTGGATCGGGTTCGTCGGTGTGGCGCACGGTCTACTCCTCCCCCTCGGTCTCTCGTACGTCGAGGTCCTTGGCCAGTCGCCTGCGGGCATGCCGTACATGGGACCGCACGGTGGCGACCTCGATACCCATGTACTCGCCGATCTCCTCGTCCGGGACCTGGAGGACATGGCGCAGTACGATCACGTCGTACTGCCGCTCGGGAAGCCGGGCGATGGCCCGGTACAGCCGCATCTCCCCTTGCAGCACGTCGAATTGATCGCGCTGATCGTGGTGGAGCAGCTTGCGGACCGCGGCGTGGAAGGCGGCGGTGTCGACCAGCGCCGGTTCCCTGTCGTGGTCGTCCAGCCACCATGCCACCTCCTCCTTGAGGAGCGCCCACGCGTACCGGGCCACCGACTCCTGTGTCAGCACATGCGGCCAGTGCTCCAGCAGCCTGGCGCAGGTGGCGTCGACCACCGTCTCGGCGGCGGCCCGACTGCCCACCTGTGTATGGGCGTAGCGCAGCCACAGCGTGTGGTGGCGCGCGTCGAACGCGTCAAAGGTCAGCGCCAGTCGATGGACCGTCCCGTCCGGGGAGGCCGGATCGCCGTCGTCGTCCACGCCCTGGGCGCCGTGGGAGACGCGGACCACCGAACGTTCCGGATCGACGTGCACGCATGCCCCGTTCTCTGGACACCGCGCCGCTCCACGGCGGAGGGCGTCGGTGCGAGAGGTGCGCCTCTCTCGACCTGTCAGCCAACCGGATGAGCGCCCTCAATGTGCGGGACACACCCGGGGTTTGTCACGGACAGCCATCATATGATTACCGCGCGGTTGGGCGGGTGGAGTTTCCGGATTGTTTCGCCGCCGCATGCGCTGACGCTCTCTCATATGGCCTGCCCACGAGGAGAGTTGGGGCGTCTCGTACGGTTGTCCGCATGCGGTGGCGGGAAGCCACCGACTGTTATCCGGTGTTGTCCGGCGATGAGGACGGGGGTCGCGCGATGAGCGACAACGGTGCGGTGGATCTTGAACTGGACCGGGCGCATTCAGCCCGGATGTACGACTACTACCTGGGCGGGACGACCAACTTCCCCGCGGACCGCGAGGCCGCCGCGAGGGCCATTTCCGCCTTTCCTGCCATTCTCTCCACGGCCCGGATCAACCGGCGCTTCATGCACCGCTCCGTCCGCTTCCTCGCGCGGCGGGGTATGCGGCAATTCCTCGACATCGGCACCGGAATCCCCACCTCCCCGAATCTCCACGAGGTCGCCCAGCGGGAGGTGCCCGAGGCACGCGTCGTCTATACGGACAACGATCCGATCGTGCTGGCCCACGCCCGCGCGCTGCTGCACAGCCACCCCGAGGGACGCACGGCATACGCGGAGGCCGATGTCACCGCCCCCGAAGCCCTGTTGGCCGCCGAGGAGATACGCGCGACGCTCGACTTCACCCGCCCCATAGCGCTCAGCCTCAACGCGCTGCTGCACTTCGTCACCGACGAGCACGACGCCCATGACATCGTCGAACGGCTCAAGTCCGCGCTGCCGTCCGGCTCCACGCTCGCCATCGCGCATGTCACCACCGAGTTCGACCCCGAGGGCATCGCGCGGCTCACCACCGCCTACCGCGCCGCGGGCACGCCGGGACAGGCGCGCACCCGCGAGGAGATCGCCCGTTTCTTCGCCGGCTGGCAGCTCCTCGACCCGGGGATCACGCCCTCGCACGAGTGGCGCCCCGACCCCAACGAGCTGAGCGGGAACGTCACCAGCAAGGAAGCCGCCTGCTACGTCGGGGTGGCGCGCAAACCCTGACCGGCACGCGGCGCCGTGCGGTGGTGCCCGTCGCTCTCGCCGTTCACCACGGCGAGTTGGGCCTCGACATCATCCAGCGCACGGCGCGCGGCGGCCAGCCGGGCGAGCAGCACGGCCCGCGACTCGTCCATGGCCGGTGCCACCGGGAGGGCAGGGCTCTCACGGGTCCGCTCGTCCTCCAGTTCGCGGGCCTCCTCAAGGGAGTTGATGACGACCCCGATCAGCAGATTGACGAGCAGGAACGACCCGAGCAGCACGAACGAGGCGAAGTAGACGATCGCCCAACGGGAGACCTCAAGGCCGCCCCGCACCGCGTCACCGAGGCCGTCGAGCGTGATCAGCAGAAAGAGTGTGAGGGCGGCGCGGCCCAGCGAGCCGTAGTGTTCCGGGTCGGCCGCGGCGAAGAAGACCCAGCCGAGCATGGCGTATACGTACAGCAGCAGCGCACCGACCAGGACGAAGCTCAGTGTGCCCGGCAGGCTCTTGCCGACGGCGACGATGACGATGCGCAGTTGGGGCAGGAAACGCGCGGCGCGCAGCACACGCGCGAGCCGGAGCAGCCGCAGGACGGTGGCGTTCTCGCGGGCGAGGGGCGTGAGGGCGAGCCCGACGACCGCCAGATCGAAGATGTTCCAGGGATCGCGGAAGAAGTCCTTGGGGCGCTCCGCGTAGGTGGCGGCGCGCAGCAGGATCTCCGAGGCGAAGGCGGCGAGGAAGAGACGCTCGGCGACCTTCAGCTCCGCGTGCCATTGGTCGACCGCGCCGGTGTAGGTCTCGATGCCGAGCAGGACGGCGTTGCCGATGATGAGGCAGAAGACCGCGGTGTCGAAACCGGCGGACTCCACGACACGCCGGCTGCGATCGGCGAGAGCCGGCTGTAACCGGCTCGTCCTGTCGGACATCAGATGAACCCATTCCCCAATACGGAAGCTGACACAGACACGGATACAGAAGCTGATACGACCCGGACCGGACCCCGACCGAAGCCGGATCCGGAGCAGGGCAAGAGAAGCGGCCGGTGCCCGGGGCGGGGCACCGGCCGCTCTTCCACCGCGCGGCTACGCGGCGGTCGGTGAGCCGGCCGCGGGGCCGACCAGTTCCTCCAGGACGTCTTCCATGGTGACGAAGCCGATGACGGTCCCCTTGTCACCGCTGACCGCGGCGAGATGCGTACCGGCGGCGCGCATGGCCGTCATGGTGTCGTCGAGCGGGGTGTCGATCTCGACCCTGATCACCGTGTGCAGCGCACTGCGCGGGAAGGGCAGGGTCCGGTCGGCGGCACCGAGGGCGTCCTTGATGTGGAGATAGCCGAGGATCGTGTTGTCGGGCCCGGTGACCGGCAGCCGCGAGAAGCCGGCGGACGACGCGGTGCGCTCCAACTGCTGCGGAGTGACCTGGTGGTCGACGGTGATCGTCCGGTTGAGCGGGACCATCACCTCACCCACCGGACGCGTGCCCAGCTCCAGGGCGTCGCGCAACCGCTCGCCGTCCGCCGGGTCGAGCAGCCCCGCCTCGCTGGAGTCCTTGACCAGACGGGCGAGTTCGTCGTCGGTGAAGACCGACGCGACCTCGTCCTTGGGCTCGACCTTCAGCAGCCGCAGGATGGCGTTGGCGAACGCGTTGATCCCGAAGATCGCCGGGCGCAGCGCCCGGGTCAGCCAGACCAGCGCGGGCCCCAGCGCGAGCGCGGTCGGGGCCGGCGCGGCCAGCGCGATGTTCTTCGGCACCATCTCGCCGATCAGCATGTGCAGATACGTGGCCAACGTCAGCGCGATCACGAACGCGATCGGGTGGATCAGCGCTTCCGGCACGCCGATCGCCTCGAACGGCGGCTCCAGCAGATGGGCGATCGCCGGTTCGGCGACGGCGCCGAGCACCAGCGAGGAGATCGTGATACCCAGCTGAGCCGTGGCCATGGCCGCGGACAGATGCTCCAGGCCCCACAGGGTGCTCTTGGCCCGGCGGCTGCCCTTGATCGCCTGGGGCTCGATCTGGCTGCGCCGTACGGAGATCAGGGCGAACTCGGCGCCGACGAAGAACGCGTTGGTGAACAGGGTGAGCACGCCGATGGCGAGCTGCAGGCCGGTCATCGGTTCCCCTCCATGAGACGGTCGGCCGGGGCGGGCTCGGTGACCCTGACCCGGTCGGCCCGGTGATGTTCGATCCGCAGGACCGCGAACTGCCAGCCCTCGATCTCCAGCGTGTCGGTCAGTACGGGCAGCCGCTCCAGTCGGGTCGCGAGCAGCCCGGCGAGGGTCTCGTACGGGCCCTCCGGCGCGCCGAAGCCGATCTCCGCGAGCTGGTCGAGTCGGACACTGCCGTCCGCCTCCCATACGCGGCGTCCGTCGGCGGTCGGCCGGCCCGGTGCCAGGTCGGGGGTCTCATGCGGATCGTGCTCGTCACGCACCTCGCCGACGACCTCCTCGACGATGTCCTCGACGGTGGCGACGCCCGCGGTGCCGCCGTACTCGTCTATGACCACGGCCATCGTCCGCGACTCGCGCAGGCGCCGCAGCAGCCGGTCCACCGGAAGGGAGTCCGGGACGAGCAGCGGGCTGGTGGCCAGCTCGGTCACGAGGGTGCTGTCGCGCTTGCTCTCGTCCAGGGCGAGGACATCGCGGATATGGATGGTGCCGATCACCTCGTCGAGACTGTCGCGGTAGACCGGGAACCGGGAAAGGCCGGTGGCCAGCGTGAGGTTCGCCGCGTCGGTGGCGGTGGCGTGGGCCTCCAGGGCCCGCACGTCCACGCGCGGTGTCATCACATTCTCCGCGCTCAGATCGGCCAGATGCAGGGTCCGTACGAACAGCTCGGCGGAGTCCGCCTCTATGGCGCCCTCCCGCGCCGAGTGCCTGGCCAGGGCGACCAGTTCCTCGGGGGTACGGGCGGAGGCGAGCTCTTCGGCGGGCTCCAGCCCGAAGCGGCGTACCAGACGGTTCGCGGTGTTGTTGAGATGCCTGATCAGCGGGGAGAAGGCGGCGGTGAAGCCGCGCTGCGGCCCCGCCACGACCTTGGCGACCGCGAGCGGGCTGGAGATCGCCCAGTTCTTGGGGACCAGCTCGCCGATGACCATCAGTACGACGGTGGACATGGCCACGCCCAGCAGCGTGGCGACGGTGGGCACCGCGCCGGCAGGCAGACCGGTCGCCTCCAGCGGGCCGCGCAGCAGCACGGCCAGGGAAGGCTCGGCGAGCATGCCGATGACCAGCGAGGTCACCGTGATGCCCAGCTGGGCGCCGGAGAGCTGGAAGGTCAGCCGCTTGGCCGCCGCCAGCGCGCTCGCGGCGCCACGCTCACCAGCGGCGGCGGCGCGTTCCAGCTCGCCGCGCTCGATGGTGGTCAGAGAGAACTCGGCCGCAACGAACACCGCACAGGCGAGGGTGAGCGCGAGGGCGAGGAGCAACAGAAGTACTTCGGTCACCGTGCCACCTCCGGTCCATCGCTCGACGGGACGGGGACGGCACGGCTCGTACTGGGAGGCTCACCCATTGCGGGACCGCAGCTCCTTCTCGGGACAGAGGGTAGGGACGGGGTGGGCACCCCGTCCATCAATAGTAAAGGAATCGCAAAGCAGCGCAATGTTGTGTCCGGCACACGACATTGTGCGGATCATCGGACCGCGTCGAAATCCTTGCCCACGGTCAGTGTCACCACTCCCGGGGCGGCCTCCGCGTCCTGCCTGGCGACACTGCCGGGCAGTCGTGAGGCCAGTACCTCGGCCGGTTCCGCCTGGTCCTGCGGGTAGCCGACCGTGGTCTTCTTCGTGTCCTCGGGTGCGTCGCCGATGCCGACGACAGTGAATCCCGCCGACCGCAGCGTCTCCGCGACCTTCGCCGCCCGGCCCGTCGTGCCGGAGCCGTTGAGGACCTGGACCCGCACCGTACTCGCGTAGACCGGGCCCTTCGCGTCGGCCTCCAGTTTCTCCTTGTCGACCTCGGTGTCCTTCGCCAGGGAGGTGAACAACTGCGCCGCCTGCGGGTACTGCCAGACGACATTCGCCTTGTCGGTCGGCACATCGGCCTCCCGCGGGTAATTCGGCACTGTGAGGAACGTCAGCCGGTCGGTGGGGATTCCCTTGACCTCGGACGCGAGACCCATGAGGGGCTTGATCCCCGCCAGCGCCTTGTCCGTGGTCAGCGACTTCGTCGCCGAGTCCAGGAACCCGTACAGCGCGTTCGGGCTGGTCAGCTTCTCCTGGGCCTTGGCGGCCAGGGCCTCCATGAACTCCTGCTGCCGGCCGATACGCCCCAGATCGGAGCCGTCGCCGACGCTGTAGCGCGTACGTACGTACCCGAGGGCCTCCTCGTCCCTGACCGTCTGGCACCCGGCGTCCAGGTTGATATGTGCCTTCTTGTCATTGATCGCGGTCTCGGGGCAGACCTCGATGCCGTCCAGCGCGTTGACCATGCCCTTGAAGCCCTGGAAATCGACCGACATGAAGTGGTCCATGCGCAGCCCGGTGTTCTGCTCCACCGTCCGGATGGTGCAGGCGGCGGCGTCGGGGACCTCGCCGGTCGTACCGCCCAGGGCGAACGCCTCATTGATCTTGAATTTGTGTGGAGCCGACTTGCTGCCGTCCCCCTTGTCGCAGGACGGTATGTCCACCCACGAGTCGCGGGGGAGCGAGACGACCGTGGCCCACTTACGGTCGGCGGACACATGCAGGACCATCAGCGTGTCCGACTGCATGGTGGTCAGGCCCTTGCCGTACTTCGCGTTGTCGCCGCCGCGTGAGTCGGACCCCACCACGAGGATGTTCTTGGACCCCGGGCTCAGATTGACCGGCCGGTCGCCGCCGATCTTGTTGTCCACGTCGGCGGAGTGGATATTGCCGTTGAGGTCCTGGTAAACCCAGGCCGCGGCGCCGGACACACCGATGAGCAGAACGGCCAGTGTCCCGCCCGACCACACGGCTATTCGGCCCCGCCGGGTCAGCCTGGCCCGTCGGCGCGCCCTCCGGCCGCCGCGGTGACCTCCGCCCGTCGAGCGACCCCGCCGCCCGCTGGATTCCCTGCCCACGCTGATCCTCCGTGCCCCGTTACGGCCGCCGTTCGTCCGGACAGGCCGGTCATCGCCCCGTGCGACGGATGCACTCTACTGGCTCTACAAGTCTGTAGAAGCAACTGGGTGTTCCGTCGGGGTTCACAGTGGCGTGGCCGCTTCGAGGGCGACGAAGAGCGCGAGGGACGCGTTGAGGGCGGACAGCGTGGACGCGGCGGTACCGGCCGCCGCCACACAGGCGGCCATCCCGGCGCGGGTCAGCGCGGGCGGCCAGCTCCCGCGCGGCGGCACAGGACCGAGCAGGGCGGCCACCCGGCGGGGCACGGGCCCCGCCGCGGCGAACGCGGCCAGTCCCGGTGTCGCGACCCGGCGCGAGAACAGCGCGGCCTTGCCCACCGCGCGCGCCGTGATGTGCCGGTCGCCGGTGATCCGCGCCGCCTCCTCGTCCGCCCAGCGCTCCGTGGCGTACATCACCGCGGCCCGCAGCGGCCGCAGGAAGGGGTTGGCGCAGCCGGCCAGCTGAACGGCGAGCAGCAGCCGGTGATGCCGTCCGGTCAGATGGGCGCGCTCATGGGCGAGCAGCGCCCGCCGCTCCGCCTCGTCCAGACAGGACAGCATCCCCGTGGAGACGACGATTCGGCCGGGTGAGCCGGGCAGCGCGTACGCGTAGGGCTCCTCGTCGTCCAGGACCGCCACCTCGGAGTCGGGACCGGAATCGGCTCCGGCTCCGGCTCCGAGGCCGGGCCGGAGCCCGGCCAGCGCCCGGTGCGCGCGGAGGCGGAAGCGCACATGCCGCCGTACGGTCAGCGAACACGCCACGACGACCAGGGCGAGCGCGACGATCGCCGCCTTGCCCGCGACCTCGTCGTACGGCACGGCCGCCCGTACCTCCGGATCGGACCAGCTGTCCGGGAGCGGATTCCCGGGCAGCTGCGCGGTACCGACGACCACGAGCAGACCGAGACAGAACGTGCTGCACGCCGCCAGCACCACGGCGACGGAGGCCAGGAACACCGACGCGCCGCGCGGATGCAGATGGTGCTCGGCCAGCCGCGCGAGCGGCAGCGCGGTCAGCGGCAGGACGAGCGGCAGGAAGACGAAGACGCCCATGGATCAGCTCTCGGGGCCGGGTTCGGATCGGGTTTCCGGGCCGGTGTCCTTGAGCAGCGAGCGCAGCACCTGCTCGTCATGGGGCGACAGCGCCGACACGAAGCTGGAGAGCACCGCGTCGCGGTCGTCCCGTTCATCGAGCAGACGCCGCATCCGCAGAGCCGTGAGGCCCGCCTCGTCCGCCACCGGTGTCCACAGGAAGGAGCGCCCCGAACGGCTACGGGTCACGGCCTGTTTGCCGAGGAGGCGCGTGAGGATGGTGATCACGGTGGTGTACGCCAGTTCCCCGTCGAGCCGTTCCTGCACCCAGGTCGCCGCCACCGGGGAGGTCGCCGAGCCCAATACGGCCAGCACCTGGGCCTCCAGCTGGCCCTGGCCGCGTCTGCCGCTACGGGACGCCCCGTCCCGGTCGTCCGTGTTCCCGACCACGAAATAGCCCTCCTCCCACACCACAGCCCCAGCCGCCCTGGGGCCGGGGCATCCTCATCAGCTCTTCGCGGCACACCTTTACGGCGGCCAATTTCTACAGTGTTGTAGATTTACGATGGTGCCACACGGCGCCGTCTCGCGCCGGAACGTCAGGTGTGCCCGGTTCCGGGACCGAAGAAGGGAAGCAATATGGGTGTGAGCCTCGCCAAGGGCGGCAACGTCTCGCTGAGCAAGGAGGCTCCCGGTCTGACCGCCGTTCTGGTCGGCCTCGGCTGGGACGTTCGGACCACCACCGGCGCCGATCACGATCTGGACGCCAGCGCCCTGCTGGTGGACGGCTCCGGCAAGGTTGCCTCCGATCGGCACTTCGTCTTCTACAACAACCTGACCAGCCCGGACGGTTCGGTCGAGCACACCGGGGACAACCTCACCGGTGAGGGCGAGGGCGACGACGAGACGGTCAAGGTCGATCTGGCCGGTGTGCCCGCCGAAGTCACCAAGATCGTCTTTCCGGTGTCGATCCATGACGCGGAGTCCCGCGGCCAGTCCTTCGGGCAGGTCCGCAACGCGTACATCCGGGTGGTCAACCAGGCGGGCGGCGCCGAGCTGGCGCGCTACGACCTGAGCGAGGACGCCTCGACCGAGACCGCGATGGTCTTCGGTGAGCTGTACCGCAACGGCGTCGAGTGGAAGTTCCGCGCCATCGGCCAGGGGTACGCCTCCGGCCTCGCCGGTATCGCCTCCGACTACGGCGTCAACATCTGACCCCCGTACCCGTATCCGCCGTACCGACCGGCGCGCCCTACCCCCACGCCTTCCCAGGAGCGAACGATGAGCGTCAACCTTGCCAAGGGCCAGCAGATCAGCCTGACCAAGTCCGGCGGAGGTGAACTCACCGTCGTCCGCATGGGCCTGGGCTGGCAGGCGGCCCGCAAGGGCTTCTTCGCCCGAATGACCGCCCGCGAGATCGACCTGGACGCCTCGGCGCTGCTCTTCGCCGGGAAGGAGGCCGTCGATGTCGTCTTCTTCCAGCATCTGACCAGCGACGACGGTTCGGTGCGGCACACCGGCGACAACCGCGTCGGCGGCGCGGGACAGGGCGGTGACGACGAGTCGATCGTGGTGGACCTCCAGCGGGTCCCCGTCCATGTCGACCAGATCGTCTTCACCGTCAACTCCTTCACCGGCCAGACCTTCGAAGAGGTCGAGAACGCCTTCTGCCGGCTGGTCGACGAGACCAACGGCCAGGAACTGGCGCGCTACACACTCACCGGCGGTGGCAAGCACACCGCGCAGATCATGGCCAAGGTGTACCGCTCGGGCGGTGGCTGGCAGATGTCCGCCATCGGCACCCCCGCCGAGGGACGGACGTTCCAGGACCTCATGCCGACCGTCGTCCCCCACCTGTAGCCGCTGTGCCCCGGACATCCCGTCCGGCATCCATCACCCCCGCCACTCACTACCCAGGAGACTCCACGTGGCCCTGTGGGACCGCATCAAGGATTCCGCCGCGTCGATGCAGACGCAGCTGAACGCGAAGAAGAACGATCTCAAGAGCGGCGCCTTCCGTGACGCCAGCATGGCGATGTGCGCCCTGGTCGCGGCGGCCGACGGATCCATCGACCCGTCCGAGCGCCAGCGCGTCGCCTCGCTGATCATGACCAACGACGTACTGCAGAACTTCCCCGCGAGCGATCTGCAGACGCGCTTCAACGACTACTGCCAGAAGCTGACCGCCGACTTCGACTTCGGCAAGGTCGGCGTGTTGCAGACCATCGGCAAGGTCGCCAAGAAGCCCACCGAGGCCCGTGCGGTCATCCAGATCGGCATCGTCATCGGCGGCGCCGACGGCGACTTCGACGAGAGCGAGCGCGCGGTCGTCCGCGAGGCCTGTTTCGCGGTCGGTATCGCGCCGAGCGAGTTCGACCTCTGACGGTCATGGACCGGGGCGTGCCGTCCCCCGTACGGCACGCCCCTCAGGAGCCCCCGGCCTCTCCCGGCCGGTCCGTTCCTCCGCCGCGATCGGGCTCGTCGTCCGCGTCGATACAGCTCTGGATCCGCTTGTGCGTGCGGTGCTCATGGAAGAGACGGCCCACCAGCGCGCCGCCGTAGACGACGAAGCCCACGCCGACCAGCCAGGACTGGATGACCAGAACCGTTCCGAACGGGCCATAGGTGACCGCGTTCGCGGCGATCAGCGGGGAGAAGACGACGCGCGAGAACACCCGCAGCCCGAGCAGCCCCAGCGCGGTCGCGACGGCGCCCGGCAGGAGCGCCGGCCAGCGGACGCGGCCGGCCAGGAGCACCCGCTGCGACCACCAGAAGAAGAGGCACGTCCCGATCAGATCGCCCAGGGTGGCGAACACGATCTCGACGACGGACTCGGAGGTGACGGGTGTGTTGACGAAGGCCAGCAGGAAGACAACGAGCCCCGCCAGCCACAGGACATGGCGCCACATGGTGTGCCAGCGCGCCGTCGGCAGCTCCCAGACCCGCTCGTAACCGGTCTGTACGGCGGATCCGAACGTCAGCCCGAACACGGCGAGCGCGGCGAGCCCGAAGGCCGTCGTACGCTGCAACGCCTGACCCGGCCTGCCGAACAACTGCTGGATCTCCGCCTGCGCGGAGGACGACACCCCCAGCCCCTGCCCCAGCCAGCGGGCGAAGCCCTGACCGCTCGCCGGGTCGGCCGCGGCGACGAGGATCAACAGGGGCACAAGAGTGAGAAATCCGAGCGCGGCGAAGCTCATCGCCCGGTGCATCAGCTCCATCTCACGCCCGCGGTTCCAGGCGAGCACGGCGGCAGACATGGCGATCGAGCGATACAGGCTCTTGAACCGGTGTCTGTGCTCCGTCGCACCGGAACGCTTGCGGGTCATAGGTCGTCTACTACCCGCCGGGGGCGCCGGGGCCGTGCTCGGCCCCCCGGATGGGTGTCGCGTGCCCCGCCCGGTCCTGTCCACGCGGACAGGCCGCGGGCGGGACTTCGAAGAACCGCCCTACCCGGGCTCTCCAGGGGACGCGGCCTCCTCCAGAGCCCAGACACGTTCGGCACGCAGCGGCCCGCCCCGGGCCATCACCGTTCCGTGGTCGATGGCGAGCGGCGCCAGCTGCGAGGCGTAGCAGAGCACCACCGCGCGCTTGGCCGCCCACTGCTCGTCGGACAGGGTCAGATCGTGCACGGCCCGTGTCCGGTAGCGGCTCGCGAGGTACCGATAGGCGGATCCGAAGTGCTCGTCCCCGACGAGGGCCGCGTCGGTCTCCGGGCCGCCCCACTCCTTGAGATGGCCCGTATAGGGGAGGTCGGCGTAGACGAGGGGGAGCGGCCTGCCGAGTTCGCCGAGGACCCGCAGCGCACGGTCGCGTACCTTCGTGTGATCGGCCTGGTTGGTGCCCAGGGGAAGCAGCAGCCGTGTGTCGGGGGCGAGATCGGCGAGATACGTGTCGATCTCGTGGAGCGGTCCGCCGTCCCCGTAGGGACCGTCAGGATGTCCCAGGACGACCCGCTCGACACCGAGCAGCGCACAGGCCCGGGTGTCCTCCGCCACCCGGGCGAGATGTGCCTCGCCGCCGGATGAGAACCCGCAGGTGCTGTCCCACCAGGAGACCTCCTGTCCAGGACATGGCGCGCCGCCGTAGACGGTCACGACGGTGACGGGCGAGTCGAGCGTGGGGATCAGACCCGCGAGTGACAGCGCGGCGTCGTCGAAGTGCGGGGAGAGGATCACGGTGGCGGGCGGGGGCGGTGTCATACGGACGTGCTCCTGTCGGTGACGGACGGTACGGGCGTCGTGAAGGCTTCGCGCGATACGGATGGCTCCGTCGACGGCGGGGGCGAGGCGAAGCGGAGATCGCGGAAGGCGGCGTCCCACTCGGCGTCGTCGCCCTCCCACCGCCCCGGGGCGGTCGCGACCGTGCCCCAGCTGATCCCGGGGCCGAGAGCGCCGCCGTCCGACGGCGGGGTCCGGCGAAGCCAGAGCAGATCGAACCGGTGGCGTGGATACGCCGTCGCGATGACCAGCCGCAGCCTGCGCAGATCGGCCGCGGTGAGTTCGTCGAAGGCGTCGTGGTGGACGTACAGCACATACGCCGACGACCGCGCGAGCGTACGCCAGCGGTCGGCCAGCGCCCGGAACTTGGCGCGCACCCTGTCGAATTGCCGGTCGATGTCGGACTGCGTGAGCGCCGTGCCCGAGGTGGGGCGGAAGTCATGGAAGAAGCGGATGTCGGAGCCCCGGTCCAGCGCGCAGAGACCGTCGCTGAACGGTTCGACCATCCCTGGCCGCAGTACATCGGCGAAGTCACCGGCGATCGTCTCCATGACGGACTCGAAGTCGAGATCGAGCCAGTCGAAGAAGTGCGCGCGGTCGTCGCCGGTGATCCGGCGGATCTGATGGGTGGACTCGCAGTGGTAGCCCAGCCCGGCACAGCGGTCGTACATGTCGTCCATCTCCGGTCTCCCCGGGCGGTCAGCCGTTCGTACGCCGCAGGAGCAGTCCCACGCTGCCGCGCTTGCTCAGATAGGCGCGTCCCGCGCAGACGGTCTCCAACTGCGGGGGCACGAGAACGGTTTCCTCGTCCGCCCGCCAGGTGGTGGACCGCTCCAGCCAGGGGCGTACGCGCGAGGCCAGCGCGTCGGGTTCGAGCGCGACGAAGACGAGATCCGTGGCCAGATCGTCGAGGAGCCCCAGATCCTGGCCGTAGTAGAGCATTTCGATCAGCAGGTGCGCGGTGGCGCGGGGAGCGTCTTCCTTGGCCAGTTCGGCGAGATCGGCGCCATCCACGGTGACCGCGTCGGTACCGGCGAGCGCGGCGGTGAGCCGGGACCGGAACACCGCGTTGGGTTCGGTGGCCCGTACGGTGAAGCCGGCGGCGACGAGCCGGTGGGTCAGCGCCCCCTCACAGGCCCCCACCTCCACGAGCGCGGAGCCGGAGCCGAGGTCGGCGCAGCGCTCCCGTACCCAGGCCGCGGTGGCGTCCAGCCGTCGCGCCTCGTACCGCGAGCTGCCGAACTCCCAGGGGTCCACCACGGACGCCGCCTCGTCGTCCAGGCTGGCGAGCAGCGCGAACAGCCGCTCACGCTGCTCGGGGTCGGTGTCGAAGAAGCGCTCGACGGCGGGGACACGCGGTGTCTGTACGACGAACTCGGGGTCGGCCTCGGCCAGCAGATGCCCGCACGAGCCATTGACGAAGTCCAGCTTGGCGGCGATGTGTTCCGGCCCCAGCGGACGGTCGAGATCGCTGAGGATCTGAAGGTACGGCGAGAACCCGACGGCATGCCGCAACTCGGTCCTCATGAGGCCGGCGCCGGAATCCTCGGCGTCGGCGGCGCGGGCGAGGGCGGTGTCACGGCCGAGACGCCCGCGACTGCGCCGGTTGTCCGCGGGGGAGTGGGCCCAGATCCGGCAGGGCCCTCCGGCCGCCGCCCGGCGCAGGAGCGTGGCGAGTACCTCTGGCCCCGGCGAGGTGATGCCGTCCGTCACGGGCCCGACATGGGACGCGATCAGGGCGAGGCGTTCCGGCGCTTCCATGCCCGCGGCGAGGACGAGCGTCTCGGCGCGATCGGCGAGGATCACCCGGGTCTCGCCACCGCCGTCGTCGGTGAGTACGGAAAGGAAGTCGAGGACGGCGTCCTCGGCCCGGAGTACGACAACGATATCGATCACGGTACTTCGGTCCTTGGTACGGAGCCGACTGGGGGAGCGGGGCAGGGTGGGGCCGGTCGGGGGGTGCTCGGTACGAGGTGTCGGCTGGCAGGGACCCTAGCGGTCACCGTCTATGTGGTCCAGACCAATTGGACGAATGATCGTCGAGTTTCGGCCACCTCGGCCGCCGACGGACTGAGCACGCCGAGGACATGAGCCGACGGCGGCCGGGGTCCGGTTCGTGCGCCGGGGTGGCGAGCCGGTGCGTCGCGAGCGCTCCCGCGCGCCGCCCGCGTGGGTGAACACGGTGAGGTGGCCCGTCCGGAGAGTGATCGATCATCGGACGCGTCACCTCACGCCCGTGTTCGTGTACGTCCCGGAGGTTCGCCGTGCCCGTAGCCCCGCTCGACCATCAGACGACCGGCTATCAACTGGCCCATGCCTACTGGCTGGCGAAGGCCGCGGAACTCGCCTACCGCGGCGAGGACGAGGCGCGGGCCGTCCTCGCCGACTGGGGGTTCGACCGGTTCCGGCACTTCGAGGCCCGCCATGAACTGCCGTTCCCCCTGGAGGACACCCAGGCGTATGTCGCCGCGAGCGACCGGATGATCATTACCGCGTTCCGCGGCACCCAGCCGCAGGAGATCCGTGACTGGCTGACCGATGTCAACACCCCGCCGGTGCCGGGGCCGGGCGACAAGGGCTTCGTCCACTTCGGCTTCCACCGGGCACTCGCGTCGGTGTATCCGGACGTACGCTCCGCCATCGAGACGTTCCGTACCGGCGGACAGACGGTGTGGTTCACCGGGCACAGCCTCGGCGGCGCCCTCGCCATGCTCGCCGGCGGCCGGCTCTGCTTCGAGGAGCCGAGGATCCTCGCCGACGGCATCTACACGTACGGACAGCCCCGCACCTGCGACCGGCTGCTCGCCGCCGCGCACAACACCGCGCTGAAGGGCCGTACCCACCGCTTCGTCAATAACAACGACATCGTTCCGCAGGTCCCGCCCGCGCCGGTGTTCACCCATGTGGACCACGTCAGGTATTTCGATGCCGACGGCCGGCTCCACGACCGGATGCCGTTGATCGACGGGCTCAAGGACCGTATCAAGGGGCGTACCGCGGATCTGTTCGCGCCCGCCTCCGACGGAATTCGCGACCACTTCATGCCCGCGTATCTGGCGAATATCGAGAAAAACCTCGCCTGATCCCGGGCGGCCCCGGCGGCGCGTGGCGCGGTACGCACACCGCGCTCCGCGCCGCTTTCTCAGCGGCGGCCGAGCCGGCGCTCGCCCTGCGCCCCGGTCGAGTAGGGCAGTCCGTAGTGGGCGAAAATCAGCGGTTCGTCCTCGGCGAGCAGTTCTCCGTCGGTATCGATCGACGGGGCGTTCTTGGCCAGTTGCCGGTCCCACGGGATCTTCAGATAATTCGGCCCGACGGTGGCCTCGGCCAGCGGAACAAAGACGAGCCGTCGTTTCGTGGGCAGACCGACCGTGACCGTGGCGAACGACGGAGCGTCCGTGGCGGTGTCGACATAGATGGCTTCCAGCGAGCCGATCTTCCGCTTCTCGCCATCGACCACATCGTGGCCGCGGTACTCCCGGATGTCCTCAGCTTCGAACACGAGCGACTCGCCTCTTCTCCGCTTATCCTCTGCTTATCCGTCTTTTCGGGACGGTACCCGGCCGTGCCATCGGACCGATGCCGACCGCGCCCGTATCCGCCGTTCGAGGTGGCGGACGGTTACACTCGAAAAACATTCCCGGTCGGTGTACGAAATCAACACAGCCGGCTCAAGACGGTCGTGATCGACCCGAAAGGCGAGGCTGAATGCCGATCCATCCCTCAGGTGAACCCGCGCTACTCGAAAAGCGGCGGGAAGCCGGCAGTGATTTCGCCTGCCTGTCCAGGAAAATCACCGCGGCCGGCCTGATGCGCCGGCGGCCCGGGTATTACCTGGTGCGGATGTCACTCATCGCCGTGCTCTACGCGGCCGGCTGGGCGGCCTTCGCCCTCCTCGGCGACAACTGGTGGACGCTCGCCGTCGCCGCGTTCCTCGCCGTCGTCTTCGGACAGGTCGCTCTCGTCGCGCATGACGTGGGCCATCGCCAGGTGTTCCGGCTGCGCCGGTCGAGCGCCTGGGCCGGCCGGATCGCCGGGAATCTCGGTATCGGCATGGGATACGGCTGGTGGCAGGACAAGCACTCCCGGCACCACGCCAATCCGAACCATGTGGAGCTGGATCCGGACGTCGAGCCCGACGTACTGGTGTGGACCCGCGGCCAGGCGCGCGAAGCCAAGGGGCTGCCCCGGCTGATCGGCGGCTCACAGGCCTATCTGTTCTTCCCGCTCCTCGCGCTGGAGGGCATCAATCTCCATGTGGCCGGGGTACGGGCGCTGGCGGACCGTTCGCTGAAGCAGCGGCGCCTGGAGGGCCTGTTGCTCTTCACCCACTTCGCGCTCTACCTCGGCGCGCTGTTCGTGGTCCTGCCGCCCGGCAAGGCCGTGGCCTTCCTCGCTGTTCACCAGTGTCTGTTCGGCCTCTATCTGGGCTCGATCTTCGCCCCCAATCACAAGGGCATGCCCACCCTGACCGGCGACGACCGCCCCGACTTCCTCCGGCGCCAGGTCCTCACCTCGCGCAATGTGCGGGGCGGCTGGTTCACCGATCTCGCGCTGGGCGGGCTCAACTACCAGATCGAGCACCATCTGTTCCCGAGCATGCCGACCCCGCATCTGCGCCGGGCGCAGCCGGTCGTCCGGCGCTACTGCCAGGAACTCGGGATCGACTATCTGGAGACCGGCCTCCTCACCTCCTACCGCCAGGCGCTCAGAAGCCTCCACGACGCGGGTGCCCCACTCCGGTCGGCCGTGGCCGCCACCAAGGGCTGAGCGGGTAAAGCGTTGGCGGGCGCGTGACGCGTACGGGCATCCTGGCCGCATGTTGATCAGGGAAGCCACCGCCAAGGACTGGGCCGCCATCTGGCCGTTCTTCCACCGGATCGTCGCCGACGGCGAGACCTTCACCTACCCCCTCGGGCTCGGTGAGACCGACGCGCGTGACATGTGGCTCGTCGCGCCCCCGAACCGTACCGTCGTCGCCGTGGACGACGCGGGTACGGTCCTGGGCACGGCGAAGATGAACCGGAACCATATGGGCAACGGCTCGCACATCGCGAGCGCGAGCTACATGGTCGACCCGGCGCACGCGGGGCGCGGGGTGGGCAGGGCGCTCTGTACGTACACGATCGACTGGGCCCGTACGGCGGGGTTCCGCGCGATGCAGTTCAACGCCGTCGTCGAGACCAATACGCACGCGGTGAAGCTGTACAGGTCACTCGGCTTCGAGGTGGTGGGCACGCTCCCGGAGGGCTTCCTGCACCCGGAGCAGGGCTATGTCGGGCTGCACATCATGTACCGCGCGCTCTGAGGACAGGTCCGACGTAGGCGACACGTCCTAGCGGTCCTGGAGCACGGACAGGATGTTGCCCGCCGGGTCCGTGAACCACGCGATGTACGGGCCGCCGCCCCGGAAAACGGCCCTGTCGTCGGCCTCCATACCGGGGTAGCGCTCGAAGGTCACACCGCGGCGGCCCAGTTCGTCCACCGCCGCGTCGATGTCGTCCACCGGGAAGTTGAGAATCGTGAACGACGCGGGGGTGTGGTCGGGCTTCGGGTAGACGAGCACCTCGGCGCCGCCCGCCAGGCGCAGACGCAGCAGGCCGTGCTGCTCTTCGACCTTCAGTCCCAGCGTCTCCCCGTAGAAGTGCCTGGCCTTCTCGATGTCGTTCACGGCGAATCCGCTGAACGCTCTGCTGTTGCCGAACATGACGGCCGTCCTTCCTTGATGTGGGGCTCTCGAAGAGGTAGACCCCCGCGGGGTCCGAGACTCATCGGCCGTTCCGGCGGCCGTGTCGGCGGTGGACGTGGCCGGTGCTCACGGATGCGACTTTCGGGCCCGTCGGGGCCGTCCGGGCCGCCCCGGCGGTATGAAGGACGCGCCCAGGCCGAGCCAGGTGGCGGCGAAGAGCCATCCGCCCATGACATCCGTCGCCCAGTGCACCCCGAGATAGACCCGGCTCAGCCCCACGGCGACGGCCCAGCAGACGAGGAGCGCGATGAGCACCCCTCTCAGCCATCCGGGGAGCGCGTCGGATCCGCGGCCGAACCGGACGAGGCCCCAGATCAGCAGACCCGCCGCGATCGCCGACGTGGTGGTGTGTCCGGAGGGGAACGCGAAACCGGAGGCATGGGTCAGCCAGTCCGCCCTCGGCGGCCGGGGACGCGCCGCCGCCGCGAGCAGGCCGTAGCGGGCGGCCTGTCCCGCGAGGAGGAACACCAGCGCGCCGGCCGCCGCCAGTAGCCGGTGCCGTAGGTCGCGGCCGGCGAGCAGCCCGGCCACGACGGCGCAGAGATAGGGGTACGGACCGGTGCCGCTGGCCGTTACGGCCCGCGCCGCCGTGATGCCCGCGGGGGACGAGCGGTGCCTCACCGACCAGTCGAGCGCGGTCGTGTCCAGCGGGAAGGGGGCGCCGCCGCGTGCGGTCGCGAAGACGGCCAGCAGGGCGAGGGCCGCGGCGCAGAGCGCGGTGACGGCCAGCGGCGCCGTACGTACGGCCCTGCGGACCGGCGGTGCCGTACGGCTCACCGGCGGGCGACCAGCGGGCGCAGCGGGGTGTCATGGAGCCGTTCGGCCGGCGGAGCGGTGCGTCGCGCGAGACTCATCAGCGCCCAGGCCACCACCGCCCCGACCAGCAGCCCGAGGACGACGTCGTGCGGGTAGTGCGCCCCGACCCAGACCCGTGATCCGGCCATCAGCAGCGCGGCCGGGACCGCGAGCGCCGCGAGCGCGGGGTCGACGAAGAGCAACGCGACGGCCGCCGCCCCCGCGATCGCGGCGTGGTTGCTCGGCAGCGACCAGTCGCCCAGCGGAGGGCACGCCTCGATGGTGATCGTGTGCAGCGTCTGACAGGGCCGTTGCTCCCGCATCACCGACTTGAGGGCCAGACCGGTGACGTACGCCAGGATCAGCGCGAAGGGGGCGGCGAGCGCCATGACGGGCCGCGCCGAGGGCCGCGGAGCCGCGGCCGTCGGTCGGGCGCGCCACCACGCGGCCAGCAGGAGCGCGCCGAAGAAGAGCAGACCGTACGTGGACCAGAGGGAGACGGCGGTGTCCAGCGGGCCGGGCGAGCGGTCCGCCAGGCCGGTCACGGACCTGTACAGACCCTCGTCGAACCATCGGTCCTCGGTGGCGTACGCCACCCGCGCGCTCGCCATCAACGCGCCTCCTCCGGGGAATCGTGCACGGACCCGGCGGCTCCGGTCCCGGCGGCTCCGGACCCGGCCGGCGAGGTGCCCGCCCGGCGCGAGCGCACTACCTCCAGGGCCAGCGGAATGAGCGAGATGATCACGACCACCGCGACGATGGGCAGCAGATAGCGGTCGACATTGGGTACGGACGAGCCGAGCGCGTATCCGGCCAGTACGAGCCCCACGGTCCAGACCACGCCGCCGAGGACCTGCCAGAGGGCGAAGAGACGAGCCGGCACGTTCAGAGCGCCGGCCAGCGGGTTCAGCACGGTGCGCACGACCGGGACGAAGCGGGCGAGCACGATGGCCTTCGCGTGGCCGTACCGGTCGAGCAGCTCCTCCGCGCGGGCCGCTCCCTCGTGGAGCTTGCGGGCGCGGCTGCGCGCCAGCAGCGCCCGGCCGCCGCGCCGGCCGATCCAGTAACCGGTCTGCGCGCCCAGCAACGCCCCGAGTACCGAGGCGATCAGGACCTGCGGGAGCGAGAGACTCGCGGTCCCGTCCGCGCCGGAGACACAGAGCAGCCCCGCGGTGAAGAGCAGCGAGTCGCCGGGGAGGAAGAAGCCGACGAGGAGGCCGGTCTCGGCGAAGAGGACGAAGGCGATGCCGAGGGCGCCGAACGCGGAGAGCAGTGATCCCGCGTCGAGAGGGTTCACGGCCTGCGCCATCGTCGCGAGGGTGGATACGTCCATTGAAGGGCTGCTCCCATAATGGTGGACGGAGGATGGACAGGGATGTCCTGACGACGATCCGGTCGACTACAGTTCTGTAGACGGTCTACTTCACTGTAGACGAAGAGAACGGGAGGAGCGTTCCCATGGGCGACGACGGCGCGGAGCGGCGGCCGGCGGGGGAGCTGGAAGCCGGTGTGCTCGCGGCGCTGTGGGCGGCCGAGGAGCCGCTCACGCCCGGACGCGTTCAGGAAGCGCTCGGTGGATCGCTCGCCCGCACCACCGTCACCACGATTCTGTCCCGGCTGTACGAGAAGGGCAGTGTCACGCGCACCCGATCGGGGCGCGGCTACGCGTACTCCCCGACCGAGGACGCCCCCGGGCTGACCGCCCGCCGTATGCACTCCGAGCTGGCGAAGGACGAGGACCGCAGCGCGGTGCTCGCTCGTTTCGTCTCCCAGCTCAACGACGAGGACGAGCGCATGCTGCGCGCCCTGCTGGACGGCGGAGAGGCCGGATGACCTACCTCGTACTGATCCCGCTGCTGATGCCGTTCCTCGCGGCCCCCGCCGCCTGCCGGGTCGCCGCCGTCCTCCCGCCGCGCCACGCGGCCCGGCTGCTCACCGCCGCCGCGCTGATCCTGGCCGTCAGCAGCTCGGCGGCCCTGGTGCTGCTGGTCGTTCCGGGCGCGTCGTATCTGCCCGCCGTCGCCGTTCTCGGTGAACTCGCGCAGCCGCTGACGGCCGGACCGCCTCCTGTGACCATCGCGCTCGCGCTCGTCGCCGGCGCTCTGCTGGTGTGGCGTACGGCGGTGCTCACCGCCGCGGCCCGGCGCGACCGGGCGGAGCTGCGCCGGGCCAGGACCGTCACCGGCGGTACGGACGGCGAGCTGGCGGTGGTGCGGGACGACCGGCCCGACGCGTACGCGCTGCCCGGGCGCCCCGGCCGGATCGTCGTCACCACGGGCATGCTGCGCGCTCTGGAACCGCCCGAGCGCGAGGCGCTGTTCGCCCATGAACGCGCCCATCTGCGCGGCCGTCACCATGTCCTGCTCGTGGTGGTGGAACTGGCCGCCCTCTGCCACCCCGCCCTGCGCGCGCTGCGCGAGCCGCTCGGCTACGCGCTGGAGCGCGCCGCCGACGAGGCCGCCGCGGCGGCGGTCGGCGACCGGCGGCTCGCCGCCCGCGCGATCGGGCGCGCCGCGCTGGCCGCCCGCGGTGGGCCGGGACTGCCCGGGTCGGTCAGGCCCCGGACCGTACTCGCGGCGACCGCGGGCCCGGTGCCCCGGCGGGTCGCCGCGCTGCTCGGCACCGGCGCGATCGGCCGGCCCACGCTCACGCCCAGGACCCGCCGCCTCGTCGCGGGCGCCGTGCTGGTGTGCCTGACGCTGTCCGGCGTCTCGGCCGTGGGGGCGGCGAACGACCTGCACACCCATATCGAGATCGCGCAGGGAGAGAATCCCGGGCGCTGACCGGCGCTGCCGTCGCCGATAACCCGGGATTCCCCCGTAACGCGCCCTTCACCGGGATGCCCGGCCGAACTCCAAGGTGTCCCCGAAGGAATCATCACCCCCTGTCCTCCGGCCGGGGCCGCCGCCGTGTCTTCGATACTCATGGGCGGAGGCTGGCGCGGAGGCGACCAGTGGGCGTTCCCGACGAAGCGGTTCCGGCAGGGCTTCCGGTGTGATCAGAGCCGGCAGCGCGCGGTCCATACGCAGCGCGTCCACCGATTCCGCCAGCAACTCGTATTCCGTGGTGTCGTCGCGGGTGGCGACACGGATGAGACGCCCGGCCGCCAAATGCTCGGCGACCATGTCCTGATGGGCCGTGTCGTCCCGCCAGCTCCGGAGTGTCGTCGGTACGTCCGGCACGCTTCGCGCCACCGGAGTGAGTGCGGCGGCCGGAAAATGCTCGCTTTCCGGGCTGGGATCCAGCCGTTCCGCGATCCAGGTCGCGCGATCCCGCAACCACCACAGTGCAAGTGCCAGAGTGGGAGCGCGATATGTTCCCAGCGGAACGCCGATTCGCTGTCCACCGCAGATTCCGTACGCGGTGACATGGCACAGGAATTCGTCATGCACGGCCGCTCTCCTTGCGCCGTTCTGTGGGCCTGATGGCCTGGGCCGCAGTGCTTTTGCAGTGACGTTGCGCGGGTACTTCCGGGCGCCGTGGCGGAGCGATTTCCCGGGGGAGTGGAAAACGACCCTGGAATGCCCGAACTTCCAACTATGAAGCCTTTACTGACGTCCTGTCACGACGCGGATCCGGCCAGATTCGGAGCGTAATCACCGCCGCGTATGGCGGAAATTTCATGACACCGCGCCGCGCTGGAGCGCTCTTGGGCACCCGCTCTTATGCCAGCATCTGCGGGTACTGCGCGACGCCGGCCTCGTCGGGGTCCGGCAGGTCTCGACGCGATGGAGGACATCCCTCATGAATACGAACCCGCACGACGGCACCCCGTACGACCACACCTGGCACGACATCTCGCAGGACGACACGCTGATGACCGCCGCCGACGGCCGGACCGCCCTGCGGATGGAGCGCAGGCTCCCGCACCCTCCCGAGAGGGTCTGGGCCGCGCTCACCGAACCCGCCGCTCTCGCCCAGTGGTTCCCCTCCGAGGTGACCGTTGATCTCACCCCCGGCGGCGCGATGGGCTTCCACTTCCCCGGCGTCAGCGGACCGGGCATGACCGGCACCGTCACGGACGTCGACGAGCCCCGGCTCTTCGCGTTCACCTGGGGTGGCGACCATCTGAGCTGGTCCGTCGCGCCCGACGGCGAGGGCTCGCTGCTCACGCTCGTGCACACCTTCGACGACCTCCCGGGCGCGGCGAGCTTCGCCTCCGGCTGGCATCTCTGTATCACCGCCCTGGCCCAGCTGCTCGCCGGCGGCCCGGTCACCGTCGGCCGTGACACGGGCGAGCTGCACGAGACATACGTACGGCGGTTCGGTCTCGGTCGTGGGACCACCGAGACCGCCGAGGGTGACGCCACCGTTCCGCGGATCCGGCTGGAACGTCAGCTGGTGCGGCCGGTCGCGACCGTCTGGGACGTCGTGTCGGCCGGTATCGAGCCGGTGGCGGGCCTGCCCGTCCCCGCCGGGTTCACCGCCGGGGATGTCCCGGCAGGCCATGTCACGGAGGTGCGGGCGCCGAAGTCGCTCACCTACACCTGGGAGCCGGCGGGGTCGGTCACCTGGGAGCTGAGGGAGGGGACGGGCCACGGCGCCCGGCTGGTGCTGACCCAGACAGGTCCCGAGGGCGTCGACGCGGACGCGGCCCTGGCCGCCTGGCGGACACGGATCGACCAGCTCGCGGCGGACCTGCTCAAAGCCTGACCTCGGAAGGAGGCCGTGTGACGAGCGTGTGACGGCTCGGTAGGGGCTGTCCGATCCAGGCCACTCGGGTGGAGGGGCGGCGGGAGCCCTGGTTAGGGTGCCTTGAATGTTCGCCCCACCGATTCCCCCCACATTTCCTGTAAGAGGCGCGTTCGCCGATCCGGGTTCCCTCCGGGAGGTCATGTGACGCAGCTCACTGATCAGTCGCCACGGGTCACGGCCACCGCGAACCCGGCGGAAGCCGGGTCGGCCGCGCCCTCGGCCAAGAAGCGGGACGCGTTCTTCGACAACGCCAAGTATCTGGCGATCGTGCTGGTCGCGATGGGACACGCGTGGGAGCCGCTGCGCGACGGCAGCCGGGCGGTCTCGGCGCTCTACATCGTCGTCTACACCTTCCACATGCCGGCGTTCATCGTCATCTCCGGCTATTTCTCGCGGAGCTTCGACTTCCGGCCGGACCAGGTGCGCCGGCTGATCACCGGCATCGCCGTGCCGTACATCGTGTTCGAGGTCGCCTACAGCCTCTTCCGCCGATGGGCCGCGGACGATCCGTCCATGGAGATCACCCTGCTCGACCCCTGGTATCTCACCTGGTTCCTGCTCGCGCTCTTCGTCTGGCGGATGACGGCGCCCATCTGGCGGCTGGTGCGGTGGCCGGTACCGGTCGCGCTGGTGATCGCCATGCTCGCCACCCTCTCGCCGGACATCGGCGACGACCTCGATCTCCAGCGGGTCCTGCAGTTCCTGCCGTTCTTCGTGCTCGGCCTGCGGCTCAAGCCCGAGCACTTCCTGATCGTCCGCCGCAAGGAAGTGCGCCTCCTGGCCGTGCCGGTCTTCGCCGCCGCGGTCGTCTTCGCGTACTGGGCCGTCACCCGGATGAACATGGCGTGGTTCTTCCACCGCGACAGCGCACGGGAACTGGGCGCGCCCTGGTGGAGCGGGATCCCGATGACGCTCGCTCTCTTCGGCTGCTCCCTCGTACTGACCGCGTGCTTCTTCGCCTGGGTCCCCGGCCGCCGTATGTGGTGCACGGTGCTGGGCGCCGGCACCCTCTGCGGCTATCTGCTGCACGGATTCCTCGCCCAGAGCGCGAGCACCTGGGACTGGTACGACGCCGACTGGCCGCACCGGCCCATCGGCGCGGTGGTCATCACGGTCCTCGCGGGCGTGGCCGTCACGCTCCTCTGTACGCCCCCGGTCCAGCGGCTCTTCCGCTTCGCGCTGGAGCCCGAGATGGCGTGGGCATTCAGGACCGACCCGGTCGGGCGGCGCGGAAAGAGCTGAGCGAGGTGCCCGGGAGGGCCGGGAGTGCGCGCGGGGCGGTGGCCGGCAGCCACCGCCCCGCGCGTCCATGACCGGACGACCCGATCAGAGGTCGAACTCGTGCGGCGGCAGGTCCAGGGCGAAGCAGGCCTCGCGGACCACGGCCTGCTCCGTCTTGTCGAAGTCGCCGTCGGCGCCGCCGATCACGATGCCGATCTGGATGACGGCCCGTGCCTCGACGGGCTTCTTCCTGGCCTTTCCCACCTCCTGGAGGAGGCCCACCTTGCCGAACGTGAAGTCGGCGGCCAGCTTGTTCAGATAGTCGTCGAAGCGGCGCTGGAGGTCTTCCGCGGGGAAGTTCCGCAGCACCTCATTGGTGGCGATCAACGAGGCGACCCGCTGGCGCTCGGCGGGGTCGACGGAGCCGTCGGCCGCCGCGACCAGCGCGCACATCGCCATGCTCGCGTCGCGGAACGAGCCGCTCTTGAGGTCGTTCTTCTTCGCCATGAGCTGCGTCTGCATCGTCGCGGCGGATTCCTTGAACCGGTCCCACAGGGCCATTCCGTCATCTCTCCTCAGGTGTCACACAGAGCCACTCCGACAACGCGCGAGAGCGCCGCCGCGTGCCCGCCGGGTGGACCCGGTCGCGGCCCGGAGAGGCGTTCGCCCTCGGGGCGCCCCCTTTCATACGATCACGATGTCGCCCCGTCACCGCACCAGAGCTGGGAGCATCTGCCATGGCCACCGAGCCGATCGACTCCAACGACTCCACCGCGCCGAACGAATCCTCCGAATCCTCGCTGCAGAACGTCTCGTTCCCGAGCGCGGGTACGACCGCCTACGGTTATCTCGCCGTACCGCCCGCCGGACACGGCCCCGGCCTCATCGTCATCCAGGAGTGGTGGGGCCTGACCGCCCACATCAAGGACATCGCCGACCGCTTCGCACGGGCGGGCTTTGTCGCGCTCGCCCCCGATCTCTACGGCGGCCGGGTCGCCCACGACTCCGGCGAGGCGCTGCGCATGATGAGCGAACTGCCCACCGACCGGGGTGTCGAACTGCTCTCCGGCGCCGTCGACTATCTGCTCGCGCGGCCCGAGACGGACGGCGACACGCTCGGCACCGTCGGCTTCTGCATGGGCGGCGGATTCGTGCTCAGCCTCGCCGCCAAGGACCAGCGGATCTCGGCGGCCGTACCGTTCTACGGCGTCAACCGGGACGGTGTCCCCGACTTCTCCCACCTCAAGGCCGAGATCCTGGGCCACTACGGCGCGGAGGACGACACCGTCTCACCGGCGAGCCTCAAGGAGCTGCGTACCGCGATCGAGTCCGAGTCCGGGATCGTTCCGGTCATCCATGTCTACCCGGGGGCGGGCCACGCCTTCTTCAACGACGGCCGCCCCGAGGCGTATCACGCCGAGGCCGCCGCGCTCGCCTGGGAGCGTACGATCACCTTCCTCCGCGAGCGGCTCGGCGTGTCGGACTGACGCCGTACCGCGGCCGGCGCCGGGCCGGCCGCCGGTCAGTTGAGCGCGGCGCCGTGCGAGAGCAGCAGCGCGACATCGGCACCCGCGACCACGATCGCCGCGCGGAACGGCACCTTGGGACGGCGGCGGCCCAGCAGTGAGCCGCCCACCGCGGTGATCAGCGCCACGGCGACGGCGACGGCACCGAGCGCGCCCGCTCCACCGAGCGCGAGCAGGACCGTCGCCGCCACCAGCGGGGCCGGCAGCAGCAGCCGTACCGCGGCCGGCCCCAGCCGCTGCGGCCAGCCCCGTACCCCCAGGGCGAGATCCGCCTCGATGTCGGGCAGCACATCGCCGAGATGCGCGCCGACCCCCACCAGCGCCGCGGCGGTGACGACCCACCAGGCCGGCCGGGGCTGCCCCGGCAGACCGAGCGTCACGAAGGCGGGCAAGGAAGCGAACCCGATCGCGTACGGCAGCCACGACAGCACCGTCGACTTCAGCCGGACGTTGTACAGCCAGGCCGCGGCCACCCCCACCAGATGCACCACGCCCGCGAGCGTCCCGTACACCAGCGACAGCGGAACGCACAGAGCCAGCGCCACCAGGGCGGCGGCCCGTACGGTACGGGCGTCGATCGCCCCGCCCACCACGGGCTTGGCGCGCCGTCCGGCCGCCGTGTCGCGCGCCGCGTCGACGGCGTCATTGCTCCAGCCGACCGACAACTGCCCCGTCAGAACGGCGGCGGTCACCAGCAGACAGCCGGACGCGTCCTGCCCGGAGGCCACCGCGAGCCCCGCGACCAGCAGCGTCACCGCGATCGTGGGCCCCGGATGACATGCCCCCAGCAGCGCGGCCACCCGTCGCGGCCACCCTCCCGGCGGTCCCGTCGGTGTACGGACGATGCTTCCCTGCCGGTCGATGGCGTCCACGCGCTCATCGTAGGCAGCACCACCGACAGCGGGCGGTCCTCACGCCGTACCGCGTGCGAACGCCGAACGGCCCGTCACGGCGCCCTCGTACAACCGCCCCTGAGGGGCCGTACAGGCGACATCGTGTGTGGCGCGACCGAGCGGGGGCAGGGATGGCACGTCAGTCGCCCCCCGACCCCGACCTCGGACCGCAGATGACCAGCATCGCAGCCGTCCACGGAGCCCTGGCTCCGCATCGGTACCCCCAGCACGAGATCACGGACATGGTCGCCAGGACCTGTCTGCCCGCAGGTGCCGACCGGAAGGTTCTCGACCGGCTGCACCGCGGAGCGCGCGTGGACACGCGCCATACGGCCCTGCCCCTCGACCGCTACGACGCGCTCAGGGACTTCGGGGCGGTGAACGACGCCTTCATCGCCGGGGCGTTACCGCTGGGAGCCGAGGCGGTCGGCGGGGCGCTGGAGACGGCGGGGCTGTCCCCGCGCGATGTCGACCTGCTGATGTTCACCTCGGTGACGGGTATCGCCGCGCCGTCCGTGGACGCGCGCCTCGTCGGGCGGCTCGGCCTGCGCTCCGATGTCAAGAGAGTGCCGGTCTTCGGGCTCGGCTGTGTGGCGGGAGCGGCCGGCATCGCCCGGCTGCACGACTATCTGCTCGGACGGCCCGACGATGTGGCCGTCCTCCTCTCGGTCGAGCTGTGCTCGCTCACCTTCCAGCGCGACGACGTCTCGCCCGCCAACCTGGTCGCCACGGCGCTCTTCGGGGACGGCGCCGCCGCCGTGGTCGCCTGTGGCCCCCGCCGCCGGGCCGCCGGGCCCGTCGTCGTCGACACACGCAGCCAGCTGTATCCGGACACCGAGCAGACCATGGGCTGGGACATCACGGGCTCCGGCTTCCGTATCGTCCTGGACGCGAGCGTTCCGGATCTTGTCCGCAAGAACCTCGCCGCGGACGTCGACGGATTCCTCGCCGCCAACGGACTGACGCGTGATGACATCACCGCGTGGGTGTGCCACCCCGGCGGGCCGAAGGTGCTGGAAGCCGTCGAAGAGGTTCTGGGACTGCCCGCCGACGCCCTCGACATGACCTGGCGTTCGCTGGCGGCGGTGGGGAATCTGTCGTCCTCCTCCGTGCTGCATGTGCTGCGTGACACGCTGGCCGAGCGCCCGCCACCGCCCTGTACGTACGGGCTGCTGCTGGCGATGGGGCCCGGATTCTGCTCCGAACTGGTGCTGCTGCGCTGGTAGGGCCGGTGGCGCCGGCGCCGAGGAGCGCGGGGACGAGGAGAAGAGACCGACGGACGGGGAGACATGATCTGGTACACCGCGCTGATCCTGGCCGTGGGCGCGGAGCGCGTCGCCGAACTCGTCGTCGCCCGGCGCAACGCGCGCTGGAGTCTGGCGCGCGGCGCCGTCGAGCGTGGCCGGCGGCACTACCCGCCGATGGTCGCCCTGCACACCCTGCTGCTGCTCGGCTGTCTCGTGGAAGTGCGGCTGGCGGACCGGCCGTTCGACCCGTTGCTCGGCTGGTCGATGGTGGCCGTCGTGCTGGCCGGGCAGGCGCTTCGCTGGTGGTGCGTCCATACGCTCGGCCCGCGCTGGAACACCCGGGTGCTGGTCGTGCCGGGACTTCCGCTGGTGACGGGCGGCCCGTACCGGCTGCTGCGGCACCCCAACTATGTGGCGGTGGTGGCGGAAGGGATCGCGCTGCCGCTCGTGCACGGCGCCTGGGTGACGGCGCTGCTGTTCACCTCGCTCAACGCGGTGCTGCTGACGGTCCGGATACGGTGCGAGAACCGCGCGCTGGAGTCGGCCACCGCCGGCGCTCTGCCGTGATCGATCTGCTGGTGGCGGGCGGCGGACCCGCCGGTCTCGCCACCGCGGTCCATGCCGCGCTGGCCGGTCTGGAGACGGTGGTGATCGAACCCCGTACCACCCCCGTCGACAAGGCGTGCGGCGAAGGCGTGCTGCCGAGTGGCGTACGCGCGCTGTCCGCCCTCGGCCTCGGCCCGCTGCCGGGACATCCGCTGCGCGGCATCCGCTATGTCCATGGCCCCCATCGGGCCGAGGCGCCGTTCGACGACGGCCCCGGGCTCGGGGTACGGCGTACGGAACTCCACGCCGCGCTGGCACGACGGGCCGCCGAGGCCGGCGTCAGGACGGTGACCGGCCGGGTCGGCGAGGTGGAGCAGAGCGCGGACTTTGTGACCGCGGGCGGACTGCGGGCGCGCTGGCTGGTGGCCGCGGACGGGCTGCGCTCTCCCGTGCGCCGCCGCCTGGGCCTGGATCTCCCGGACCCGCGGCCCCGGCGGTACGGGCTGCGGCGGCACTACCGGATGAAGCCCTGGACGGACTTCGTGGAGGTCCACTGGTCGTCCTCGGGGCGGGCGGGGGAGGCGTATGTGACCCCCGTGGCGGACGATCTGGTCGGGGTGGCCGTACTGACCACGGCGAAGGGCGGTTACGACGACCATCTGGCCCGCTTCCCGCGGCTGCTCCCACTCCTGGACGGTGAGCGGGTCGGCGCGGTGCGCGGCGCGGGCCCCCTGCGCCAGCGGGTGCGCCGCCGCAGTGCCGGCCGGGTGCTGCTCGTCGGCGACGCGGCGGGCTATGTCGACGCCCTCACCGGCGAGGGCATCGCGCTCGCGCTGGCGTCGGCGGAGGCGGCCGTACGGTGTCTGCGGGCCGGCCGGCCGCAGGAGTACGACCGGCGGTGGCGCGCGCTGTCCCGGCGCCACCGGCTGCTGACGGAGGGGCTGCTGAGGGTCAGCGGCCATGCGGCGGGAGCCCGGCTGATCGTCCCGGCGGCGGCCAGGATGCCCGCGGTGTTCGCGGCGGCGGTACGCGCTCTCCAGTGAGAGCCGGGCCCCGGGTCCTGTCCGGGGTCCTGTCCCGGCTTCGGCCCCGGCCCCGGGTCCGGCACCTGGATCAGGGAGAGAGACCGCCCGTCGTGTCCGTCCCCGGGGGTGTCATCGCGTTCACCGAGTGCGGAAGTACGTTCACGAGATAGTCCGCGATCGTCGCCTCCAGACCGATATCGCGCCCCGCGGCCTCCGACAGATACCAGCGGTGCTCAAGCACCTCGTGGTAGATCTGCGCCGCGTCCATCTCACCGCGCGTCTCCAGCGGTACGGCCCGTACGGTCGGCCGGAAGACATCGCGGACCCAGCGGTGTGCGAGTACCTCGGGCCGCGCGCCCAGCGGATCGCCGGGCGCGTAGTCCTCCTCGCCGGCCATCCAGCTCTCCAGGTCGTTGAGCAGCCGGCGCGCCTGGTTCTCCTCGGCGTCCAGGCCGGTCAGCCGCAGCAACTGCCGCTGATGATGTCCCGCGTCCACCACCTTCGGCAGGAAGGTGACCGTGTCACCCACCGGGGAGCGCTCGATCTGCATCTCCGCGACATCGAAGCCCAGATCGTTGAGCCGGCGGATCCGGCGGTCGATGTAGTGCCGTTTGTCCACCGGGTACACCGACTCGCGCGTCACCTCGTGCCAGAGGTCCTCGTACCGCTGCACGATCGCCGCGCCGAAGGGCACCGGATCGACGGAAGGGTGCAGCGCGCCCGACGCCTCCAGGTCCATCAGCTCCCCGGCGATGTTCACCCGCGCCAGCTCGATGTCGTAATCGCGCTGTCCCGGGCTCAGGTTCTGCTGGATCTGCCCGGTCTCGGCGTCCACCAGATACGCGGCGTACGCGCCCGCGTCACGCCGGAAGAGCGCGTTGGACAGCGAGCAGTCGCCCCAGGCGAACCCCGCGAGATGCAGTCGTACGAGCAGCACGGCCAGCGCGTCCATCAGCCGCTTGACGGTGGTCGGCCGCATCGTCGACTCGAACATCGAGCGGTACGGCAGCGATCCCTTGAGATGCCGGGTGATCAGCGCGGGCTCCAGGGGCGCCCCGTCCGCGTCCACGCGCCCGGTCACCACCGCGACCGGGTCCACGGCCGGGATTCCCAGACGGTGCAGATCGCGGAGCAGACCGAACTCGCGGACGGCCCCGCGCTCGGATATCTCCTTCACCGCCACGACCTCGGGCCCCGCCGAGGCGAAGCGCACCACATGGCGCGAGATCCCGCGGGGGAGCGCGACCAGGCACGCGTCGGGCCACTGGTCGAGCGGGATGTTCCAGGGCAGATCCAGCAGCACGGCCGGCTGCTCCGGATTGGTCGCGCTGATCTGCAGCGCCATCGTGCCTCCCACGGCGGTCGTCGGGCGGGCACCGGACACGGAACCGCCCCGGACAGTGTGCCGGGTCGCCATGGCTGTTCGCGGCGGGGGTGTCAGCGGCTCAGCAGCAGCTCGGTGTTGCGGTCCGTGGATTTGCCCGCCGGCGCGGTGGTGGAACCCGGGGCATTGTGCGACAGCTCCCGGTAGAGCGCGGCGAGACCGGTCTGCGAGAGGTCCTCGAAATCGGTCCTGTGCGGCGCCGCCGACTCGATCAGCGTGGTGAACAGCGAGAGCGTGCCGTCCCCGTTGTCGGCGATCTCGATGACCCGGGCGAGCTGCGGGAAGTCGATGTGCGAGGCGGTGGAGATCTCCCAGAAGCTGCCGTGCGGCAGGATCGAGTTGCGGTGGCTGTGCCCGTTGACCCAGGCCAGCACATTGCGGTTGCGCTTGAGCAGCGCCAGGACCTCGTCGCCGCTGTGCCGGGCCTCGCCGGGGTGGGCGGGGTCGGGATGGGTGTTGGTCATCGTCCAGCTGTTGTGATGGCTGAAGACGACGACGTATCCGTCCCGGTGCTCCCTGAGCACGCGCTTCAGCCAGTTGAGCTGGGCGGTGTTGAGCGAGCCGGTGTAGTGCCCGCCGCGGTCGGTGGTGTCGAGGCTGATGCCGGTGACGTTCTCGCCCATCGGGAACGTGTAGTAGAGCGTGTCGTTGTCCAGATTGGCCGCGGTGTAGCCATGCCCGGCCGGACCGGCGCCCGTACGCGCCGGGTCGAGGTGCGCGGTCAGATACTCGCGCGGACCGAACGGCGCCCGGCGCGGATCGGCGGTGATGGACCGCATCGCGCGCTTCGAGCGGCGCAGCAGGTCGATCAGCTTCGCCCCGTTGGGGTCCCCGCCCTTCGAGAGGAGCTTCAGCAGCTGCTTGGCCTCGGCGTCGGGGATGCCGTACAGCTTCCTCGCACCGACGGCGAACTCCGCGAGGAAGCCGGACGGGTCGGCCATGGCGCCGCTGGCCAGACCGTCGTGATTGCCCACGGTCGAGTACCACGGGATCCGCAGCCCCGGGCTGTTCACCGAGCGGATCGCGGCGTCGAGGAACCCGTCGATACGGGGGTAACCGAGCCGCTTGTCGGTGTCGCGGCCGGAGTCCTCCGGGTGCCAGAACAGCCGCTCGTCGGAGTTCTGCACCCCTTCGTAGCGCTGGGGGTCACCGGTGTTGGGGGTGATACGGCCACCGCTCATCACCGTGAGGAACCAGTCCAGTTCCGCCCGCGAGTTGTTGTCGGTGTTGTCACCGGTCGTCACGGCGAAGGACAGCGGCGCCCCGGTCACGGGCCCGGCCTCGAGCGCGTTGATCTGCTCGATCAGAGCCACCGCCCCCGGGACGGTGAGCGCCTCCTGCGGCCGCCAGCCCGAGAGCTGCTGCGAGCGCAGATACTCGGTGCGTACCGGGTGCTGGACATCCACCAGATGCAGATCGGTGAGCTGGACGAACGAGCTGAGTACGGTACGCCGCTGGGCGCGGCCGGGGCGCGGGGTCGCCAGTGTCTCACGGACGACCCTGCGCCAGCCGGGACCGTCGCCGAGCCGTCGGAAGGCCGCGGCGCTGTCGCGGGGCGCGGCCACGGTGTCCAGCGTCGTCCGGGCCGGGACGGTACGGGTGGGCGTGGCCGGGGCGGCGGGGGTGCGCGGGCCGGGAACGGAGGGCGCCGCGGTCGTTCCGGGCGCGGCGGCCGCCTCTCCGGGACCGCCGCCCGCGCCGAGCGCCAGCCCGATTCCGGCGGAGACACCGACCGCTCCGGTGGCGGTGAGAAAGGAGCGGCGGTCGACGCCGGTGACTGCGGAGCGTATGCGTGTCATTCTGCGGCCTCCCGAGTGCGAGCGCATTGACGAGCGCGCCGGGGACGGCCCCCTGGCTACTCCTCGATGGTTGACACTGGGCGTGGCCTGCGCGTGAACGACGTTCCAACGGCCAACACCGATCACCACACAGGGATCACCGCGAAGGCGAACCGTCGCCGCGCCCATGGCCACAGGACCGGAGCCGGTCACTCACCGTTCACTCCGCGGGGAAGGCCACCGGCCCGTACGGGTTCTTCGGAAGTGGTGCGCATATGTCGCGGCGGGCCGGGCAGACGCGTCTCGGAGCCAAGCTCGCGGCCGTTCCCCCCGCCGCCCGAGCTCTCCCGGCCCCGCCGGTGCGTCCCCCCTCGCCGGTGGGGCCGCCCCTCTCTCCGGGGCCTCGCGGGTCCTGCGGGCCGGTCGGTTGTCAGACCCCCGTGGCAGGGTGTTCTCCGGGCCGGTGTTCCACCCGGACACCTCGCATCCCGACCTGAGGAGCTGTCACCATGACGGAGCGTCCCGCTCTCGCCCCCGCCGCCGAGGCGCTCGTCGCGCTGGCCGAGCTGCTCGCGCCGGGCCGCGCGGCCGTCGTCGAAGCGGTGCTGTTCGCGTACGACGATCCGGACGCCTATGTACGGACCCACGCCGAGCCCCTTGAGGACCGCGGGATCGACGCGCCCATCGAGAACCTCGCGTGGATAGCGCTCGTCGACGCCCTGACGGCACAGGGACTGCTGGCCGAGGTCGACTGGAAGGAGGACTCCGATGAGATCAGGCGTCAGCTCCGGAGCCTGGAATCCCGTCCCACCGTCGACCCGTGGTCCCTCGCCGATCCGGCCGACGCGGAGGCCACGGACACCGTGCCCCTGGACACCGCCGCCTTCCTGAACGACGCGGGCCGGCTCCATCTGGAGGTGGGGGTCGCGCTCGCCGTGCTCGACATAGAGTCGGACTGCTATCCCCTGGTCTGCTTCCCGGCCCGGCGGGCGAGTGAGCTGACGCCGCTCGCCGCGCGCGCCGGTTTCTACGCGGCGGTCCTGGGGTCCGACTAGGGCGTGTTGCGAAAGTCCCGCCTGCCCGGCGACGCCCGGCACGCACGCTCGCCGCGTTGTCGGATCACCCCAGTACGTCCAGTACTGGGGAGACCCTCCGCCTTGCGATCGCACGCGCCGGACGCCGCCGGGCCCGCCCTGCGGGCGGACGGCGCTACTTTCGCAACACGCCCTAGCTCTGAACCGGGCGCGCGACGCGGTGGCCCGGGGCTCAGCCCGCGCTGATCACGATCGGGCCGCCGCCGGGATCGGCGCGGTCGATCCAGTCGGCGGAGGCGTACAGCGGACGGTTCGGCACCGCGCCACGGCGCAGCCGTTCCCGGTGCAGCACCCGTCCGTCCTGGCTGACGACGAGGAAGGACAGCCGGTCCGCCGAGCGGGCCGTACGGAGCGTGAAGCGGCCCAGCGGCGGGCGCGGACCGCGTGGGTCGATACGGTTCGGGGCCACCCACCGCAGGGGCGCGGCCACCTCCACCGGCACCTGGCCACCCGGCCAGGCGCCGTCCGCCAGATACCGCAGCACGGGCCCCGCGACGAGCCGGCCCTCCCGGGCCGCGGTGCCCGCGGGCTCGATGGCGTGCAGCAGATTGCCGACGGCGAAGACGCCGGGCGCGGCCGTACGGAACGCGGTGTCGACCGCCGGGCCCCGGGTGCCCCGGTCGAGGGCGATCCCGCCCCGGCGGGCCAGCTCGTGGTCGGGGATCCAGTCCCCGGTGAAGACGACCGTGTCGCAGCCGATGGTCGCCGACCTGCCGTCGTCGTGCCTCAGCGCGACTCCGGTGAGCCGGCCCCGGCCGAGCAGTTCGGTGACGGTCGTGGCGGTGAGCAGCGGAACGCGGTGGCGCAGCCGGGCCCCGAGCCCCGAGACCCAGGAGGACTGGTGGTGCGGCTGTTCGGTGACCATCGCGGCGATCTCCACGCCCGCGCTCCGCAGGGTGCGCACGGCGGAGTAGCTGACGGGTTCCGCCCCGATGACGACGGCCCGTACCCCGATCCGCTGATGGTGCAGATGGACGGCCTGTTGCAGCTCGCCGGTGGTGAACACACCGGCCGGCCGGGTCCCCGGCACCAGCCGGGCGCCGCGTGGGCGTTCGCGCGCGCCGGTGGCGAGGACGACCGCCCCGGCGGAGAGGCTTTCCAGGCCCTCGGGGCCGGTGGTCTCCACGGTGAGCGGCCCGGGGCCGCCGGGGGAGACCTCGCGCCCATGATGTCCCGCCCAGCCGGTGACGGAGACACCGGTGCGCAGCGTCGCTCCCGCTTCGATCGCCAGATCGCGCCAGTGGCGGGCGTACGCGGGTCCGCTCATCGGGCGGTGCAGATCACGTACGCCGAACCCGGTGTGGAAGCAGTGACGTGGGACGCCACCGGCCTGGTCCTCGCGGTCGACGACCTCGACCGTACCGGCGCCAGAGGCGGCCAGTCGCGAGGCCGCGGCCAGCCCGGCCGGACCCGCGCCGACCACCAGCACATCGACCGAGCGCTGCCGCCGGCCGGGGCCGGGGGCGGAGGACTCGGCGTTGCGGTCCGCTGTCGCGCTCATGGACCGACCTCCGGCCGCGGTGAAGATTCCTCGGGAGCCTCGGGAGCGCTCGCGGCTCCGCCACCGTCGGGAGAATCGGGAGCAAGCAGGGCGCGCACGGCGGCGCCGCAGTAGAAGCCCTGGCACCGGCCGCCCCGGGCACGGGTACGCCGCCGCAGCCCCTCGGGCGAGCGGGGCGGGACGGTACTGGCGAGGGCGTCGCGGATCTCCCCGCGCGAGACCCGTTCGCAGTGGCAGACGATCCTGCCGTACTCCGGGTCCGCCGCGATCAGTTCGGCGCGTTGGTACGGTCGCGGCGACGACTCGCCGATATTCGGCATCCGTACCGGTTCGAGCTCCCGCGCCGCGCCCAGGTCCCGGCCGCAGGCGCCCAGCAACTCCACGACATGGGCGGCGATCGTCATGGACGCGGTCAGCCCGGTGGAGCGGATACCGCCCACCGTGATGTACCGCTGCCCGGGATGGGAGCGGATCCGGTAGTCGTCGTCCTCGGTGGCGGCGCGCAGCCCCGCGTAGACGGCCGTCACCTCCTCGTCGAGCAGCTCCGGCATGATCCGTCCGCCCTTCTCCCGCAGGAAGTCCAGGCCCTCGGCCGTCGATCCGGTCGCCGTCTTGTCGGCCAGGTCCTCGGCGGTCGGGCCGAGCATCACATTGCCGTACACCGTGGGCGCCACCAGTACCCCCTTGCCGAGCGCGGTCGGCACCGGCAGCAGGATGTGCCGGACCAGTTCGCGGGCGAACTTGTCGAAGACCATGAGCTGACCGCGCCTCGGGGTCACGGTGAAGTCGGTGTGGCCGAGCAGCCGGTCGATCTCGTCGGCGTACAGTCCGGCGGCGTTGATCAGTGTGTGCGTCCGCAATACGCCGCGGCCGGTGGTCAGTTCGTGCGGTGACTCACCGCCTGGCGCGCCGGTGACGTCCTCCACGGGGCAGTTGAGATGCAGATCCGCCCCGGCCAGGACGGCCTGGGTGGCGTACGCGAGCGTGGTCGTCCAGGGACAGATGATGCTCTCGCCGGGGACTTCGAGCGCGCCGAGCGCGCCGGGGCCGAGGTGAGGTTCGCGGGAGTACAGCTCGTCCGCGCCGATGATCCGGGTCTCGCGGTACTCATTGCGCTCGGCTTTCGCCACCAGCCCGGGCAGCGCGGCCAGTTGTTCCTCGTCCCACGCGACGAGCAGGGCGCCGACCGGCTCCACGGGGATGCCCGTCTGTGCCGCGTACGCCGCCAGCCGCCGCTGTCCCTCGCGCACGAGCCGGGACTCCAGCGAACCGGGCACGGCGTCGAAACCGGTGTGCAGAATCGCCGTGTTGGCCTTCGACGTACCGTCGCCGACATCGTCGGACGCCTCCACCAGCGCGATCCGCAGCCGGTAGCGGGTCAGTTCACGGACGATGGCCGTGCCGACCACTCCGGCGCCGATGACAGCGACGTCGTACACCTCGTCCGGCAGCGTGCCCGAGGTCGTGACAGTCATGGTGCTCCAGGTCCGGGCCGGGACAGAGGTCCGGGCCGGGGTTCGGTTCTCATCGGTACGTTCCGGGTGGGGGCGCTACGGGAAGCCACGGTTCAGGGCGGGGGAGTACGGTCGAGCAGCGCCGCCACCTCCGCGCGGAAGACGCCCAGCCGCTCCGCCGCCTCGTCCGCGCCGATCCTCGGCTCGTAGACCGCGGCGGGTTTCCACTCCGGGATCACCTGCCGCAACGACTGCGCCGTGTCGAGGCCGAGACGCGCGAGGGCGCCCACCCCCAGCGCCGTGACATCGGGCAACGCCGAGACCTCGACGGGCCGTTGCAGCAGATCGGCCTGGGTCTGCATCAGCAGCGCCGACCGGGTCAGACCGCCGTCCACCCGCAGACTCGTCAGCGGCGTGCCGAGATCGGTGGCCACCGCGTCGGCCAGCTCCACCACCTGGGCGGCGATGCCCTCGCACAGCGCGCGGACCAGCTGTCCCGGGCCGGTGTCCAGGCCGAGGCCGGTCAGTGAGCCGCGCAGATCGCCGCGCCACCACGGCGCGGCGAGTCCCGCGAGCGCGGGTACGAAGGTCACGCCGCCGCTGTCCGGTACGGAGGAGCCGACCGTGTCGAGATCGGCGGCCCCCGAGATCACCCCGAGGCCGGTCAGCCAGCGCACGGCGGACGCGGCCGTGTAGACCTGTCCGTCGAGGCAGTAGCTGGTGTCTCCGTCGAGCCGCCAGGCGACGCAGCTGACCAGCCCCGTCGTCCCCCGGCGCGGCTGTCCGCCGGTCTGCGCGAGCAGGAACGCGCCGGTGCCGTAGGTGCACTTGGCGGATCCCGGTTCGGTCACATCCTGGGCGAGCAGCGCGGCCTGCTGGTCGACGAGCAGCCCGGTCAACGGGATCTCGGCACCGAAGGCGCCGGTGGTGCCGACCGGTCCCGCCGCGTCGACGATACGGGGCAGCGCCTCGTCGGAGAGCCCGAAGATGTCCAGCGCCTCCGACGACCAGTCGACCCGGTCGAGGTCGAGCAGCTGGGTGCGCCCGGCGGTCGCCGCGTCCGTGACGAACGCGCCGGTCAACTGGTGGATCAGCCAGGAGTCGCTGGTGGTCACGGCGCCCTCGCGGGTCAGCTCGCGCCGGATCCAGGCCATCTTGGGCGCGGCGAAGTACGGGTCGAGCGGAAGCCCCGTGAGCTGCCTCAACCGGTCCTCGTGCGGGGCGAGTTCGGCACAGAGCGGCTCCGAGCGCCGGTCCTGCCACACGATCGCGTCGGTGAGCGGTGTGCCCGTACCCGGATCCCAGGCGAGCACCGTCTCGCCCTGGTTGGCCAGACCGACGGCCGCGACCGGCTCCGCCGCGTCCGCGAGCGCCTGCCGCCCGGCGTCGAGTACGGAGCGGAGCAGGACGGCGGGATCGACCTCCACCAGTCCGCCGGAGCCGTAGCGGGGCGGCGCCGGGGCCGAACCCGTACCGATCACGCCTCGTTCGGGGCAGATGACCAGCGCCTTGGTGGCCGAGGTGCCCTGGTCGATGGCGAGTACCGGCCGGGTGGTTGAGCCGGCGCGGGGGCGGGGCGAGTGCTGGGCTGGCGGCATATCCCGTTCTTCGGTCGCTGGGGGGCACGAGGTGGTGTCGATGGCGGCGGGTCCTGATCGCTGAGCGAAAGCGTGGTGCAGGTCAGAGCGGGCGTCAAGGGTTCTCTGGACCGTCCGGGTGCGGGTGCCTCGGCCGCGCGTCGCGGCGCTCCGGGAAATCGTCCGGGCGCCGCCGCCGGGAGAGGTCCAATCCGCTTTGATCAACAGAGAGTTGCGAAAGATCAGCAAAGTGTTCGAGCCATGTCACTCTGGCCCCTACACTGATCGCCGCAGTGGCAGGGAGTGCTCCTTGGCTCTTCCTCACCTGCGGCACGGCAGGTCTGTGCCTTCTGCGACGCCGCCGGATCGCTCCACCCCCCACCGTCCTAGAGGATCTATGACGAACATATTTTCAGCCAGGCGCCTCTTCGGGCGTGCCCGGCTCAGTACGTCCTGTAGGCAGCCCGCGGTGGCCCCCGCCTCCCGGCCGCCGCGGACCGGGAGTTCCCCGACCCCGGGACGGGGGAGCATCCGCCATCCCCGCGCCCGGGTCCCGGGGCCACCGGGGACAGGGAGGGTGGGCCGGTGCTAGCTTCCCCCGCCCCGCCGTCCTCACGGCTCCTCAAGCGGCCGTCACCGTGGTTCGCCCGGCGGCCGTTCTCGCGCGCGCGGAACAGGACCTAGCTGATGGCGAGCGACAACATGCGCCCCGTCTATCACCCGGCGGGCCACGACAACGAACTGCGCGCCGCGGTCCAGGATCTACGCACCGGACGCTGGGTCTCGATGCGCAACCTCCTTGCCGAGACGCGCGACTGGTCCCTGTGGACCCAGCGCACCCAGGTGCTCGCCGCCGTCGCCGCCGGCTCCGACGCCGTACGGGCATGGCTGGCCGAAGAGCCGCGGAGCGCCGCCGCACTCGTGATGCACACCCGTGTCCTGGTGGAGCGCGCCGTACGGGCCCACCGCGAGGGACACGCCCGCACGCAGGAGCTGTGGCAGCAGGCGTGGGAGGCGTGCGGCAACGCCGCGCGCCACGCCCCCGACGACCCGGTGCCCTGGGTATGTCTGCTGGCCCTGTCCCAACTCGACAGCAGACAGCGGCTGGAGGAACACCGGCTGCCGCCGCCGGGGCCCATGCTCTTCCCCGGTCCCTGGGCGCTGCTCGCGGAGGCCGACAAGCGCGATCCGTACAACCGCGAGGCGTACCACCGCATGCTCCAGTTCGTCTACGCGCGGCGGGCCGACGGATCACTCTCGGAGGCGGTCAACTTCGTCCAGTGGGCGGCCTCTTCGGCCCCCGAGGGCTCGGCGCTGCATGTCATGCCGCTGTTCGTACGAGTGGAGCGCTACCGCCGCGACAACGGCCACGAGAAGGCGCTCGACCTCCACTGGGTCACGGAGGACGCCACCCGGGACGCACTGCGGGCCCTGCAACTGTGGTTCGACCACGCGGTCCTGGCCGAGGCCTCGCTGCTCGACCTCAACCAGCTGGCGCACGCGCTGTGGGGGTCACTCCAATTCGCGCAGGGGGCCCGGGTGTTCGAGGCCCTGGGGCCGTACTACGTCTCCGTGCCGTGGGCGTATCGTACGCGCAGCCCCGGTGACGCCGCGCAGGCCGAGGACGTGTTCCTGCGCGCCCGCAGCCGGTGTCTCGCGGCTGCCCGTGATCCGCGGGACGGGCCGGCCGGCTGAGCGGCACCCCCCACGGTGCCGCTTGTTGCCCTCCCCCGCCCTCGGCAGTACGTCCCGTATCCGTCCCCCTATGTGTTGTTTCTTACCGGAGGTCCATTCCATGTCCACTTCGCCACCGACCTGGTCGAAGGCCGACCCCGTACCCCAGAAGGACGAGGAGCAGCGGCTGCGCGAGCTCGGCTACCAGCCCGTGCTCGCCCGCCGCATGGGCGGCTTCGGCAACTTCGCCATCAGCTTCTCCGTCATCTCCATCCTGTCCGGCTGTATGACGCTGTACGGCTTCGGCATGGGCACCGGCGGTCCCGCGGTGATGCTCTGGGGCTGGGCGGGTGTCGGTCTGTTCGTGCTCTGCGTGGGCATGGCGCTGGCCGAGGTCACGAGCGCGTATCCCACCTCGGGCGCCCTCTACTACATGGCCGACCGGCTCGGCGGCCGTAAGTGGGGCTGGTACACCGGCTGGCTCAACCTGCTCGGACTGCTCGGCGCGATCGCGGGAATCGACTACGGCGCCGCGCTGTTCACCGGCGCCTTCCTCAATCTCCAGTTCGGTTTCAGCCCCAGCCCCGGCTGGACCTTTGTCATCTTCCTGTGCATCCTGCTGCTGCACGCCGTGCTGAACCTGTTCGGGGTCAGGCTGGTCAGCGTGCTCAACTCGATCAGCGTGTGGTGGCATCTGGCCGGTGTCGCCATCATCGTCGGCGCTCTGGCGATCTTCCCCGACCACCACCAGTCGCCGTCCTTCGTCTTCACCGAGTTCGTCAATGATTCCGGCTGGCAGAACCCGCTCTATGTCGCCGCCATCGGTCTGCTGCTCGCGCAGTACACCTTCTGTGGCTACGACGCCTCGGCCCATCTCTCCGAGGAGACCTCGAACGCGTCCGTCACCGCCGCGCGCGGGATCGTCCGGGCCATCTGGGTCTCCTGGATCGCCGGCTTCGCCCTGCTGGCCGGTCTCACCTTCGCCATCCAGGACTACGAGGGCGCCCAGAACAGCGCCACCGGTGTGCCGCCCGCGCAGATCCTGATCGACGCCCTCGGTACGAGCGGTGCCACCGCGCTGCTGCTGCTCGTCATCGTGGCGCAGCTGTTCTGCGGCAACGCGGAGGTCGCGGCGGCCAGCCGGATGGTGTTCGCCTTCAGCCGTGACAACGCCCTGCCGGGCTCGGCAATATGGCGGCGCGTCAGCAGCCGTACCCAGACCCCGGTTCCCGCGGTCTGGCTGTCGGTCATCGTCGCGGGTGTGCTCGCGCTGCCGTCCCTGTACTCCACGACGGCGTACGGTGCGGTGACCGCGATCAACGTCATCGGTATCACCCCGGCGTACGCCATCCCCATCTATCTGAAGCTGCGCGCCAAGAACCGCTTCGAGCCAGGACCGTGGACCCTGGGGCGCTGGAGCAAGCCGATCGGCTGGATAGCCGTGGTGTGGGTGGCCTTCGTCACCGTCCTCTTCTGTCTGCCCCAGTCGAACCCGGTGACGGTCGACTCGATGAACTACGCCGTGATCGCCCTGGCCGTGGTGCTGATCCTGGCGACCGCGTGGTGGTACATCGCCCGTAGCTCGTACAGCACCCCGCAGGCGTACGGCAACGCGCGCGAGCAGTCGGAGATCTCGGAAGGCATCGTCTGAGCGGCGCCGCCGTCCGGCGGGACGCGGTGTGTGCGGCGGGGGTCCGGCCCGAGGGCGGGCCCCCGCCGCATGGGCCGGCTCCGGCTCCGCTCAGTTGTCCATGATGAATTGTTTCGCCAGCTCGTCGCCCCGCCGGGCGATGGCCTCCTGGTCGTCCAGCCGGGAGATCTCGGAGTCCTTGAAGACGATGTAGGTCACGCCCGACGGCACTCCGCCGCCCGCGGGGTCGGCCACGATACCCAGCGCGCGGGCCGTCGCGTACGACGCCTCCCCGATGATCCCCGGCGGGCCGGTGTCGCCGACGACGGCGTACTCCACCCTGTCGCGGTGGATCACCGCCGCGACGGATCCGCCCCGGATGCCCGACGAGCGGTAGTTCCAGATGGAGCTCGACAGGGGCACGACGATATACGGCAGCTCCTCCGGATTGAGCGCCCTGCCGTCGGCCTGGGTGTAGGCGGTGGTGTCCTGGTAGTAGGGGTCCGCCGCGGAGTTGCAGTGGGCCGTGGTCTGGCCGTCGCAGTCGATGTCCATGTCGGCCTTCCAGAACACGGCGCCCTTGCTGTCACAGACGGGGATCGTGGCCGCGGTGCCTTCGCCGGCGCGGTAGAGCCCGTTGGAGATCTGGTCGCAGCCGCCAGCTCTGGACAGCAGAGCCGCCGCGGTGACCGGTCCGTCCTCGGGGAAGCCGTCGCGCTTGAACGATTCTCTACCGGCGGGCGGCCCGGCCGCGGGCGGCGGCGCGCTGTGGCGTTCGGGCGACGGGGAGGAGGGTGGTGCGGAGGGGTGCGGTGCGGAGGAGGGCGGTGCGGAGTGGTGCGGTGTGGAGGAGTGTGGCGGGGCGGAGGGCGGTGTGGAGGGGAGCGAGGAGGACGGTACGGAGCGGTGGGCCGCCAGGGCGCGGTACGCGGGATCGGGCGAGGCGCGGGCGGGAGACTCGGGGATGTGCGGAGCCTCGGCGGGTACGGCCAGGGCGGGGAGCACGGTCGCGGGGATGACCGCGGCGGCGAGCAGCGCCGTACTGGCGGCTACGAAGACATGGGGGCGACGGGGCACGGAAAATATCCCTTTCCTGAATGAACCGGGCTGGACGGCGTGGCCTGGGCGGCACCGGGATGGCGGGGTCAGCGGCTGGGCGGGGACGGCCGGCGGCCGTCACCTATGCACTCGCTCAGCCGGTCGAGGAAGACCCGCTGCCCCGTCACCAGTGGCTCCACGGCGTTCTCCAGGGAGAACCAGGCGACACGGTCCAGCTCGGGGAATTCGCGCAGGACACCCGATCCTCTCGGCCACTCCATGCTGAAAGTGCCGGGCGCGGCGAGGGCGGGGTCGAGATCCCCCTCTACGGCCCAGACCGTCACCGTCTTGCCACTCCGTTGCCGGGCCTCGCCGAGCGCGATCCACGGTCCGTCGGGCGGTGGCAGGCCCAGTTCCTCCTGGAACTCCCGGCGTGCGGCGTCCTCCGGCCGCTCGTCCGGTCCGTGCTCACCTTTGGGGATCGACCAGGCGGCGGCATCGCGGCCGGACCAGAACGGCCCGCCCATGTGCCCGAGAAGCACCTCGGTACCGGTGTCCGTCACCCGGTACACGAGGAGTCCCGCGCTCTGTTCGCCCGACATGCCGTCAGTCTGGGCACAGGGGCATAACGGTGCATTCCGGGCATCGGTAATTTGTGCGGGTCTAGCTCATATCGTCGACACCGACGTCCGTTGTCGGACCCGTGGGCGGTGGGGCCCGTGGCGCATCATCGGGCGCGTCACGAGAGACCGCAGCTCTACGGTGCCTCGTGCCAGGCCGATCGTATGAATGATTGCGCCGGACGAGGGTGCCGTGTCCGGTCAGTACCCGGCGCGAGTTCGCCGGTCGTGTAACGGACCGCACGCGAGGAAGGGAATGGGGCGTCGATGGTCCGTCAGGGGGTAGGCGCGGGAAGAGCCCGCCCGTTCCGGTCCCGGACCGTGGCAGACGACAGGGAGACGACATGCCCGGAATGATCGAGCGCATCAAGCGGTTCGCAGGCAGCCCGCAGGGGCGCCGCGCGACGGAGCGGATACGCCGCGCCTCCGCCGATCCGAGGAAGCGCGCGCAGGCGCGTCAGCTGCTGAGCAGGCTGCGCGGAAGGCGCTGACGGAGCCGGGCGGCTGACGGATGGTACGGCGGGGGAGGGGCGGGGCCCGGCCTCGGTGCGAGGCCGGGCCCCTTCATGCGTACGCCCCTCGTGCGTATCCCCCTAGGGGAACGAGGTCACCGTCGACGGAACCGTCGAGGTGCCCGAGGTGGGTGACCCGATGCTGTTGATCACATGGTTGTACTGGCCCATGCCGCCGAGGGAGACGACCAACAGATCGTGGAACCTCACCCCCGGTTTGACCGGCGCCTGGAAGCCGTGGTCCTGCCGAATGGTCGAGTCCGAGGTGTAGTTGCAGTAGCTGCCAAGACCCCAGCCCTCATGGTTGTTGACGGTGTCGGCGACCTTGTAGGCCGCGTACCCCTGGATGGCGCCGTTCTGGATGGCGGCCTGGTTGGGGGCGTCGTACGCCTTCTCGTTCTGGAAGAAGATCGTCCTGCCGTTCTCGCCGTACCACTCCACGTCGTACTTGTTGAAGTGCTCGACGAAGAGCCCCGTGGCCAGCACATCGTCACCGTTGACACGGATGCCGTAGTCGGCGCGATTGGTCTCCCAGCCGACGCCGGCGCCGTGGTCGGCGCGCCAGACCCAGGTGTGGTCGATGATCGTGTCATCGCTGTTGATCACCATGCTGGTGGTGGCCTTGCCGGGACCGGCGCCGCCGATCCTGATGAACACGTCCTGGACCGTGGTCGGATTGGCGGAGTGGTCCGCGCCCGCGCCCTGGGGGCCGACCTCCAGAAGGGTCGGGGAGTTCACCGGACCGGCGTCGATCAGGAAGCCGGCCAGCTTCACCCCGTCCACATCCGCGACCTTCATGGCGGTCACCCCGTTGTCCGGGATGATCGTGGCGAGCCCGAGCCCCAGCACGACGGTGTTGGCGCGGTTCACGTTGATCGGCTGGTCGACGTGGTAGATGCCGGGTGTGAACAGCAGATTGAGCCCCTGGGCGAGTGCCTGATTGATCGTCGCGGCCGTGGCACCCGGCTTGACGACATAGAACTGGTCGAGCGGCAGGGACTGGCCCTGCGGCGCGCCATTGCCCCAGGTGGTTCCGCGCGCGTTGGTGCGCTTGGCGGGGACGAACACCTTGTACGCGTTGCCGTCGAGGTAGAGGAAGGGTTTCTCGCGGGAGACGGGGGTGTTGGTGAGGGTGGTGTAGGGCGGGTTGGGGAAGCTCTGGGCGGGGGCGCCTTC
>NZ_JBFAZD010000037.1:0-74920 GCF_040681655.1 Streptomyces sp. NPDC051662
TCGGGGTCACCGCCGCCGAGGTGGCTCAGGCAGGTCCAGGCGAGCGGGGTGAAGGCGAGTCCCAGCAGGGCGGCTGCCACGGTGAGCAGGCGCGGACGATGTGAACGCATCGATTCTTACTCCACTTCCGGATACCAGGGTGCCGGTCCTCGCACGTCTGGGTCCCGGGATGCCGTCGTTCAGCGCGCCGGACGTGGGAACGTGCAGGAGCAGTTCGCGCGGCGACGGTGCGAGCACATCGAGCACCAGCGCCTCGGTGGCCGCCCGTGAGTGATCGGGGAGACCGGGCTCGCTGAGCCGTTCCAGCAGCAGCCGCAGGAGCGGAGTGATCTCGACGGCCACGGGTGTCCCGGAGATCGAGGGGGTGGTGCTGAAGCCGAAGAAACTCGCGCGGAACCAGGTGCCGGCGACCGCCGAGCCGGAGTGCGGTGTGCCGGCGGGTATCCACAGTCCCAGCGTGGGGGTGATCGTCCAGGCCCGCGCGCCGACCACGGCCGTGGACGCGCCACGCTCGTTCCAGAGCAACTCGTGGAAGGGATGCGCGTGTTCGTCCCAGACGGTGTCGTGGGCGACGACCTCGTCGTACCCCTCGATGACGAAGGCCGCCTCCACCGAGCCGGGCGCGAGGACCGGCAGTGACCTGGTCACCCTGGTCATACGCGCGCCCCGTCCGGACGGCGACGGACGGCGCGGGAGGTGAATCGCATTCCCACCCTAAACGGCGGGCCTGGCACCCGATTGAGTCCTACGCGGTAACGCTATTTGCCTAGGGGTCCTAGGTAGCTGCATAATCGACTCAGGCTTATGGAGGGATGATAATGGTGAGAGCCGGGCTGACAGCGGAACGACTGACCCAGGCGGGGGCGGAACTGGCCGACCAGGTCGGTTTCGACAAGGTGACCGTCTCGGCGCTCGCCCGGCGGTTCGGAGTCAAGGACGCGAGTCTGTACTCGCATCTGAAGAACTCCCAGGACCTCAAGACCCGGATCGCCCTGCTGGCCCTGGCGGAACTCGCCGACCGGGTCGCCGCGGCCCTGGCGGGCCGGGCGGGCAAGGACGCCCTGGCGGCCTTCGCGAACGCCTACCGCGACTACGCCCGGGAGCACCCCGGCCGCTACGCCGCGGCGCGGCTCAGGCTCGATCCGGAGACGGCGGCCGCCAGCGCCGGCGGCAGGCACGCGCAGATGACACGGGCGATCCTGCGCGGCTATGAGCTGACGGAGCCGGACCAGACCCATGCGGTGCGGCTGCTGGGCAGCGTCTTCCACGGCTACGTCAGCCTGGAGATGGCCGGAGGCTTCAGCCACAGCGCCCCCGACTCGCAGGAATCCTGGTCACGGGTACTGGACGCGCTCGACGCCCTGCTCCGGAACTGGCCCGCACCATGAATCCGGCCATCACGGCATCCACGGGCCGCCGACGCACTCCTCAGCAACCAGATCAACAGGCGGAGAAATGAACACCGAACACAACTGGATCACCACACCCATCACCACGGACATCCTGCGCGGCGCCCTCGACCTGGAACACACCGCGCACGGCGTCCTGCCGCACCGGCTGCCCGCGCGGGCCCGCGCCCAGTACTCCGACGGACAGCTCGCCATGGCCGAGTCCCAGCCCTCCGGCGTCCGGCTGGTCTTCCGTACCGGGGCCACCGTCATAGAACTGGACGTGCTGCCCACCAAGCGGGTCTACGTGGGTGCCCCGCCCCGCCCCGACGGCGTGTACGACCTGCTGGTCGACGCCCGCCCGGCCGGCCGGGCCAGTGTGACCGGCGGCAACACCCTGACCATCGACATGACCACGGGGACCGCCGAGCACCGGCCCGGGCCCGCCGGCACCCTTCGCTTCGCCGACCTGTCCGACGGCATCAAGGACATCGAGATCTGGTTGCCGCACAACGAGACCACCGAACTCGTCGCTCTGCGCACCGACGCTCCCGTCGAGCCCGTACCGGACCGGGGCCGCAAGGTGTGGCTGCACCACGGCAGTTCGATCAGCCACGGCTCCGACGCCGCGAGCCCCACCACCACCTGGCCGGCGCTTGCCGCCTCCCTCGGCGGTGTGGAGCTGATCAATCTGGGCCTGGGCGGCAGCGCCCTGCTGGACCCGTTCACCGCCCGCGCCCTGCGGGACACCCCCGCCGATGTCATCAGCGTCAAGATCGGTATCAACCTGGTCAACGCCGACCTGATGCGCCTGCGCGCCTTCACACCCGCCGTCCATGGCTTCCTCGACACCATCCGAGAAGGCCACCCCACCGCACCGCTGCTGGTCGTCTCGTCCATCCTGTGCCCCATCCACGAGGACACCCCGGGCCCCAGCGCGCCGGACTTCAGCGATGCCGGCGAGGGGAAGCTCCGGTTCCGGGCCATGGGCGACCCCGAGGAACGGGCCGCCGGGAAGCTGACGCTCAATGTCATCCGGGACGAACTGGCCCGCGTCGTGGCGCAGCGGGCGGCCGAGGACCCGCACCTGTACTACCTGGACGGCCGTGACCTCTACGGCGAGGCCGACGCCGCCGAGTCGCCGCTGCCCGACCAGCTCCACCCGGACGCCGCCACCCACCACCTCATCGGTGAACGCTTCGCCCACCTGGCCTTCGCGCCCAACGGGCCCTTCGCGGACCGCGGCGCCGCGTGAGCCATCTCAGGATCGTGTCAGCGAAATGTCAGGCCGGTCCAGCAGAATCGTGAGCACCGAAGGGAACGGGGGAGACCCCGCCCCGGAGGTGGGGAGAGGTACCCGAAGCGGCCCAACGGGGTTCTGGGGAAATCCGGACCGGGTGAAAGCCCTCGCAGGTTCGAATCCTGCCCTCTCCGCACAACGACGGCCCGGCCGCCGCCCGATGAGGGCGGCGGCCGGGCCGTCGGCGTCGGGAAGGCGGGAGGCGAGACGCGACCGCCATCTCGCCTCCGCCGTGTTCAGGCGTTCTTGCGCCAGACCAGGACGGCGGTCACGGCCAGCAGTGCGATCGCCGCGATATCGATCCGCGCCACGCGCATCGTCGCGTCGTTGAGCGCCGGCGTGGAGTACGCGAACAGCAGGAACGACCCCATGCTGACCGCCCCGCCGACGAGGGCGGGCACCCGCATCGACGGTATGAACGCCGCGCAGAGCAGGGCGATTCCGACGAGTCCCAGTAACACCGCGCGATGCCGCAGAAGCACCGTCAGATCAGCGGAGTCGGGCCCGTCGACGGACACCCCGTACGCCGTCGCGATCTGGGACGGCGCCAGTGCCACGACTCCGGGCAGGAGGTTCACCGCACCGACGACGACGAACAGTGCGGTGGTGAGTCGGTCGGTCCACATGTTTTTTCCGTTCAACAAGAGGAAGGGACGATCGGGGTGTTGGTTAGCATGCCCGCATGCGACCGGCGCTGCTTTCAGAAACGTGCCGTGACCAGGCCGCGTTGTGGTTGTGGCCAGGGCACGCGCTGTATGTCGGACCGTCCTTCGAACTGGACGTCCACTCCGGGGCGGTGAGCTGTCTGGCGGTGGGCCTCGACGGGGAGTTCACGGTCCGGCTGGAGCACGGCCAGGCCCAGGTCGTCCGTACGGCACTGGTCGCGGCGCGCGTACGGCACCGGATCGTGGCCGACGGGGGCCGGATGGCCTTCTGCTATCTGGATCCGGCGTCCGCGCGGGAGCGGGCGTGCCGCCGGCTGATGAGCGGTGGTGCCGAACTGGCCAGGAACCACGAGCACGAGCGTGAACTGGCCTCGACGGCCGCGCTGCTGGAGCGGGACGCGCCGCTGCCGGCCGTCCGGCAGTGGCTGGATCTCGCCGGCCCGGACGGGCTCCCCGGCCACCGGGACCCGCGTGTCCGGCAGGCGACGCGTCGGCTCACCGAGAGGTCCGGACAGCGGCTGCCGGCGACAGAACTGGCCGCGGAGGCCGGTCTGTCCGTCTCGGCCTTCCTCCGGCTGTTCCGGGCCGAGACGGGCACGACGTTCCGTCGCTACCGGATGTGGACACGCATGGTGAGAGTGGCGACTCTGCTGGACACCTGGCCCGATCTGAGCACGGCGGCCGTCGAGTCGGGCTTCGCCAGCCCGTCCCACTTCAGCAGTGCCTTCCACGCGATGTTCGGCTTGCGGCCCAGCAGTCTGTTCTCCCCTCACCTGACGATCACGGTGGCCGGGTGGCCGGACAGCCCCTGGGGAGTCGGGCGGCCGGACCGAGCACCGAGCGCCGTCGGGTAGATCTGCCCGGTGCGGGAGACCCGGCCTCATGGTGTACGGCGCGCTTCCCGGTCCATGCTCTGGAGATAGGCCCGGAGAAGTCCCCTGGCCGGGCGCGCGGTGAGCGGGACCCGGGGGGCCCGGTCGCGGTGCCAGGGGTACTGGCCGGGGCCCCGGGCCGCCGAGGGGTCCTCGACGAGGGACTGCGCGACATGGGAGCCATGGGCCACCGACATGGCCAGGCCATGGCCGCAGCAGCCACCGATGTACCAGACGTCCGGGTGGCCGCCGACGCGGCCGACCACCGGAAGGTCGTCGATGGTCATGCCGATCTGTCCCGACCAGCGGTGGCTGACCGGGACTTCGGCGAGGCCGGGGTGAAGTCGGCGCAGCCGCTCCTCCAGCCAGGTCCAGGTGGCATTACGCAGCGCGGCGGCCCGGTCGGCACGCAGCCCCGGCAGATGGACGGCCCCGCCGCCGCCCACCACCAGACGGCCGTCGTGGGTGAGACGGAAGTACGGCGCCAGGGACATGCTGTCGACGAGGGCCGTTCCCCTGCGGCCCCCCAGTGCTTCCTGGGCCTCGGGGCCCAGCGGGGCGGTGGCGATGGCGTGCACCTGAAGGGGCAGGACCGTGCCGACGGGCAGCCCGAGCGGTCCTGCCGCCGCGTTGACGGCCAGGACGGCCTTGCGGGCCCGGAGCGTACCGCTGGGGAAGAGCAGTTCGGTGGGCGTGTCACCACGGCCGGGATGTATACCGCGCAGGGGACTGTTGTCGTGGAATCGGACGCCCTTCGCGGCGCAGGCCGCGGCCAGCGCACCGCTCAGGGCGGCCGGGTCGAGGGTGGCGGCGGAGCGGTAGAGCAGCCCCGCGTGGTACGGGACGTCCAGGCGCTCGCGGACGGCGGCGGCCGACAGCACGGGGACGTCCAGGCCGAGCGCCTGATACGTCCGCGCCTGCCGGGCGAGGGACGCCAGTCCGGACGCGGTACGGGTCGCCACGATCTGCTCGCCCGTGCGCAGCCCGCACGGCGCGCCCAACTCCTCGGTCAGCGCGATCACTCGCTCGACCGCGGTGACGGAGGCCAGATACATGCGCCGCGCCATGGAAGGGCCGTAGCGGCGGGCGGCCCGGTCGATGGCAGGACCGACCCGGGGCCCGAGGAGGCCGGTGCCCCGGCCGCTGGCCCCCGCCGCCGGATGCCGGGCGTCCACGACCACGACATCCAGTGAGGGATCGCGTTCCATCAGGTGGTAGGTGGTGGACAGGCCGGCCAGCCCGGCTCCGACCACGGCGACATCGGCGGTCAGCCCGCCGGTCACCCGTGCGGAAGGCGCGCGGCCGGTGGCCCGGCCGGGGGAGTCTCCGGAGGAGGCGTCGGATGCCCAGCAGGGCTCCTCCCGTACCGGGGCGGTCACCGCTTGCCCCCTTCCGCCAGGGTGTGGAAGGCGCGGTCGTGCCAGATCAGGGGCCGCCCGCCGGCCGTGTGCAGGGCGGCCACCCGCCCGACGACGAGGCAGTGGTCGCCGTACGCGCGTACCTCCTCGGTCCGGCAGACCGACCAGGCCAGGGTGTCGGCGAGCACGGGTACGCCGAGCACCTCCTCGTACGATTCGGCGGCGAACCGCTCGGCGGGGGTGGCGGTGGAGAACAGCCGTGCCCGGCCGCCCTGTTCCTCGTGCAGCAGATGCACCGCGAAGGCGGAGCCCGGCCTGATCGCGGCGAGCGTACGCGAGCTGTGGGACAGGCAGACGAGCAGCAGCGGAGGATCGGCCGAGAGCGAGGTGACCGTCGAGACGGTCGTTCCCACCGGTCCGTCGTCCGAGGGCGCCGTGACCACGGCGATGCCGGAGGCGAGGCCGGCGTAGAAGTCCAGGCAGAGTTGGGCGGCGGGAACGGACGTCTGATCCACTTCCGGCCCGCCGGTACGCGCACCGGCTATGACGGGCTGCATCATGGGGCTCCTTCCTGTCCGGTTTCTTGTCTTCTGTTCCGGCGACCCGGAGGCGGGACGGCATGGCGAGGCCGACAGTCCGCGGAACCGCGCCCCACGGGCTGACGGCGCTCCTTCGCAACGGGACCTCTTCGCAACGGGGCCTCTGCGCAACAGGGCCCCTTGGCAACACGCCCTAGCGGCCCGACTCCAGAGCGTCCCGCAGTGCGACGAGCGTGGTGCGCATGGTGTCCCGGTTGCGGGCCCTACGGCGTACGACACCGGTCACCAGCGGGGTGACGGCCGTGAGCACCATGCCGAACGGGCCGGAGCGGCGGTCCCGCCACTCCTCCCGCACCTCGCATCCCTCGGGCAACGGCGTGAAGCGGTACGTCCAGCCCGCCACCGCGATACCGAGGAAGCTCACATGGAAGGCGAAGGCGCGCCCCGGATCGGCCTCGACCACATGGCACAGGGTGGGCCACGGCAGCCATCGGGCACGGTTGCGCCCGATGAAGCGCATGCCCTTCCTGGCCGGGCCGCCCCGTCCGATGATCCACGCGCCACGGCACTCCGGGCTCCACTCACCCATCCGCGCCACATCGCTGACCGCCGCGTAGGCGGTCTCCGGCGGCACGCGGATGACGATGCTCTCGGATATCCGTGAGGGGGAGTCGGACTCCGGTGGTATCGAGGCGGTCTGGTCGGTCACTACGGGGCCGTCCCTTTCATGCTGACCGTACTTTCGGCTTGTACGGGTACGGGTGTGTCGTCGGTGGTGCCCTGACCGGCGAAGGCGGGTCCCGGGGCGTGTTTACGGCCCGGCAGCCACCAGTTCCAGCGGCTCATCAGACGCATGGACGCCGGGACGATCAGGAGCCGGATGACGGTCGCGTCGAGCGCGATGGCCAGGGCCATGCCCAGGCCCAGCTGCTGCATGGGCAGGATGCCGGTGAACGCGAACGCCGCGAAGACCGCGACCATGAGGACCGCCGCGCCGGAGATCAGCGGCATCGTGGAGGACATGCCCCGCGCCACGCTGCCGATGTCGTCCCCGGTGGCGAGGTAGTCCTCGCGGACCCGGCTGAGCAGGAAGACCTCATAGTCCGTGCTGAGGCTGAACAGCAGGGTGACCAGCAGTACGGGGACGAAGTTGGTGAGGTGGCCGTCCACGTCGAAGCCGAACAGCCCGCTCCCCAGCCCGTCCTGGAAGACCAGGACAAGCACCCCGTAGGTGGCGCCCACGGAGAGCAGGTTCATCGCGATGGCCTTGAGCGGCAGGAACAGGGAGCGGAAGGTGAGAAGCAGCAGCAGATAGATGACGGCGAGCATGGTCGCGATGACCGGCACCAGCCCGTCCTCGATCACCTTGTTCGCGTCGACGCCCTCGGCGGTCTCCCCGCCGACGTTCACCCGCCAGCCTCCGCCGCCTGCCGTGAGGCCGGCGGCCTCGGCGCGTACGGATGTGAGCAGGTCCCGCACCGCGCCGGAGGAGGCGGTGTCGTCACCCACCACCTCGATGAGCGCGGTCCTGCCGTCCCGGGACACGAAGTGCCCGACCGTGCCACGGGCATCGGCGGGAAGCCGGTCCAGCGAGGTCAGGACCGCGAACGGGCGGTCCTGGCCGGCCTGGCGGAGCGTGCCGATCGCCGAGTCGGTCCGTACCACCCCGGGCAGTGCGGCGACGGTGTCGTGGAACCGCAGCAGCTTCGCCACGTCCGCGTCGGAGCGCCGCTGGAGCGGTTCGCCCGACTCGACGACCACCTGGATCGGGGCCGCGCCGCCCACCCCGAACTCGTCCCTCGCCGCGTCGTACCCCTGGCGTACCGCCGCTTCCGCGGGTACGACCCGGGCGTCCGGGGTGAAGGTGTCCAGGCGCACGGCGGGGACGGCGAGTGCGGTCAGTGCCGCGACGCCGACCACCAGGAACAGCACGGGGCGGCGCATGACCGCGTGGGTCACGGCGACCCAGCCACCACCGGACCGGGCGGTGCCCGCCCTGCGGCGGCCGATCCGGCCCCACTCGATCCGGGCCCCCAGCAGATGCAGCAGTACGGGCAGCAGCAGCACACTGGTGAGAACGGAGAAGGCGACCACCACCACGACGCCGAGAGCCATCGACTGAATGACACTCAGATCCACCAGGAAGAGGGTGGACATGGCCGCCACGATGGTGATGCCGGAGGCCACGACGGTCTCGCCCGACGTACGCAGCGTGCGCGCGAGCGCGTGCTCGCGGTCCTCCCGGGAGAGCGGGCCGCCGCCGGGGGGCAGCTCGCTCTTGAAACGCATGATCATGAAGAGCGAATAGTCCACGCCCACACCGAGACCGAGCATCGTGGCGGCGTTCTGTACGAACACCGAGAGCTCGGTCTGCCGGGCGACGACGGCGAGCACCGCGAGGGCGAAGACCACCGAGGTGACCCCGACCAGCAGGGCGGCGAGCGCGGCGGCCACGCTGCGGAAGAGCAGCAGCAGGACCAGGAGGATCAGCGGGAGGGTGACCAATTCGGCGAGGATCAGCCCGCGTTCGCTCAGATGGTTCACCTCGCCCCACAGCGCGGCCTGGCTCACCAGGGACACCCGCAGCCCCCGCGGCTCGTACTCCTGGCTGAGCCTGTCCTGGATGTCGGGCAGCAGGCGGCGGGCGGTGCCGTCGTCCAGCTCGGAGCCGACACGGACCAGCGCGGTACGGTCGTCGTCGCCGAGGAAGGCGGCGCGCGCCCGCTCGCCGGTGAGCGTGGTGTAGCCGTAGCCGCCCGTGGCCCTGAGCCCGTCGTCCCGGAGGACGGCCTCGGCGGCGTCCCGTACCCGCGTCTCGAAGGCGGGATCGCCGGCCCGGTACCGGGTGTCCTCGATCACCAGGGTCAGGGAGGTGGCGCCGCGCCCGTCGAACCCGTCGGTGAGCCGCTCCGCGGCGACGGCGGAGCCGGAGCCCGGCACGTACCACCCGCCGCCACTGAGCAGACCGGGCAGCGGGGCGGCCTGCCAGCCGGCGACCACCAACAGCAGCAGCCACAGGGCGGCGAGCGGCACCCGGTGACGACTGGTCACACGGGACAGACGCGCCGGTAACCGGGAGCCGCCACGCCCGGCGGACCCCGCCGCGCCGGGCGGGTCGTGACGGTCTCTCATGCGCGGATCGAGATTCCGTGTTCGCGGTCGTCCGTCAGAATCTCCATCAGCGCGCGGTTGCCCGTGGTGAGACGATGGCGCTTGCCCGTCGCCTTGTTGACCATCTCCAGCTCACACCTGCCGATCTTGGTGTTCAGGCAGTGCTTGATGCCACCGGGAGGGTTGTAGTAGTTGAGCCCGACGAAATCCTCGGGCGCCGCGGTGAAGCGGCCCCGGATGGCGACCTTCTCGTCGGAACTGGCGAAGTCCCAGTAGAAATAGCCGAAGTCGGCCTTGGCCTTGAGCGCCTGGCGGGGCGCGGACAGGGAGTACTCGCGCTCCTCGTGGCGGAGCACCAGGAAAGTGATCTTCGGCGTCTTGACCGGGCCCACCAGCTTCGTACGGCCGGTGACGATCTCCAGGAAGCTGTCCGGATGGTCGTCGAACCCGGCCACCTGACCGAAGGCGTAGTGATCGGTGTGCCGACTGCCCCAGTTGTGGTTCTGGCTGCCGGTCCAGCCGTCCACATCGATCGTCTCGCCATCGACCGTCAGCTTGCCGCTGTAGGTCGACAGGGGGACCCCGACCAGGCTCTTGGCCTTGGGGAAGCTTCCGGTGTACATGCCCGGCGGCAGCAGGAGCAGCGGTGGTTCCGAGCCCTCGTACGTCAGGTCCCAGCCGATATGACCGTTGGTACCGGCCGCCTCGCCCTTCAGGGCGCCCGTCTCCAGGACCCGGTCGGCCACCCGGGCACTGAACGAGTCGGGGCTGAAGTGGCACTCGGAGATCGGGTACTCCTCCTTGGCCACCACATGACGGCCGGTGGTCCCGTCGAAGTAGATGGCCCACAGTTCGCCGATGGCGGCCTGCGGCATGCCGGCGGGACTGAAGATCGTGTACCGGATCCAGAAGGCCCGGGGCTCCGTCGGGTGGTTGCCCCGCTGGTAGAAGCTCTCGTAGTGGCCGGCCTCCTGGCCCGGACGGTACTGCGTCCAGTTCAGGCGCTCCGCGTCCGCTGTGCTGGGGTCCAAGTTCATCGGGTCCGTCTTCCCATCCGATACCGGTACTTGTTGTGCGCTGTGCTGTGCTGCGCCGTGCTTGTGGTGGCGCCCGGCGCCGGTGCACCACGCTTACGGAGCGCCGGACGCTCCCGTTCGCGCGTGCGCGGTCATCGACATTCCGTAGCGCGGTCGCAGGGTGATCGACGCCTGGTTGACCACGCGGTGCGAGGGCACGTGCCGGAACTCGTACCGCCGTACCAGGGCGGCGAGCAGCAGATGTGCCTCCATCAGAGCGAAGTGCTTGCCTATGCAGAGATGCGGACCCGCGCCGAAGGGCATGTGCGCGAAGCGGTGCCGGCCCTTCCTGCCCTCGGGGGAGAAGCGGTTCGGATCGAAGCGCTCCGGATCGGTCCAGTGCCGCTCATGGCGGTGGATGTTGTAGAGATTGACCAGCAGCCGTGAGCCGGCCGGCACGCTGTGGCCCCCCAGCACGGTGTCCTTGAGCACCAGCCTGGGGACAATCGGCGCGGACGGGTACAGCCGCAGCGCCTCCTCGAAGACCTGGAGCGCGTACGGCATGGCCGCCAGGTCGTCCATGGTGGGCATACGGTCGCCGAGGACCTCGTCCACCTCGTCCTGCACCCGGCGCATCGCCTCGCGGTTGCCGGAGAGCAGATAGAACGCCCAGGTGAGGGTGATCGCGGTGGTCTCGTGTCCGGCGCCGAAGGTGGTGATGACCTCGTCGCGCACCTCACGATCGCTCATGCCCTCGCCGGTGTCGGCGTCCCGTACGTCCAGCATCATGTCGAGCAGATCGGGCGGCCCGTCACCCCGGGGGACACCGTCGGCGGCTGCCTTGCGGCGCTCCGCGATGATCCCGTACGTCATCTCGTCGATCCCCCTCATCACCTCCTGGAAGCGGCGGTTGCGCGGTGTGGGCCACTCGGTCGGCGGGCTGAAGGGGTTCTGCAGACGGTCGAAGGCGTAGTTGATGGCGACGTCGACGGCCTCCGGGCTGATGCCGTCCCTGGTCTGCTCGACATCGGTGCTGAACATGCACCGGCTGACGATGTCGAGCGTGACCCGCATCATCTCCTCGTGCACGTCGACCACATCGCCGCTGCGGTACGTAGCGGCCATGTGGGCGACCTGATTCGCGGTCGACTCGGACATCGAGTCAAACATGCGCGCGATCGCCTGTTTGGTGTAAATGGGCTGCATCATGCGCCTGTTGCGCATCCAGCTCTCGTGATCGTCGCTGGTGAGCAGGCCCTCACCGAGGATCAGCCGGAGCGGGTTGTCCGGGCCGAGCTTGCCGTAGGTCGCGCTGTCGGTAAGGACCTCACCGGCCAGCTCGGGGCTGGAGACGCCGTGGACGACGACCGGACCGAGGCGGTAGCGGACCAGATCGCCGTGGTCGCGCCAGCCCTGGTGCATGGCGTCCAGGATGTCCTTGCGGAAGTCCAGCACGCTGCCCAGCACGGGCAGCCCGCGCGCCTCGGGCGCCGAGGGGGCCGACGCCCCGGACGGGGACGGAGCGGTACCGGCGGTGGAGCGTGTTGCCGTCATACGAGAGTCCCTCCCCTTCACTTCCGGGCCAGGGCGCAGACCCAGCCGAACGAGCGGGTCGGCTCCGCGACATAGCGGGCCTCCCGGAAACCGGCCTTGCCCAGCATCTCCGTCAGATCGGCCCCCGAGAGGATGCGCAGGCCCTCGCGCTCGGACCGCTCGGTGAACCGCCGCCCGAGATAACGCTGTTTCGCCGTGGGCTTCTCGGCGGCCTCCCGGCTCATCTCCAGCGTGACCGACACCTGGCCGCCGGGCTTGAGAACCCGGTACGCCTCGCTGAGCCCACGCATCGGGTCGGGCCAGAAGTAGAACGTCTCGATGGCGCTGACCTGGTCGAAGGACGCGTCGCCGTACGGCAGCGCGCCCGCGTCGCCCTGCTTGATCTCCACCCGTCCCGCCGCGACGCCGTCGACATTGCGCAGCACCGACTGCCGGACCATCTCCGCGGAGTAGTCCACTCCGGCGACGAACCCCTGACTCGCCTGCTCCGACAGCAGCTTGACGGCCATTCCGCCGCCACAGCCGATGTCCAGCACACGCTGGGAGCGCCGTACCTCCATGTGCTCGATCGCCCACACGGTGAGCGTACGGTGTTGCTTCGCCATCACATGGCCGATCAGCCGACCGGCGCGCCCGTTCGGCTGCCGGAAGTTGTCCTCCACCAACTCCAGCGGCCTCTTCAGCAGTTTGTCGATCATCCGGACTTCCCTTCGCGATTCGCAACGTCTCGGGTGGTGCCACGGAATGGGCCGCCGGCCCCGGAGGGCGAGCCCGGCAACTTCCGGGAATGGGTGTGCGGGCCATGGCGCGTACGCGGAGTGGCACGCCGGTGTCCCGGCTGCCTGACGGCCCTGGGCGCGGTCCCCTCGCCAACGGGGACGCCGCCGCGGCACGGCATCGGACGGTCGGCGGAGAGGGCAGGATTCGAACCTGCGCGGGCGTGAACCCGATCCGGGTTGCCCCGGAACCCCGTTGGACCACTTCGGGTACCTCTCCCAGCCTCGGAGGCGTTCTGGCCGCTGCTCCGGCTGCTCCCGCTGCTCCACCGATGCTGCCGCAGCTTCCTGAGATCACGCTGAGATCTTCCTGAGACCGCTCGTCGCGCCCCGGACGTGGGGAAATCGATGGAGTGGACCGGAATCGAAGCGGGCAGCAAGGAAGGGTTCAGAGGGAGGGGAACACCATGAGCGACACGACCGACCGGCGAATGTCCCATGTCAAGGAGGCGGCTGACCCCCGCTGTCTGCGGCCCGGCGAGGCCGGCGGGCTCCTCGCCGGGGCCCCCTGGCGCCGTCTGGTGGTGCTGGGCGACATCGCGGTGGAGCGGGCCGCGGAACATGTCGAGGGGTACGGACCGCGACCCTGGTACGACAGGGTCGCGACGGCCCTGGGCGACGCCGCGGAGGGCTTCGCGTACCTCAATCTCCTCGGTCGGCGGGAACTGCGCGCCGCGCAGGTGCGCTCCGGGCAACTCCCGGCCGCGCTCGCCTTCCGGGGCGACCTCGCGCTGGTCTGCTGCGGCACCGCGTACACACAGGACGAGACGCTCGCCATGAACGGACTCACCGCAGAACTGGTGCGGATCGTCACACCGTTGCGCGACGCCGGGTACGACGTGGCGCTGCTCGGCTCCTACCAATTGGCCGACTGGCCCGGACTGCCGGCCGGCCGCCGGGAACAGGTGGCCGAACAGCAGAAACGGGTGTCCGAACAGGCCAGAGCCGTCGCCCTGCGCCATGGCACGCTCTATATCGACCTCGCCTCCCACTACTCCGACAGCGAGGTGGCGGCCGTGTGGAGCCGCGACCGGGCGCGGCCCAACAGCCTCGGCCACGCGGTCGCCGCCGCCGCCGTGGTGCGTGCCCTCGGCGCCCGGACAACCGCCGCCGTGCCCACGGCCGGCGTCGACCATGGACCGGTCAGGCCCTGGTGAACAGCAGTACGGCATTCTGACCGCCGAATCCGAAGGAGTTGCTGACGGCCACCTCGGCGCGCACATCACGCCCGGCCTTGAACACCATGTCCAGTTCCAGTTCCGGATCCAGGCTCTCCAGATTGGCGGTCGGCGGGATGTGTCCCTCTTGGAGGGTCAGTGCCGTCACCACCGCCTCGATGGCCCCGGCGGCGGCCAGGGAGTGGCCCACCACACCCTTGACGGAGGTGACGGCGGGCCGCTCCCCGAGCACTCGGCGGATCATGCGGGCCTCGGTGGCGTCGTTGAGTACCGTCGCCGTGCCGTGCGCGTTGACATGGTCCACCTCGCCGGGGCCCACCCCGGCGTCGCGCAGCGCGGCGCGTACGGCGAGTTCGGCGCCGCCGCCTTCCGGGTCAGGAGCGGTCGCGTGGTACGCGTCGGCGGAGGCGCCGTACCCGCTGACCATGGCCCGGATGGTGGCTCCGCGCGCCCTGGCGTCCTCGGCGCGTTCCAGGACGAGTACGGCCGCGCCCTCGGCCGGCACGAAGCCGTCCCGGTCGGCGTCGAAGGGCCGGGAGGTGGCGGACAGCTCGTCGCGCCGGCCGGCCAGGGCCCGCATCTGGCCGAATCCCGTGATCAGCGAGGGGACCAGGGGCGCCTCCGTACCCCCGGTGATCACCACATCACAGGCTCCGGAGCGCAGCAGTTCGCGCGCCATGCCCACCGCCGTGGTCCCGGAGGCGCAGGCCGTCGCCGTCACCAGGCTGGGGCCCCGGGCGCCGAACATCATGGACACGTATCCCGCGCACATGTTGGGCGACAGCATGGGGACGAGCAGCGGGGAGACCTTGCGCGGCCCGCGTTCCAGCAGCACCTTGTGCTGTTTCTCCCAGGTGGCGGCGCCGCCGATGCCGTTGCCGAGGATGACACCGACCCTGGTGGCGTCCCAGGAGTCCGGGTCGAGGCCGGAGTCGGTGACCGCCTCGTGGGCGGCGACCAGCGCGAGCTGGCTGCTGCGGTCCAGTCGCCACATCTGTTTGCGTTCGATGAGCCCGCTGGGGTCGAAATCGGTGACGGCGCACGCGAAGTCGGCGGGTATGCCGGCGAGCGCCGGGACGTCGGTGGCCGCCGTACCGGCCCCGGCACGGATCCGCTCCCAGCTCCGCCGCACATCGGGCCCGGCGGCGGTGACCATACCGACTCCGGTGATCGCGGCGTCGAACGGAGCCTGTGCCGGGGCGGTCGTCGGTGGACGGCCCATCAGACGGTGGCCAGTTTGCCCGAGATGAGCTCGGCGGCCTGCCCGACGGTCGACTCGGGGCCCAGGTCGCTGTCCTCAAGCGGTACGTCGAACTCCTCCTGGGCGGCGACGGACAGCTCCACGAGGGCGAGGGAGTCGAGTTCGAGGGCGCTGAGCGTGCTGGTCGGTTCGATGCTCTCGGGGTCCAGGCCGAAGGTGCTGGTCAGCAGTTCCAGCAGGCGCTGGTAGATGTCTTCCATGAGAGAGAGGTTCCCTTCGGGAGCGTAAGCGTTCGTGGGTATACGGGTGTCCGCCGCCGGCGGGCGCGTCAGCCGCGCTGCGGCTGCCGCGGGGCGGTGGCCACACCGGTCACACCGTCGGCCGGTCCGGGGCGCGCGGACGCCGCGGCGTCGAACTGGTCGGTGAAGCGGGCGTACGCGGGATGGGCCACCGGTTCGAAGTCCAGCGCGAAGGGCTTGAGGAAATTGCCGAACAGCGCGCGGTCGCCGAACAGATGGATGGGGATGACCAGCAGCGCCCACTCGGGGCCCCACAGCCAGATCCACGCCAGTACCACCAGCGTCTGGGTGACCAGGCTGTGCATGACGTTGTAGAGCACGTAGTACGCCCGGTGAATCCGCTTGGACGTACTGCGGTGGTAGGCGATCGCCCCGGGGATGTAGCCGATGAGGTCGATATACGCGAACAGACCGATCGCGGGGAGCCATCTGACCTCGTCGAGATGGGTGAAGAAGAAGGCCGCGGCGATCACCAGACCGAGCCCGTACTCCAGCCGGATCAGCCGGTAGGTGGTCCGCGTCTCGAAGAGATTCTTGCCGTCCATCAGTGTGATCCCGACGCGGCGACGACGGGCGCGGCCGTCACCTCGGCGACGGCGCGGGCGACCGCCTCGTCACCGACCACCGAGGCGTTGCCCGCGAAGAGGCTGATGACGACTCGGGCGATGGTCTCCTTGAAGACCCGCTCCGCGACCGGGTCGAGAATCCCCGCGAGGCTGGGGATACCGAAGTCGAACTCGGCGCTGAAGTCGACCACGCAGTCGTCGCCGTCCGCGACGAGCCGCCACACACCGGTGAACTCCGCGAAGTCACCGTCGATCTGCTCGAAGGTGATGGTCAGGGCGTCCCGGTCGAACCGGTCGGACTCGGTCCAGCACAGGATGCCGTTACGGAAGTAGACCTCCCAGTCGCTGACCTCCGCCGAGCCGGACTCCTGACGAGAGGTCACCGAGCGGATGACATCGGTGAATTCGGAGTACCGACTGAACGCGCTGACCTGGTCGAATGCCGCCGTCGCTGCGACGTCGTGAACGCGGACCTTTACCTGCACGCTACGCATGGATCTTGTCACCTTCCGCTGTGGGTGCGTACCTGGCGCCCTGCGCGCGGCACGCGCGGTCGACCGCCTCGTAGAAGAAGTCCAGGTCGCTTCTGGTCAGGACCGCCGGCGGGGTGAAGCGCAGGACCAGATGGGAGTTGAGAGAGTGGTTGGCGATGACGCCGTTCATGATCAGCTCGATCAGCAGATCGCCCGCGGGACCTGGTTCGGCGAACTCGATCCCCAGCAGCAGCCCCTGGCCCCGTACCTCACGCACGGCGTCGCCGTAGTGCGACCGGACGATGCATTCCAGTTCCGGGAGGATCTCGTCGCCCAGTTCGCGGGAGCGGGTCACGAGATCGTCCTCGTGCATCGCCGTGAGCGCCCCGCGTACGGCGGCCATCGCCAGCGGCGCCCCGGAGAACGTGGAGGTGTGCAGATACGGGTCCCGGTCGAAGGCCCCGAACGCCTCGCGGGTGGCGACCACGGCGGAGACCGGTACGACGCCCCCGCTGAGCCCCTTGCCGACGAGCAGCACATCGGGGGCGATGTCCTCGCGGTCGGCGCCCCACCAGGAGCCCAGCCGGCCCAGACCGGTCTGGATCTCGTCCAGGACGAGGAAGGCCCCGTACCGGTCGCACAGTTCCCGCACCGCGCGCAGATGGCCCGCCGGCGGGAGCACCACCCCGGCCTCGCCCTGCACCGGTTCGACGAACACACACGCCTCGCCGGGGACCGTCGCCAGCAGGGATTCAAGGGCGGCGGCGTCGCCGTACGGCACATGGCTGGTCTCCGGCAGCAGCGGCCGGAACGGGTCCTGGAAGACGCTCTTGCCGGTGAGGCTGAGCGCGCCCATGGTCTTGCCGTGATAGCCGTTCTCCATGGCGATCAGCCGGTGGCGGCCACGGGTGCGGGCCAGCTTGATGGCCGTCTCGGCCGCCTCCGCCCCCGAACCGGCGAAGTGCACCCGCTCAAGTCCTCGCGGCGCCACCGACACCAGGGCGTCGGCGGCCAGCGCGACCTGCGGTTCGAGGAAGAGCCGGGTGGCGACGGGGTGGGTGGCCAGCTGCTCGGCGACATGCCGGATGACGGTGGGATGCCGGGCGCCCATCAGGAAGACGCCGTATCCACCGCAGTTCAGGAAGCGTTCGCCCGTCGAGGTGGTGACCCAGGCGCCTTCCGAGGCCACCTCGATGTGCCCGCCGAAGAGCTCGCCGAGGGTCGCCCGGCCCTTGCTGAGACGGGCCCGGTACAGCTTGCCCAGCTCCTCACGCCCGAGGGCGGGCGGGGTGGCGGGGACGGCCGGCGGCGCGGCGGGGGGCACGCTCGGCGGACGAGTGGACGCCGATGTCATGGATGTCATGGATCTCTCCGTCATCAGGTCAGGCGCAGCGGGTGGCCCGCGACGTGGTCGAGGTACGGACCGGTGAAGCTCGACCGCGACGGCGGGTGGAACGAGAGACCGTGGGCGGCGCCGGCCAGGTAGGCCACATCGGAAGAGGACATGAAGGCCGTGCCGCCGAGCAGTTCGACGGCCTGGTTCAGCGCGTCGCCCAGGGCGTCCTGGGCGGCGTAGCGGGCGACGAGCGTGCGGGCCAGCGCCGTGTTGCCGGTCTCGCCGTCCCTGATCATCCGGGCGGTGCCGGCCAGCAGCAGGGCGGCCGTCTCCAGCCGGGTGAGCACCCGGGCACGGTCGGAGTCGCTGCCCCGGCCGCCGTCGACGACCCGCTCGACCAGTCCGCTGACGATGCCGAGATAGCAGGCGGAGATGAGGAGTTCGAACCAGATCAGGCCGACGGTCTGGAGATCGTCCAGATTCCCGGCGTCGCCCTGTGGATCGGTGCGCATCAGCAGCTGCTCGTCGACGAAGACGTCCGTGAGCCGCACCTCGTCGCTCTCCGCGCCCGCGAGCGTCCGGCTTCCCCAGAACGGATGGACGCTCACCCCCTCGGTCTCCCGGGGAATCAGCAGGACCGCCATCCTCGGCTCACCGCTGTCGGTCGGCAGCGCCACGCTGGCGGTGAGCAGGTCCATCGAGTGCGACAGACTGCACGGCTTCTTGGAGCCGTTGATCACAAAGCCGCCGTCCGCCTTCGCCGCCGACATCATCGGCGAGAGGATGCCCCGGCCGGGCCGGCCCTCCGCGAACCCCGAGGCGACCAGCAGCCGCTGTTCCGCGATCCCTTCGAGCAGCGCCCATTCCATACCGCTGCTCTGGATGGAGTCGGCCAGGGTGAACAGGGTCGCGACCGAGAAGTGGTGCATCGTGGTGGCGATCGCCAGGGACGGCGCCCGCGAGCCCAGGGCCTGGACCACGGCGAGTGCCTGGAGTGGATCGGCGCCCGCCCCGCCGTAGGTCTTGGGGATGACCAGACCCGGGCCGCCGGCCGTGCGGAAGTGGTCGAGCGCGGGGTTCTTCGGGGCTTCCAGCTCCTCCAGCGGGGTGCCGGAGAGCTGATCGAGCAGGCCGGGCAGGAATGACTCGCACGTCTCGCGTGCGGCTTCCAACGAGCGCATGGATCCCCCTCTGTTCCTTCGTTCGTTCTGGCGTTCGTTCTGGCGTTCCGGCGTTCTGCCGCCGGTGGCGCGGTGGCGCGGTGGCGCGGTGGCTTGGGAGCGCGGTTCAGCTGTGGGCGGCGGCCTGGAGGGCCTTCCACGCGCCGAACACCGCTTCGGAGGGACGCGCGCCGGAGGCGACGCTCACGCCCTGGATATGAGAGGTGCGCAGGATCGGGTAGTTGGCCTCGCCGAACACGCCCCCGGTGAGACCGGTCCCGCCGTGGGTCGGCAGATAGGGCAGGAACCCGATGTGTGAGTCGTTCACCTTGAGCAGCCCGCCCTGGGTGATCCGGGTCACGATCCGGTCGACCACCTCGGGGTCCCGTGCCCACGCCGAGTTCCGCAGCCCGTAGGCGTTGCTGTTGACGAAGTCGATGAACCGGTCCAGCAGGACATCGTCGGGCGCGGGCTCGGCCACGATCACCGGCAGCAGCGGGAAGAACGTCTCCTCGCGGACCGCCTGGACCTCTCTGGCCTCCTCAAGCCCTCGTACGACCACCACCGTGGGCTCAAGGAAGATCCCGGCCGTGTCGCGGGTTCCGTCCTCCTGGATCGCGTGTCCGCCGCACACCAGCTCCGCGCCCCGGTCGAGGGCGTCGCGCAGGCACGAGAAGAACTTCTCGTTGCGCAGCACGGGAGTGAGCAGGACGCCCTCCTCCGACGAGCGGCCCGGCCTGATCCCCGCGGCCTTCTCGGTCAGCAGGGCGAGCAGTTCGTCGCGGGCGTCCGGGTGGACCACCACCTGGTTGGGGATCATGCACAGCTGGCCCGAGCCGTAGAAGCTCTCCGTGATGGCCTCGGCCGCCAGGTCCAGGTCCGCGTCCTTCCACACCAGCACCACATCGTTGCCGGCCAGTTCGAGGATCGGCTTCTTGCCCGCCGCGATGCAGCGCTCCTGGAAGCGCATCCCGTTCTCGCTGCTGCCGAAGTACATGATGTCGTCGACGAGCGGGCTCTCCAGCCACGCGTCCAGCATCGGGGCCGGGTCCCCGCACACCACGCCGAGCGTGCCGGGGGGAGCACCCAGCTCCGCCAGTACCGGCGCCACCACCTCCTGCAGTACGTACATGACGCCCAGCGGGGCGCTGCGCGGCGCTCGTACGACGAGGGAGTTGCCGGCCATGATCGCGGTCACGCCGAGCAGCGCGCTGGAGAGCGGGGCGTTCTGCGGGGGGTTGAGGCAGACCACGCCGTCGGGACGGCGGCGCACCGAGATCGTCCGCTCACCGTGCCGGTACTCCTGGAGCATCTGGCTCCGGTAGAAGCCGAGCGACTCGGGCCCGAAGACCTCAAGCGCCCCTGACACCTGCCAGCGGGCCAGCGCCAGCGGGTGTCCCTCCTGGACGAGAACCTCGGTGATCCGCTCGGCCTGTTCGACGAGCCTGCGGTAGAGCAGGGTGCCGAACTGTTCGATCCGGGTCTCCGGGGGGAACGCCGCCCAGGGCGCGGCAGCGGCGGCCGCCGCTTCGATCGCCAGATCCGTGGTCTGGCGGTCCGCCCTCGCGACCCGGCCGACGATGGTGGCCGGCAGATTCTCGGCGGAAATGCGGCCGCTCTCCAGCTTTCGCTTCATGGTGAGCGTGGAAAAGGCGTCGTCGAGCAGGGCGTCCGAGTCGACCACGTATACCCAGGTCCCGCTCGGAACGGCCTTTCCGTCAATGAGGGAAAGGTAGGTGGGGATTTCAGGACGGGGTGCTCCGGAATCTTCTTTTCCTGACGCCGAAGGCGTCGCGATATCGCTGCTCACGCAGCCCCTCCGCTCTCCACTTCCCATCGGCTGATGGGAATGTTCGCAGTTCCAAGTGGCGGCTATCACCCTCACAGAGCGCCCTGAAAATCCTCGGAGACGGCGCTGAGACGCCGCTGAGACGGCCGTTTCAGGGAAATGGAAGAGAGTGTGAGGAGCATGTCCCCGGGCAGCCGGCCCGGTAACTCGACGCCTCAGGCAACGGGAGTGAGATGACCACGCGCAGCGGAGAGGTATCCGACGAAGAAGTGCTCGAAGTCCTGGAAAAGCTCCGCAAGGACGGCGACAACCCCAGCGCCTTCCTCGCGCTGAACTCCGGTAACGCGTACTTCAGCGATCCGGCGACGGACGGAGTCGTCGCCTATCGCGAGGCGGGCTCGTATCTGATCCAGTTCGGAGGCGTCTACGCCCCGCCGGAACAACGGGAGGCGCTGCTGCGGGCGTTCCTCGCGCACGCGCGTCTGCGGCGCCGCAAGGTGGTCGCCGTACAGGTCCTCACGTCGGACGTCGAGCTGTACGTCCGATGCGGTTTCACGGTCAATCAGGTCGGATCGTCGTACTCGGTGCACCTGCCCGACTTCGCCCTGCGCGGAACGCGCTTCATGAAACTCCGCAACAAAATCTCGCGGGCGCGGCGCAGTGGCCTGGAGGTGACGGAGGTCTCCCACGAGGAGTGCGCGGCGGAAATAGCCGGTATCGACGGCGCCTGGCTGCGGAGCAAGGGCCGCCATGTCAAGGAGATCGAGTTCCTGGTCGGTGAGTTGGGCGGGCCCGTACAGCACGCGCGCCGGTTGATGCTGGGCCGGCTCGACGGGGTGCCCATCGCCTATATCTCGTACTCACCCGCGTACGGCTCACGTCCCGGGTGGCTGCACGATCTGAGCCGCCGGCTCCCGGACGCGCCTCCCGGTGTGATGGAGGCGATCAACCTCACCGCGCTGGAGACATTCCGTCAGGAGGGCGCGGAGTGGCTGCACTTCGGCTTCACACCGTTCACCGGACTGTCCGAGGAGCACGATCCGGCCGAGGCGAGCGGGGCCACGCGCAGGATCATGCGGCTGCTGGCCGACCACGGTGACAAGGTCTATCCCGCGGCCAGCCAGCTCGCCTACAAGGAGAAGTGGGGCCCCCAACTGGTGCTTCCCGAGTATCTGGCTTTCCACGGGCGGGCGAGGCTGGGTGCCATCTGGCAGATCCTGCGGGTCACGAAATCGGTATGACCTCTTCCCCGGCCCGCGATATGGACAGATGGGGAGACTGCCGGAGGATGTCCTGGAACCTGTCTCTCAGTCCGTGTCCTGGCTGAAGTCCCAGATGCTGCGACAGGTACTCGCGGGTGCGATGGTAGGTGTTCAGGGCGTCGGCCTGCCGTCCTGACAGGTAGAGCGCGGTGATCAGCTGCTCGCAGAAGCGCTCGTGGAGCGGGTACCTGGCGTGCAATTGCTCCAGCCCGGGGATGACGGCCCGGGGGTGGTCCAGCCGGAGCCGGATGTCGAAAAGCCTTTCGTAGGCTCCCAGTCTGACCTCTTCCAGCTGGGTGTAGGCCACTTGACAGATCATTCCGTGTCCGGCGTCGATCAGCGCCGGGCCGCGCCATAGGGAAACCGCCTCGGTCAGCAGATCGACGGCCTCTTGGGGATTGTGCGCGCTCGCCGCGTCGGCGCGGGACACCAGCTGGAGGAGCCGGGAGGCGTCGACGTTCTCCTCGGTCAATTCCAGGACGTATCCGGTCGGCGACGTCTGGATAACGTTGCGCAGAGCTGCCTTCCCGCCGTGTGCGACCAGGACCCGGCGCAGTCGGGCGATATGGCCGTGCAATGAATTCTCGGCGCTGTTCGGTGGCTCTTCGCCCCATAGCTCGTCGATGAGTTCACTGCGCGAGACGGAGCGGCCCACCGATAATGAGAGGGCCGCCAGTATTGAGCGTAACTTCTCTCCCGGTATCCGGACCTGAACCCCGTCATCGATTACTTCCAGCGGTCCCAGAAGATTGATCTGCAATTGTCGCCCGTTGCCTTTCTGATGCGACCGGGGGAGCGGGCGCATGGAACGCCTCCCCCCGGGGCCAACCCTACGTACCTAGCGATAATGACGCCCTACTCGTAGGTAAGAGGAAGCGGCACGGCACGTCGGATGCGCCAGCCATGAAACTTGGCTCGTTTTCGTCGTTCCATGTCAGGTATCACGCCAGCGCGTGTGTGCCACGTCGCATAGGGATTTCTCTTACGACGATGGAAAGATACCGAAAGGTCGGCCGGGCGCCGTCGTTGGCCGAACCCGGTGTTCCGCTTGGGTGAGTCCGCCCCGAACTGGCCCTGCTCCGGCGGGCTTCGTGTTGAGGCGCCCTGAGCCTGCCGAAACGGGTGGTGTTCGTTGAGCCAATTTTGTTCGGATCTTTGCCATATATATGCCGAGTCGAGTGGCATCAAGAGGCCGTCGTTTTCCGGTCGGAGCCCCGAGGAGAACGGGGCGGGCGCCGTCGGCCCGGTGTCGTGTTTCGGGCCCCGCCGTGGAGGTTGTTCCGGGCCTCGCCGTGGAGTGGAGGGGGAAGGGCGGATCCGGGACCTTGTCCGGCGGGTGCCCCGGCCCGGCGCCCGGGGAGGTGGGCCTCGCGTCGCGATCGCCCCGTACTCGGCAGGGGCACCCGCCCGCGTGGGGAACGCCCGTTCGTCGAAAGTAAGTTGGGGGTTTCCGGTGGGGCCGACGGTCGGTTTATGATCTTGGTTATGACTTCGCAGACCCCCGAGAAGAGCCCGTCCCGCAAGCAGCGACTCCAGGAGAAGCAGCGGCGCCAGCTGGCGGTCGTCGACACCATCGACAAGGCCGAGGCGAAGCTGCGGAAGGCCGAGTCGGAGCTGGCCGAGGCCGTGGCGGAGGCGGTCGAGGTCTTCGGGAGCGAAGGGGGCGCCGCCGAGGAACTCGGTCTGTCGATCGAGGCGATCCGCGGTTTCCTCAGCCTGGTGGAGGGCGGCGCGAGCGGTGCCGAGGAGCCCGACGCGGCCGGAGAGCCCGCGGAGACCACCCAGCCGGCCGGCCCCGCGAGGGCCACGCCGGAGGCCAGGACCGAGGCCAGGGGCGCCAAGGGCGCGGCCAAGGCCGAGGGCACACCGGAGCTGGAACCTGTGGCGGTGTAGCCCCGCCACGCCCCTGGTGTCAGACGCACCCGCAGTTGCTGCCGTACAGGAGGAACCAGAGGGCCAGAACGAGCAGAACGGCCCCCAGCGTCGCCCCCATCCGTCGTGCCCGAAGCGGTCCGGGGTGGCGCCAGGCCGTGATCGCGGCGACGGTGCCGATCAGCAGCACGGCGACGGCCCCGAGTGTGAGTTCGGGGCTCTGACGCCAGCCCCAGAGCAGTCCGAGAACAACTCCCACGAGGAGCAGACAGCTCAGCAGCTGCAGGCCGGACTCCATGATGAATTCCCCGACGGTTTCCTCGACGAGTTCCTTGAGGAACTTCCAGGTCCGCCGCAGGCGACCGCCCTTTCGCCGTCGTGCGGTCGCCCGGGCCTCCTTGGGCGATGGATCGACCGGCCTCGTGGTCATGGCGTCCCCCTCGGCATCACCGCGAACGCGGTACGAGACGGCCATCCTCTCTGATGGTCTCCCCGGCACATGGCCCGGGGACTCGTTCGATAGGTTGGCTGGTCATGTGGGCATGGAGCGCCGGTGGATACCGTCGGCTTGGCGCGGCCGGATCTGTCGCGGCCGCTGTCGGTGGGTGGGTCGCCGGTACGTTGCCGGCCCGCGATCCGTGGGGGCTCTGGGTGCCCCATGGGTCCGCGGTGACCCTGGCGGGCGCCGTCCTGGCCTACGTCGGGCTGACGCTGCTGGTCGTCGCCTGGTGGCGGTACGGCAGAACCGGCGCCTCCACGCGCGACACGCTCGTCACCCTCGTCTGGTGGGCGACCCCGCTCGCGCTGACGCCGCCGCTCTACAGCGCCGATGTGTACAGCTACATCGCCCAGGGCGCGATGGTCATCGAAGGACATGACGTCTACGGCGCGGGGCCGTCCGTCCTCGACCCCGCGGGACTCGGCGGCGACGCCGCCGCGAGCGTCGGAGGGAACTGGACCGAAGCCCCCGCACCGTACGGTCCGTTCTTCCTGATCCTCGCGCGCGGCGTGACCTGGGCGACGGGCGGGACGATCGTTCCCGCCGTGCTGGGGATGCGTCTCATCGCCGTGGGCGCGCTGGTGCTGATCGTGTGGGCCCTGCGGCAGCTCGCACGGGAGCGCGGCACGAGCGAGAGCGGCGCGCTGTGGCTCGGGGCGCTCAATCCGCTGTTGCTCATGCATGTGGTCGGCGGCATGCACAACGACGGGCTGATGATCGGTCTCATGCTGGCGGGCGTGGTGCTCGCTCTGCGCGGCGGATGGATCGTGGGGGGCGTGCTCGTCGGGCTCGCCATGATGGTCAAGTCCCCGGCGGGGATGGCGCTGCTGTTCATCGGCGTGTGCGTGGGCAGGGCGGCGACCGGCCCGCTCGTACGGCGGGTGGCGAAGGCTCTGGCGCCCGGCCTGGTCGCGGTGGCGGTCGCTCTCGTGGCGGCGCTGCTCGGCGGCACCGGCTTCGGCTGGCTCAGGACCCAGAGCGTCGCGGGCACCATTCATACCGCCTTGTCGGCCACCAGCGACCTCGGCCTCGGTCTCGGCGAGCTGCTGCGCCTCCTGGTGGGCGCCGACCCGGATCCGGTCAAGGCCGCCGTACAGAACCTGGGGCTGGGCGTGGCGCTCGTACTGACCGCCTGCCTGGCGTGGCGGACGGTACGTGGCCGCCCGGACCCGGCTCGTGGCTCGATTCCCGCCCAGGCATCGGACTCCGCCCGTGCTCCGGGTCCGGACTCCGTTCCGGAAACCGCCCCTCTGGGGAATCCGGCCCCTCTCCTGAATCCGGCCCATGCCCTGGGGCTGGCTCTGCTGGCACTGGTCGCGCTCTCTCCCATGGTGCAGCCGTGGTACCTGCTCTGGGGCATGACGGTGATCGCCGCCACCGCGCCGTACGGCCGCACGGCCACGGTACTGACCGTGCTGTCGGCCGCGCTTGTGTACGAGACCCATCCCTCCGGGGCCACGCCGTGGTACGGCTTCGTCCTGGCGGGGGGCGCGTGCGTGATCGGCACACTGCTCGTCCGCCGCGAGCGGAAGGCGCCGGACGAGGCCCCGGCGCCGGCTCACGAACCGGCGGTCGCCACGCACCGTACGTAGGGGCACGCACCGTACGACACTCCGGGCCCTCGGCCCGCCTATCCGTTCTCGACGAGCGTCTTGAGCCGCGGCAGTGTCTTCTCGATGCCCGGCCCACCGGCGACCGCAGCCGTCTGGCCATCGCTTTCCGTAAACACGCCGAAGCTCTGCTCACCGGAACCACCAGGTGCGCGAGACCCCCGCCGCCGATCCGTCAGTCGCGCGCGGTCCTGCGCTCCGTGCGGTCGGCGACCGGTACGCCGAGGGGGCGCGCGAGGCCCACCACGCCTTCGTCGAGGCGTTGCAGATGGCGCAGTACGCGGGCGGTCACCGTGTCCGAGGGCGGCGCGCCGGAGGCGTCGGACTTGAGCATGGAGGCGATGCTCGCGCCGGACTCGACCTCGCCCGCGCCCTCGGTTCTCGTGTCCTTGACGCGCGCGGCGAGCACGTCGATGTTGTGCGCGATGCGTCGGCCCGCCCGCCCCAGCCGCGGGTCGGCCGTGACCGTTCTGCTGTGCGGTACCAACTCGGCCGTCGCCGCCAGGGAACGGGCGTGGTAGGCGCAGGTCTCCAGCAGCGCCACCAGATAGCGGACGGTCCTGCGCCGGACGCGCAGCGGCGAGATCGGATGCGTCAACGGTTCGGTGGAGTCACGCAGATCGTCCAGAGCGGTGTCCAGATCCCGCGCCATGCTCAGCAGATCGGACGCGGGCCCGCCGCTGAGCTGTTCCACCGCCGCCGACACGACATCGCCCAGCCGGTCCAGGACCGTGCCCAGCAGTTCGTCGGTGCGGCGGTCGGTGTGCACCGGCAGCACCAGTACGGCCGCGATGATGCCGCAGGCCGCACCGAGCGCCGTCTCCTCGATGCGCAGGACCAGCACGGCGAAGCTGTACTTGTTCAGCAGTGTGTAGAGCAGTCCCAGCATCGCCGTGACGAAGAAGGACATGAGCGCGTACGACAGCGGCGCGGTGAAGAACATGGCGAAGATGAAGACCAGGACGAGCGTGAACGCGAGCCAGGTGTGCTGACCGACCAGTCCCGCCAGCAGCACACCGGCGACCACCCCGAGGACGGTACCGAGCAACCTCCGGTAGCCCTTGACCAGGATCTCACCTGTGGACGCGGTGTTGAGGAAGACCACCCAGCAGGTCAGCACCGCCCAGTACCAGCGCTGCGACGAGAGGAACTCACCGCCGACGATGGCCAGGACCGACCCTACGGACACCTGGAAGGCGGCCCGGGTGGTGGGACGCCTGAGGCCGGTGCGGACCTTCCCCTCGGACTCCCCGGACTCCCCGGGCTCTCCGGGCTTCCCGGACTCCCCGGACTCCCCAGGCTCTCCGGGCTCTCCGGGCTTCCCCGGCTTCCCGGGCTCCTCGGGCTTCTCGGGACCGGTGAGCGAGACGTCCTCGGCGTCGAACTCCTCGCGTGAACGCGTGGTCGCCGGTGAGTCGCCGGACTCGTCCTCCGGCCCGTCCAGCGCGAGCCGCAGACCCAGGACGGCGCGGGCCACCTCACCGATCCCGCGGAAGACGTCCTGGACGGCGTCCGAGGCACGGGGCAGTCGCTCCTCGTCGCGGTAACCGAGCAGCCTGTTGCGTACGTGCGCCAACGCCGTACCGCGGTCGTCGGTTCCCGACCTGGCCACCAGCAGGTGCAGCGCGTTCAGGTCCCGGCGCAGCGTCCCGATCACATCGCCGTCGGCGGACGTCACCAGGTTCCCCGTGGCCGGCACGGGCGCGTTCGGCAGATGCAGGGTGAGGGTGTCCGCGCGCTCGGCGCTGCGGGCGTTCAGCAGCAGTACGCCCAGCCGCTCCGCGGCGATCTCGGCGTCCGCGACCCTGCGTTGCAGCAGCGCCGCCGTGGCCGCGTCGCGTGTGCCCTCCTCCAGCCGGCCCTGGATCATCAGAGCCCCCTCGTGCAGCCGGGCGGTGCGCCGCCGCAGCTCGTCGAGGACCTTGTCCAGCTGCTCCGGGGCGGCGTCCAGCAACTCGATCTGACTGGTCACGACCTGGGCCAGCCGCGCCCGGAAGGCGTCGCGCAGCCGCTTCAGTACACGCTGGGGCGTCTCCGGTACGACGGCGAACCGTACGATCGCGCTGCACACGGAGGCGATGGCCAAGGTCTCCCACAGCACGGGCAGATCGGCCGCGTCGGCGCCCACGAACAGGGCGACGAAATAGATCTGAAAGCCGATCAGACCCAGCGCGGAACCCCGCTCGCCGAATCTGCGGCTGTAGGCGGCGGCGAAGATCAGGGCGACGAAGAGCGCGTCACCCGCGATGATCCGGGTGCTGAGCAGCGCCCCCAGGGACACCGCGGCGAGCGCGACCGGCAGGCCGAGCGCGAGCGTGATCGCCTGGCCGCGTACCTGCTTCTCCTTGATCGCGAAGGTGGAGACCATCGCCGTCATGGCGCCCGCGACCAGGTAGGTGACGCCGGTGCCGAGCAGGGCGAGGACGAGAAGGGTGAGCCCGACCGCCGCGACCGTCCGCAGCCCCGCCATCAGTCGCAGCAGACCCGGGTCGGACGCCGCGAGACGATCCCAGGTGCCGGCCCCGGCCCGCTCTGTTCCCGCCCTCACGCTGCCGGACTCCCCTGTTCGCCCGCCGAGGTCCGCTCTCACTCAGGACCTGCCGCTCCGTCCCTGTCCGCTCCGTCCCTGTCCGCGCCTCAGCATCGCACGCGCGGTCACGCACGACGCGGCCGGCCGGAACCTCCCCCTCCGGTGTCGCGGACGGCCGCCGGCCTCAGCGGCGTCGTACGGCCGGTGCCGGGACCAGGCGGACGACGGTGTTGAGCAGATGGTCGATCGTGTCCCGCGAGGGCGTGTCGGTGAGATTGGCGAGCAGCCGAGCCAGGGTCTTGAGCAGAAACGGCGAGCCCATGACGTAGCGGTTCAGGACCGGTTGGAAGCCCGACCGGCTGAAGACAAGGTCGGCGGCGGCATTGCCGAGACGGTAGTAGCGCCCCCAGCGGCGGTTCATCTCCACGGGGTAGTTGAGCAGCACATGTTCACGCCTCGGCCCCTGGGGAAGGGCCAGGGCGAGCGCGGCCCTCTCGGCGGCGACCTCGCCGGCTTCCATGGCCTGGGCGATGCCCTCACCGTTCCAGGGGCTGATCATGCCCCCCGAGTCACCGACCAGCAGCAGCCCGCGCGTGTACAGCGGATGGCGGTTGAAACCCAGTGGCAGAGCCGCGCTTCTGACGGGGCCTTCGGCGTTCTCCTCACACAGCCCCCACGCGCTCGGGGTACGGGCGAGCCAATGGTCGAGCGCGGTCCGCAGATCCGCGTTTCCGTACCGCCGGTGAGGCAGCGCGCCGAGGCCGACATTGACCCGGCCGTCGCCCATGGGGAAGATCCAGCCGTAGCCGGGCAGGTAGTGATCCGTCCCCGGATAGCGCAGATCCGCCCATAGCTCCAGGTACTCGTCCTGGGAGCGTTCCGCGCTGCGGTAGTAACGGCGGGCGGCCGTCGCGATCTGTCTGTTCGGGTCGCGTTGCAGGCCCAGGGCGAGGGCGAGGCGGGCGGAGGCGCCGTCGGCGGCGATGACGATCGGTGCGCGGTAGACCGCCGGCTCCCCGGCCCCCGCTTTCGCTCCGGCCCCCGCCGCTCCAGCCGCCGCGGTGACCCCCGTGACCCGGCCGGCGCGATCGGTCACCGGGCTCGTCACCTTCACCCCCTCGCGCAGCCGGGCTCCGGCGGCGACCGCGCGCCGGGCCAGGATGTCGTCGAAATCGTGCCGGCTGCGCGAGAGACCGAAGTCCGGATAGCTCCCCAGGCCGGGCCAGTCGATATGGACCCGATGCTCCCCGGCCACCCAGCGCATCCCGCGTGAACGCATCCATCCCGGAGCCTTGATGTCGACGCCCATCCGGACGAGCTGGTGCACCGCGCGAGGGGTCAGGCCGTCGCCGCACACCTTTTCCCGGGGGAAGCGGGTCTTCTCCAGCAGCAGGACATCGACGCCCGCCGTGGCCAGATGGTAGGCGGCGGACGAGCCCGCCGGCCCGGCCCCCACCACGATCACCTCGGCTTCGTCCATCGGGAGCCCCTTCCTGGGAGAACCGGTGCCGCACCGAAGAGGGCAGCCCTGCACGTCATCATCTGTCAGGGGGAGCCGATGCGGAACATGGCCTTGCCCCAGTCCGGACGCCGAGTTGCCCGGGTACTCCGGTGCCAGCAGGGTGGAGACGACTGCCCCGACTCCCCGCGGGCCGAAAGAGGGCGACACCCATGGCGAAGCGAGAGGATCTGCCGGCCCCTGAGAGAGGGCTGGTGCTGACCCACTTCCTGACCGTTCGGGACGTTCATGTCTCCAGCCGCTTCTACGCGGACATCCTCGGCGGCGAGGTGGTGCTCGCGGAGAACCCGGGCATCGTGAAGATCGCCAACGGCTGGATCATCATGAACCCCGGTGGCGGGCCGACCCCGGACAAGCCCGAGGTCGTCCTCACCGCGCCCGAGCCCGGCGACCCCGTGTCGTCGTTCCTCAATGTGCGGGTCGCCGATCTGGCCGCGTTCTATGAGCAGGCCACCGCCAAGGGCGCGCGATTCCTGACCGAACCGCTCGACCGCAAGGCCGAGCTGCGCTGCTATCTGCGCGACCCCGACGGCTATCTGGTGGAGGTGGGGCAGGCGACCGGCATACTGCGCGGCGTCTTCGCCGACCCCTCGCCCGCCGACGGCGGCTGAGCGCTCACCGCGCCGATCGGCGGACAGGACCCAGGAGCCAGGAGCCAGGAGCCAGGAGCCAGGAGCCAGGTCCTGTCCGGTCGGGCGTCGGACAGGACCTGGGCGACAGTGTGCGCTCAACTCGCCCTGTGCGCCGCCTCCATGGCCGCCACCTGCGAGACGAAGAACGGCCGGTACTCCTCCGACCAGGCCAGGAAGTGCGTCGCACGGGCCGGCCCGCCCGGCAGGGTCCGTGCCGAGTCGACCGCCGCCAGCAGCGCGTCCGTGGTCGTCTTCCGGTGGTAGCGCTCCAGCAGCCACTGGCGTCCCTCGGCGCGTATCCCGTCCTCGGGCCGCCGGACGAGTTCCAGGGCACGGTCGGCCAGCAGCCCCGTACGGAGATCCGGCACGCGCCAGGCCGAAGGCGCGTCGAAGAGTTCCTCACCGCCGCCCAGCGGATATCCGGCGACAAGACAACCGCTCGCCAGCGCCTCGGCTACAGGCAGACCGAACCCTTCCCCCTCCGGTGAGCCGAGCGCGACGAAGACCGACGTGTCGGCGAGGACGTCGGCGACCTGTTCGTGGCTCAGTCCCCGGATCGGGCGCAGCTCGACGCCTTCGCAGCGCGGGTCGTTACGCAGCAGCCGTTCCAGCAGCAGTGACTCGGCGGGCCGGTTGCGTGGCATCCATGCGATGCTCGCCACCCGCCGGTCGGCGGGGCGGAACAACTCGCCGTCGATGGGGTTCGGGATCAGCAGGGGTGTCGGCAGATACGGGTGCGCGCGGCCGAGGATGTCGACGCTCTCCCGGGAGATCGTCCAGATGCCGGGGTCGGGGGTGAAGCCCGGATACCGGTCGACGGCGCCGCTGGTGACGAAGGTGAGGAAGTGCCCCTGGTTGAAGACGACCTTGCGGGCGCCCGGCGCCGGGTCATGGCCCGGCAGGACCGAGATCTCCGGGACGACCAGGAGGTCGTCGGCCGTCAGGTCGATCTCCATGCCCGAGAGAGTCGGTACGCCGCTGTCGTCGAACCACGCGTACCGGAAGCCCGGAGTCGGCGACCACCGGTAGGCGTCCACGCCGGCCTCCGCCAGCAGCTTCACATGCGCCGACAGGACGCGTGCGCCGCCCAGCGGGATGGGGTACTCGAAGTCGGCGTAGATCACACGTCCGTTCATGACTCACCACACATTTCGACAGAAGGATCAGAGAAAACAGAAAGGACAGATGGAACGGAAGCGACTCCCCGGGGGCCCGCCCCGCCTCAGCCGAACCAGGCCGGCGCCCCGCCCATCAACGCCGGCTGCACCGCGCCCGCCGCGAGAAAGGCCAGATAGGCCGCGAACGCCGGGCCCCCGGCGGTACGTCGCGCCTGGCTGTGCCCACGGAAGCCCAGGACGTTCCGGAGCACGAGCGCGAGCGGTACCGCCAGGACGGCCAACGCGGCCGGCCGTACCTCCGCCGCGTCCGGCCCCAGGGTCACCGCCACGCGCAGCGCACACGCGGCGAGCATCAGCGCCACGGCCACGCCCAGGCCGCACATGGCCCCGCGCGCCGTCGAGTACAGCTTCTCGCCGGGCAGGGCGAACCGCGCCCGTACCGTCTTGCGCGCGATCTCCCAGTGGAGATAGGCCAGTACGAAGGAGAGCACCACGAGCGCCGTCGGCAGCGCCGGCGTCCCCGCGTCGCCTGACCCGGCCGACAGCGCCACGTAGCAGACCAGTCCGGTCTTGAGCTGGATGGTGACGACGATGTTCCCCCAGACGCTCTCGCGGAAGCGGTCGGAGACCCGCTCCAGCAGGAGCAGGAACAGGCTGTACGCCATGATCAGCACCGCACCCACGACCGCCGCCGCACCCACGACCGCGCTCAGCGCCACCGCGGTCACGGCCGACCCCGCCAGATAGACCCGGACGGCCGCGACCTGCGTCTCGCCGGTCACGAGCGGCCGGTCCGGGTTGAACTCCCGGTCGTAGTCCAGGTCCTTGACCTCGTCGACCGCCCGCATGAAGAACAGGATCACGAACACGGCCAGCGCGCCGCACACCTGCTCGGCCACGCCAGGACCCACCGCCGCGCCCGGCGGACGCAGCGGGGCGAGCGCCCCCAGGATGCCCGCGGGCCACAGCACCACGTACGCCAGATAACGGGGGGCCGGGAAGCGCCCGGAGAAGAACCGCCAGAACGCGCGCGCCGGATTCATCGCGGGGCCTCGTCCAGGATCACGACGCTGCCCGTGCCCCCGTCGACCTCGATCAGACTTCCCTCGGGGATCCGCCGGGTCGCGTCCGGCACACCCACGATCGTCGGTATGCCGAACTTCCTGCCCGTGATGGCGGTGTGCGACAGCAGGCTGCCGCGTTCGACGACGATCCCCTTCGAGGCGAGCATGAGATAGAGCCAGCCGGGGTCCGTCTCGCGGGTGATGAGGATGCTGTCGGCGGGGAAGTCCCCGTCCAGGGTGGGGTTCGACAGGACCCGCGCGTATCCGCGGACCTTTCCCGGGCACGAGCCGAGCCCGCGCAGCGCGAGACCCCGCTCCGTATCGGCGGGCGACACCTCCACCTCCTGCGGTACGGACATGGCCACCACATCGCCGGTGGCGAACTCCCGCAACGGCCGCAGCGCGCGGGACTTCTCCAGATCGCGCCGTCTGATCGCGACCAGCCCCGCCAGATCACGGGTGGAGCCGGTCCCGTCCACGAAACCGAAGAGTTCGTCGAGATCGAGGAAGAAGACGTCCTCGGGGTCGCCGAGCACCTCGCGGCGGTGCAGTTCCACGCCCAGGGCGCGGATCACCTGCTTGCTGTAGCCGAACAGCTCGCTGCGCATGTACCGGCCCACCTCCCGGTAGTACAGGGTGGTGCGCAGCCGGTCGAACAGACCCAGCAGGACGGCGCGCCGCAGCCGGGCACGCAGCAGTTTGCCGCGCAGCAGCTCCTCGCCGGCCAGCCGGGTGGCCCGTTCGACCTCCTCCATGTCCGCGACGGTCAGATCGCTCGCGGCGTACTGCTGGACGAGCCGGATCAGCTCCCACGGGGTGTCGCGGAGGTTGGCCTTCTCCAGCTTCAGTTCCGCGATGCCCCGGTCGCCGTACCGCTCGATATGCCGGCGCACCTCCTCGGTGAAGTCCCGGGGGAGCTTCCCGGCCTCCAAGCGGTCCCAGATCCGCCGCGGCTGCCCGCCGAGGAACAGATCGTGGAGTCCGGCGTCGGCACGTACCAGCTCGGCCAGTCGCACCGCGCTCAGCGCGATCTCCGCCCCCTTGAGCTGCCGGCCGCCGCACAGCAGCTGGCTGAAGAGGGTCTCCTGCTCATCGACGCCCCAGCGGTCCATGGCCAGCTCGACGGCTTTGTGGAACAACACCATGAACTGGTAGTTGACCAGCGTGATCCCCCACAGCTGACCGGCGGTGCGCCAGGTGTGCCGGTAGTCGGCGACGAGTTTCAGCGGGTGCTCGCTCGCGGTTGAACCCGTCCGCACCTCCCGCAGCAGCGCGCTCCACCGCTCCTGGAAGTCCTTGAAGTCGCGTGGCAGGGTGCGGTAGCCGCGTACCACCCGGCCCCAGCCGGTGACCAGCCGGACCGCCCGGCGCCCGCGCGCCCCGAGGCCCGTGGGCCTCTCGGACTCATGGTGGTAGAAGGTGTCGAGTTCGGCGACGAGACGTTCCCAGTCGCGCCGGACGCCCTCGAACATCGGCACGGCGGACAGCATCCTGATGAAGGAGTTGATGCTGTGGTAGATGCGGTTGTCGAGAAAGCCGAGCAGCCGGGTCATCGTCTCGTGCAGATCGTGCAACTCGCTCTCGGGGACCCCGCTGCGGCGCAGGTAGTCGTAGTTGAGCAGCCAGTAGAAGCGCCGGGCCACCGAGTACGTCATCGGGGTCGTCGTGTCCGGAAAGCTCTCGGACACATTCGCGCTGCTCCAGACGCGGTGCCGGTCGGCCTCGATGGTGACGGGCCGCGACTGCACCACATGCACGAGGCCGTCCTCGGTGATCGTCGCCTCGATGTCCTGCGGCTCACCGAAGACCTTCTCGATGTCACGGCCGAGCGCGGCCAGCGACCTCGCCTCCTCGTCGCTCAGGACGGGGACGTCGACGCGCTCGCTCGACACGGCGGTCTCGACGGTGCCGTGGCCCCGCTCGGCGTCGAGCGTGACCATCGTCGTCTTGGGCGTCACGACGCTCTCGACGTTCCCGGTGCGCGAGTGCACGAAGTAGTGGTCGACCGGGGCCTTCTCCTGGACGACACCCTCGCCGATGCCCCAGCTCGCGCTGATGACCGTGTCGCGCGCGTAGCTGGTGGGATCGCAGGTGAACAGAACGAGGGAGCGCTCCCCGAAGACCATCCGCTGGACACCGACCGCGACCGAGAGACCGGAGAACGGCAGGCGCTGACGGTGCCGGTAGAGCAGGCCCTCCGGACTGAACGCCGACGCCCAGCACTTGAGTACCGCCTCCCCGACCCCGGACGGCGGGACATAGAGGAAGCTGTCGCTCATGCCCGCGAACGGGTTCTGCGCCGAGTCCTCGCCCTGGCCCGGGGCGCCGATGACGGAGGCGCGCACCGCCAGCAGCGGACCGTCGGGGAAGTCGGCGGCCAGCCGCTCTTCGAGGGCCCGCTCCACCTCGGGACCCAGTCCCGCTCCCGCGATGACCTCACGGATCCGGGCGCTGGTGGCACACACCCGCTCCCAGTCGTCCAGGTCGGTGTCCCGCACCAGCGCGTCGATGGTGTCCGCGACCGGCGCCACCGCGCGGTGGAAGGCCGCACCGGTGAGGCAGAACAGCCCCGGGACCCGGACACCCCGGTCATGGAGGGTCTTCAGCCGGGCGAACTTCCAGCCGACGGTGTCGGGGGACATGGCGTCGCCAAGTGTCTCGATCATGAGGTTTCCTGTTCGGGTTCGTACGCCCGGTAGGAGCGCACCACCGTTTCCGGTGATTTCGCGGTGAGGGCGGTTCCGATCTCGCTCTCCAGGAGGCCGACATCGGCCCAGTGCGAGAGGGTGACCAGGTCCAGCCGTTCGCCGAGCCGGGACGCCGAGTGCCCCGGCAGGACGGAGCACAGGGCCCGCGCCGGAGCGGCGGGCAGCCAGCGGAGCGGGGCGGGGCCGGGCGGCGGCGCCAGCAGGTCGAACAGGTCCTGGAGGGCCAGGGGCCTGCGGTAGCCGACGTTCACCGCCGTACGTACGGGTGTGCCGCGTGCGGCACGCTCCATCACCCGGCGGGCGAGCTGGGCGATCACCGAGCCGTAGTCCTCGACATCGATCACGCTGAAGTGGGTCCGGTCCGCGCGCACCCGCAGGGGCAGCTTTCTGAGCCTGTTGACGCCGGGCAGGAACGAGAGGTCGTCCCGGCCGGTGATGAACCGGGGCCGCAGCAGATAGGCCGTCCCTCCGCCGCGCCGCATGCTCTCGGCGACCGCGCGCTCGGCGCCCAGCCGGGCGCGGCCCAGCGCCGTGGCCGGCCGGACGGGCGCCGTCTCGGCCACCCTGATCTGCGCGCCCCTGCCGTAGACGGACATGGAGCTGCCGAGCAGGACGCCCTTCAGCGAGTCGGGGGCCGCGCCGAGCAGGGCGCGGGTGCCCGCCACATTCACGGCGTGCAGCACCTCCCGGTCGCGGCTCCGGTTCTCGTTGGCGAGATGGACCAGGACGTCGGTGCCCGACGGCGGGAAGCCGACGGGCAGCCGCCCCGGGATCTCGCCCTGTACATAGGTGACGAACGGGAGCCGGTGCCGCGGCGGCCGCCGCACCAGCGCGGTGACCGGCCAGGGCGATGACATCCCCGACAGATGCCGCAGAAAGGCGCCGCCCACATACCCGGTGGCCCCGGTCAGCGCGATCCTCGGCAGCCGGTCCGCGCCCCGCGCCCCCGTCACCACAGGAACGGCACCAGCCGTTTGCGGCCCGCCATGAAGTCGCGGTAGCCGGCGACGGTCGACATCACCTTCTCCTCGACGGAGATCCTGCGCACGACCGCCGGGACGAACAGCAGCAGCAACAGCGCGACGCTGAACGGATTGAGGAAGTACGCCACCAGCCCGACATGGGCGAGGAGCATCCCCGCGTACGCCGGATGCCTGAGCAGGCGGTACGGGCCCGAGGTGGCGACCCGGTGGTCGGCGTCCTTCCGTACCCGGTGCGAGTAGTACGCGCCGAGCGTACGGATCGAGACGAGCCGCAGCGCGATCCCGGCCAGCAGGAGCAGCAGCGGGCCGGCCGCCGGCAGCGGCGTCCCGTCCGGCAGCGGACCGTAGAGAGCGGCCAGGACCGTCGCGAATCGCGACAGACCGTAAAGGATCTCCGTACCGTGGTCGTCCTCGGTGTCCCGCATCCGCGCCGTACGGAAGGTGATCCGGGCCTCCAGCAGGACCCAGCAGAGATAGACGCCGATCATCACCGCGGGCATGGGGAAGGCGGGGCTCGTGCTGTCCGCCGCGGCCCGGACGAGAGCGCCGGCGCCGGCCAGGAATCCGGTGACGAAGAAGAGCGCGGGGAACTTCTCGGTGATCCACCGCCTCATCGTGCGGCCTCCCCGGTGGGCGCCGGGGAGTTCTGGGACGGGCTGTTCCGGGAAGAGCCGTTCCGGGACGGGCTGTTCCGGGCCTCGCGCATGCGCCGGTAGGCGGCGGGCGGGACGGCGCGCGCCTCCAGATGCATATGGCCGACCTGTGCCCCGCGCACCAGGACGTCGATGTCGATCCCGCCACGGGCGCGGCCCTTCAACGGGCTGATACGACAGACCAGTTCGGGGGCGGCGGGCCAGGTGCGGGTGTCGGAGAGCGTCAGACGGATCGCCATCAGGATGTACTGCCAGTCCGTGGGGATGTCCCACGCGGTGTGGGACGTGGCGGTGGCGGTCTGCCGGATCGCCTCCACCAGCACGGTCGCGGGATGGACATCCGGCCAGCGGTGGGCGGGCGGCCCGAGCAGGACGGTGGTGTAGGCGTGTTCGCCGGTCCGGGTGAGCGGCCCGATCAGCACATTGTCCTCGGAGCGCTTATGGACCAGCTCCGCCGGCGCGCGCGCCGGGCGGCCCTCCCGTCGCGGCTCCTCCACGAAGAGTTCGCGCCGTGGAGCCGGCTCCAGCCGCAGCGAGCCCGCGCAGACGCTCGTGCCGTCCTGGCGCACGTCCACCGTGAGCGCGCGCCCGTCGGGCACACCTTCCGCGAGATGGACGAAGGCGTCGGAACTCCGCTCGCACAGACCGTTGAACGCCAGGTCGAGGGCCCGGACCCGGAGCGGCTCCGCTCCATCCCGGCCGGTCCGCGCGGCCAGGTCCTCCGCCTGACGCAGAGCTGTGTCCACGACCAGCATGCCCGGTATGTGATCGAGGGGGTGGTCGAAGAAGAAGGTGTGGCTGTCGTCCGTGCTGATCTTGCTGATCCGGCTGCGGGCCGTGTCGCGCGCCGGGTTCACCGTATGGGTACTCATGGAGTGCTCCTGGGTGCTCGGAATGCCTGGGGTACTTGAGGTGCTCGGGACAGGGAAAGGAAGAAGCGAGCGGGGCTCACGCGGTCCAGCGCACCGGCAGCCGGCGCACACCGCGGACGAGCATCCCCGGGAGGTACACGAGGGGTTCCGAGGTGTCGAGCCGCAGACCGGGGCAGCGCTCCAGCAGGGCCCGGACCGCGACACGGGCCTCCAGCCGGGCGAGCGGGGCGCCCAGGCAGTAGTGGATGCCATGGCCGAAGGTGAGATGTCCGCGCGCGGCGCGGGTGATGTCGAAGCGGTCGGCGTCCTCGAAGCGTTCGCCGTCGCGCCCGGCCGAGGCGAGCGACACGAGGACCGGATCGCCCTTCTCGAAACGGGCGCCGCGGAAGTCCATGTCCTCGGTGGCGAACCGGTACGTCGAGTTCTCCACCGGACTGTCGTAGCGCAGCGTTTCCTCGACCGCGTTGCCGGCGAGGGAGTAGTCGGCCCGCAGCAGCGCGAGCTGATCGGGGTGGCGCAACAGCGCGAGCACCGTGTTCGAGATGAGCCCGACGGTGGTCTCGTGCCCGGCCGCGAGAAGCAGGAAGGCCATACCGACGAGTTCGTCCGGGCTCAGCCTGTCCCCTTCCTCGTCGGTCGTGCGCAGGAGGGCGCTCAGCAGGTCGTCGCCCGGTTCGGCGCGCTTGTGCCCGATGAGGTCCGTGAGATAGGCGGTGACCGCCTGTACGGCCTCGACGGTCGCCTCAGGTGAGGTGGAGGCCACGATTTCGTTGGACCACACCTTGAACGACTTACGGTCCAGGTCCGGTACGCCCAGCAGTTCGCAGATCACCGACATGGAGAGCGGGAAGGAGAGGGCGGCGACGAGATCGGCCCGCCCGTCCTGGTCCGCGGTCATCGAGTCGAGGAGATCCGCGGTCAGTTCATGGACCCGGGGGGCCAGCGCCTCGATCCGCCGCGAGGTGAACTCACGGGTCACCAGGGCGCGCAGGCGCGTGTGTTTGGGCGGATCGCTCTCGATCATGTTCTCGTTGATCGGCAGGGCGTCGGCGGGCCAGACCCCCGAGGAGCGCCAGTCCTTGCTGAAGCGCGCGTCGGCGAGAAGGAGGCGGCCCTCCTCATTGCGGACGACCAGCCACCAGTCCCGTTCCTGGCCGGGCAGGCGGATCCGGTGCACGGGTCCCTTCGCGCGCAACTCCTCGTATACGGGATAGGGGTTCTCGATGAATCGCGCGCCGTACGCGGCGAGGTCGACCACGGGCTCGTCGAACTCGCTCTCGGTCTCGGCGGCCCCGGTCTCTTCACGCGTGGTATTCGCGTTCATTGCGGCGGTCCTTCCCTGGAACGTCGTCAGTTCAGGTGCTCTCCGCGGCCCGTGGCGCCTGGCGCCCGGCATGTGGCCCATAGCGCTCATGGCTCATGGCTCGTGAGGGACCCTCAGCCGGTTGACGCCCGACGCCCGGTCCTGGCCTGTGGAGTGGGTTCATCCTGGGCGGCGAATGTGTCCGCCCCGGGCCGGTCGGGAGGTCGGGACGCGCTCGGCTGTGCGGCCACAAGGCGTCAGCCGGTTGTCCGCGAGATGTCGACGGAGTGTCAGTCCGGTATCTTCTCCGCCGCCGGACCGCGCGGCAGCCGTACGACGACCACGGCGCCTCCGCCGTCCGGCGCGTTGCCGAACGTCAAGGTGGCGCCGACGACCTGCGCCTGTCCGAGCGCGATGGTCAGCCCGAGACCGTGTCCCGTACCGCGTTCACGCGCGCCCGTACGGAACCGCTGGGGTCCGTCGTCGAGCAGCCCGGCGGGGAAGCCGGGGCCGCTGTCGCGCACGGAGACCGTCGGCACGCCGGTGTCGGCGTCCACGCCCACCATGACCGTCACCGGCGGCCGGCCGTGCCGGTGCGCGTTGACGACGAGGTTGGCGACGATACGCTCCAGCCTGCGGGGATCGGTCCATGCCCGTACCTCCGCGGGGCCCGCCGCCCCACGGATCAGCACCGTCGCCGGGACCGCGACCCGCTCCACGGTCTCTTCGAGCAGCTCCACCAGCGCGCAGTGCTGCGGGTCCGCCCGCTCCACGCCCGCGTCGAGCCGCGAGATCTCCAGCAGATCCTCCACCAGCGCGCACAGCGTGCGTACCCGGTCCCGTACATAACGCTCCGCCTCACCGTCCGGGAGGAGTTCGGCGGCGGTGACCAGACCCATCAGCGGTGTGCGCAGCTCATGGGCGACATCGGCGGTGAAGCGCTGCTCGCCGCGCAGCCGCGCCTGGAGCGAGGCCGCCATCGAGTCGACCGCGCCGGAGATCTCGGCTATCTCGTCGAACGGGCGGGGCCGCGCCGCTATCCGGGCGTCCAGATCACCGGCCGCTATCCGCCGGGCGATGCCCGCGGCCGTGCGCAGTCTGCGGCTCATCCCACGGGCCACCAGACAGACGGGCGGCAGTACGACCACCGTCGTCAGCAGGCCCGCCCGCAGAATGCTCTTGTTGAACGCCTCCAGATCGCCCAGCGTGGTGCTCAAGGTGAGCCGCACCGAGAGGATCCGCGGGCCGGCCGGGCGCGCCGCCCACATCGCGGGACCGCCGGGACCGTCCGTGTACTGCGTACCGTGCCGGCCCTGGCGCACCAGCGACCGCAGCTCGCCGGGCACCCCGGCCGCGTCCAGCTCGGCGCCCGTACCGCTGACCAGTCCGGTACGCGAGTAGGACACGGAGGCCCGTTCGAGCGTGAGCATCGCGACCGAGCGCGACTGCTCCAACTCGAAGGCGCGCGAGGCCCGGTGGACCAGCACCATCAGGACGACCACGGCCAGACAGGTCGCCGCGGCCACCAGCCCCGCGATGCGCCACTGCAAGGACCGCGGCGGGAACCCGGAGGCCGGTGGGGCCGGCCGATGTTCGGGCATGGTCAGCGTCGCAGCTTGTATCCGAAGCCGCGTACGGTCTCGATCCGCTCGGCGTCGATCTTGGCGCGCAGCCGCTTCACATGCAGATCGACCACCCGGGCGTCACCGTCCCAGGCGTGGTCCCACACCTTTCTCAGCAGCGTCCGCCGTTCCAGTACGACACCGGGCGACGCGGCGAAGACCAGCAGCAGCCGCAGCTCCGTAGGGGTCAGTGCCACCACCTCGCCCGCGCGCCGTACCTCCATGCCGTAGGTGTCGATGGTCAGGTCGCCGAAGGTGAGGACGCCGCTGCCGTCCGTCGCGCCCGTCCTCTCCTCGCCGCGTGCGCCGCCCGGCGTCCCGGCGCGCGCCGTCCCGCCGTCCTCACGCGCCTCACGCGGGGGCTCCTCGCGCGCGGGCGCGAAGGAGGCACGGCGCAGCAGCGACCGTATGCGCGCGACGAGCACCGCCGTCTCGCACGGCTTGACCACATAGTCGTCGGCGCCCGCCTCAAGACCGGAGATCATGTCCAGGTCGTCGCCGCGTGCCGTCACCATGAGGATCGGCGCGAGGCTGAACTCCCTTATCTTCCGGCACAGTCCGATGCCGTCGAGTTCCGGCAGCATGACATCGAGCAGCAGCAGATCCGGTTGCGCGCTCCGGAAGAGTTCGAGTCCGGTGAGGCCGTCGGCCGCCGTGGAGACGGTGAAGCCATAGCGCTGGAGCGCGATCCGGACGGTGTCGCGGATCACCGCGTCGTCCTCCACGAACAGGATGTGCGGTTCGGCGGGCTCGTCGAGGAGGGCGCGCGGGGTGGTCATGGCAGGGTCCTCGCTGTTCCGGTACGGGACGGCGGGCCGTCGATGAACGTACGGGGGAGAGCGGGCAGAGCGATACGGCCGAAGCCGGCGGCCGGCAGGCTCCCGGGGGCGTCGTGCAGGGAGAGGACGACACCGGCGGGCGGCGAGCACGGCGCCGGCGCGGGCAGCGCCGGATCCCCCAACGCCGTCTCGTCCGGCCCCCGCGGAGCCAGGTCCGCCGGCGATGGCAGGTCCGCCGCCGCACCCGCGTCCCGTACCCCCGTGTCCGACGCGTATCCGGTCAGGGCCACCCCCAGCACGATCGCCGCGGCGGCCATGATTCCGACGGCCGGGCCCCGCTCCGTCCCACGCCACAGCGGCCGGCGACGGCCGTCTCCATAGCGACGCCGCGCCGCGCCCAGACGGAGGAGCCCGAAGTGTGGGGAGCGCATTGAGCGGAGCCTAGCGGTAGGCCGATACCGGGGCCCTGCGCGCGAATAGCACGATTCGGATTAGGGGAAGACACAGTCATCCGCCCCCGATCGCCCCTCCGGCCGGCCTCAATTCGTTCGGATTTCCGCACATCCTCCGCCCGCTCCTCCCCGTTGAGAGGGTGATCAGACCCGTCGAAGGAGGCCGCTCGTGAAGTTCCGCTCCAAGGCTTCGGTTTCAGCTTGTCTCGCCGTCACCGCGTTGCTCGCGCTGCCGCCCGCGGTGGTGTCGGCCCGGGACGGCTCCCCCACGGTGACGGCGGAGGGCCGATTCCTGCCGCCGTCCCCGTACTTCCCGCCGGACGCGGTGACCTACGACCGGACGAAGGTGCCGGCGGGCGCGCGGGTCACCGTCGTCGAGCGCACCGGTGCCAGGACCACCGGGGTCGAACTGGCCGTGTCCGGGCTGCTTCCGAACCGTGTGTACGGGGCGCATGCGCACACCAAGCCCTGTGGCCGCGCCCCGGAGGACGCGGGACCGCACTACCAGAACGTCAAGGACCCGCACCAGCCCTCCACCGACCCCGCCTACGCGAACGCGGCCAACGAGGTCTGGCTGGACATCACCACGAACGTCCTGGGACGGGCCGTCGCCGAGTCCACGCACGACTGGCGTTTCCGGCGGGGCGAGGCGCGTTCCGTGGTGATCCACGACCACGGGACGATGACGGATCCGGGCGAGGCGGGAACCGCGGGGGCCCGGCTCGCGTGCCTCACCGTGCCCTTCGTATGAGGCATGGGCGGGGACGGCGTGATGCCCGTACGTCTTTCGATGTAGCGGGGGCCCGGGCCTCGGACTTCCGCTCACGGCATCGGGCTCGGGCTCGCGGACCGGCTCGATGAGTCCTGGCGGCCGTGGTGGGTGATGGAGCCCCGGGGCCGGGGGAGCGTGGCCCCGGGGCTTCGTACTGCGGCCGTTCGACGGACGGGAGCCGGTCAGCGCTGCGGTACGGGGAAGGACACCGGGCCCCGGAGACCGGCCCGGTTCACCGCGCGGACACCGAAGAAGACATTGTCCTTGGACAGGTCCACGGTGTGGCTCGTCCGGTCACCGGCGCTGATCACCTGGGTCCACTCCGGGTCGGTGGTCTCGCGCCACACCACCTCGTACCCCGCCAGATCGGGTTCGGTACCTGGCTCCCACACCAGCTCGGTGGAGTTGGTCAGCGAGCTGGTGACGATCTTCACCCCGCTCGGCGCCGCCGGGGCCTGGGCGAGCGTCCACAGCACCGCGGCGTTGACGCGCGCCACGCGGGCGATATAGCCGAAGTCGCAGAACTCGGGCAGATCGCCGTACTGCCTGCCGTCCTCCACCCGCACGTCCTGGTGCTGATGCGCGAAGTCCTCGGCCGGCTCGGTGAACCGGGCCGCGCTGTAGCCGCGTTCGAGGAAGGGGATATGGTCACCGCCGCGCAGATAGCGGTCGCGGCGGTAGACCACCCGGACGTCCATCCCCGTGGCGTCATTGCTCGCCACGTCCCGGACGAAGCGCGCGAGCTGGCGGGTCACCGAGTCGTTCTCGCCGCCGACCGAGCGGCGGGTGGCGGCCTCCTGCGGGGTCTCGGAGGTGGGCACGCCCTCGGCGAAGAGCCGCACGGTGTAGGGGTCGCGGCTGCCGTCGTCGGCCCGGGAACTGCCGACGATGTCATTGGTGAACATGGCCCGGACGTCGGCGCCCGCCGCCTTGAACCGCTCCGCCATGTGCGCGGCCCCGTACAGCCCCTGCTCCTCACCGGCCACGGCGGCGAACACGATGGTCGCGGCGGGCCGCCGTCTCGCCATCACACGGGCCAGCTCCATCGCCACCGCGACCCCGGAGGCGTCGTCATCGGCGCCCGGCGCGTCGCTCACGGCGTCCATGACGTCGGTGGCACGCGAGTCGTAGTGGCCGGAGACGACATGGATACGGTCGGGGTCGGCCGAACCGCGCAGCGTCGCGACGACATTGGTGATACGGGTCGCCACCGGGATCCGTGAGGCGGGTTCCTGCACATACGACTGGAGTTCGACGGTCATCCGGCCGCCGGAAGCCTCGGCGTACCGCTTCAGCTCGGCGTGGATCCAGTCCCTGGCGGCGCCGATCCCGCGCTCGGGATCGTCCTGGGTGGACAGGGTGTGCCGCGTCCCGAACGCGGCGAGCCGCCGCACGGTCGCCTCGATCCGGTCACGGTCGATCTCCTTGAGCAGCTCCCGCAACTCCCGGCCGGGGGACTGGGCGGTGGCGGGACGGTCTCCGGATCCCCGCTCGGCGGACGCGCTCGCGGGGACCGCCGACGCCGTCGACGCCAGTGCGGGAACCCCCACCACGGCGGTCGCGACGGTGGCGGACAGGGCGGTCCTTCGAGGTATCCCGGTGGGGTGCTGCGACATGGCGAGTCCCTTCCACGGCTACGTGAGTGATCCGGCCGCTCCATGGTCATGGACAGGCCAACCGCGCACAAGGTCGGCAGCCCTCGATCGCGGCGCGCGGCGCGCGGCACGGCGGTTGGCGAGGACGGGCCCGTCGCGGCGGAACCGTACTGGTCTTCGCTCCCGCCGCCGGATACCTTCCTGGAATGTCTGACTTCGCCCCCCGGTCGAGCACGTTCCTCGCCGACCCCTACCCCGCCTACGCCGAGCTGCGTGCCCGCGGCCGGGTGCACTACTACGAGCCGAGCGACCAATGGCTCGTCCCGCACCACGCTGATGTGTCGGCGCTGCTCAGGGACCGGCGGCTCGGCCGTTCCTACGGGCACCGGTTCAGCCACGAGGAGTTCGGGAGGACCGCGCCGCCGACCGGCCATGAACCGTTCCACGAGCTGAACGATCACGGCATGCTGGAGCTGGAGCCACCGGACCACACCCGGATCCGGCGCCTGGTGTCGAAGGCGTTCACCCCGCGTACGGTCGAGCAGCTCAAGCCGTACGTGCGGCGGCTCGCGGGCGAGCTGGTGGAGCGGCTCGTGGAGCGCGGCGGTGGCGACCTGCTGGAATCCGTCGCGGAACCGCTGCCGGTCGCCGTCATCGCCGAGATGCTGGGCGTGCCGGAGACGGACCGGCCGCTGCTGCGGCCGTGGTCGGCGGCGATCGTCGGCATGTACGAGCTGAACCCGTCGGAGGAGACCGCCCGCCGCGCGGTCGTCGCGTCCCAGGAGTTCTCCGCGTATCTGCGTGACCTCATCTCCGTACGTCGCGAGAAGCCGGGGGAGGACCTGATCTCCGGGCTCATCGCCGCCCACGACCACGGCGAGAAGCTGACCGAGGCCGAGATGGTCGCCACCTGCGCGCTGCTGCTGAACGCCGGGCACGAGGCGACCGTCAACGCCACCGTCAACGGGTGGTACGCGCTGTTCCGGCATCCCGGACAGCTCGCCGCCCTGCGCGCGGACAGGGCCCTGCTGCCCACCGCCGTCGAGGAGCTGATGCGCTACGACACACCGCTCCAGCTCTTCGAGCGCTGGGTGCTCGATCCGGTCGAGATCGGAGGGACCACCGTGCCGCGCGGTGCCGAGGTCGCCCTGCTCTTCGGCTCGGCCAACCGCGACCCCGCGGTCTTCGCCGACCCGGACGGCCTGGATCTGTCCCGCAGGGACAACCCGCACATATCGTTCAGCGCGGGCATCCACTACTGCATCGGCGCGCCACTGGCCCGTATCGAACTGGCCGCGTCCATGGCCGCGGTGCTGGAGCTGGCCCCCGGACTGCGACTGGCCGCCGAGCCCGTACGCAAGCCGAACTTCGTGATCCGGGGACTGGAAGGGCTGCCGGTCGCGGTCTGAGGTACGGCGCGCCGGCTCGTCCTCCGAGTGTCAGTGGTGGGTGGGACGCTGGCTGTCATGGACGAACTGATACGGCGGCGGGTGTACGGCGCCGACCACGACGACCCGGACCCGGGGCCCCGGCCCGGCCATGTCTACCGTGAGCTGGTCGCCGGCCCGCTGGACGGCCTGCTCCTCGATGTCACCGGCTGGACGGCCGGACAACTGCGCGAAGGCGCGGCGCTGGCCACCGAGATCGGCGCGTACGGCTCCGGGGGCCACGCGCTGTACGGCCCCGGGCCCGCGGACCCGGGGCTGTGGGACTGGCGGGGCGACACCCCCTGACTCAGCCCCGCTCCCCGACCCAGCCCCGCTCCCCGACCCAGCCACACCCACCTGCGACCCCTCCCGCTCGTCTAGAACGAGTACGGATCGACCTTCCCGGTGACCGTTCCGGCGAGCAGCCGTCGCAGTGTGGAGACCTGGGCGGGCCGCTCCTCGTCCGCCGCCCGTCCGTCGGCCGCCGGCCGGTCGGGGGCGGGGATCTCGTAGTCCGCCCTGAGCTCGTATCCGATGGGCAGGGAGCGCAGCCCGCGTACGAACGGTGAGGAACGCCAGGGGAGTTGGTCCGCCGGTACGGCCAGTTCCAGCCGCGAGAAGTGTTCGAACAGGCACTCAAGGGCCAGGGTGGTGATCGTGGTCGCCAGCTCACGCGCCGGACACTGCCGCGGGCCCGCTCCCCAGGACAGATGCGCGCGTGTGCTCGTCGCCCGGTCCGGTGACGTACCGGCCGCCGAGCGCAGGTCCGCGTGCGTGGCCGCGGTGGCGATCCATACCGGCTCGCCCGCCCGGATGACGTATCCGCCCAGCCGCTGGTCCCTGAGCGGGAACCGCGGCATGAAGTTGGCCAACGGAGGCTTTCGGAGGACGACATGGTTGACGGTCTCGCGGATCATGCCCGCCGACAGACTCGCGCGTGCGCGCCCGTCGCCCGTGATGATCTCGACGACGGCGTTGGCGATGAGGATGCCCGCGTGGTCGGAGATCATCCCCATGAGCATGGTGAGTTCGTGGGCCAGCTCCGAGGACGTCAGCTGGGGATGGGCGGCCAGCATGTAGGAGGGGAAGTCCTCGCCCGGCCGGCGCCGCTTCTCCTCGGCGAGGGCGCCCATGGCGGTGTGTACCCGCTCGGAGGCCACGGCCGCGTCGGGTCCCGCGTCCAGGATCCGCCAGATGTCCATGAGGGTCCGCTCGCTCTGGGATCCCGAGACGCCCAGCAGTTCGCCTGCCACCATGAGGGGCAGCGGCCGGGAGAACCGCGCGGCCAGATCCGCCGTGCCCGACCTGCCTTCCTGGGCGAGGAGCATGACGAGTTCGTTCGCGGTCCTGCGGATGTTGTCCTTGAGCCGGCGGGTCTGCGGATGACCCGGGTCCTGGAACGGTTTCAGCGCCGCGTCCCACGCCGTCCGGTACCGGGAGTGGTCGGCCCCACCGCGCGCCATCGTGTTGTCGGCCTCCAGCGCGGGAGCGACCGGCCAGTCGGCCGGGACGCGGCCCTCGTTGCGGGCGCGCCAGTGCCGCAGGCCCTTGGGCCACATCGCGTCGTTCTGGAGTACGTGCAGGGCTTCCTGGTACCCCAGCACCAGCCAGACGGGTACTCCCAGCAGATCCACGGGAGCCACTGCCCCGTGCCGGCTCCGTAACCGTTCGTGCACGGCCTCCGGGTGGTCCTGATACTCACGCCCGAGCAGGGGCTCCGTTGTCAGTGACTCCAGAGTGATGTCCGGGGAGTAGCCCCCGCTGACTCGTTCCACGCCGGTCTCTTCCACTCTTCCCTCGGTGCGGCTCTCCGCACCGGGGGTCGACTGGCGGCGCGGCGAACTGCGCAGCGTTCAACAAGCAAGTACGCGAGTCCGGTTCAGTGTGATCACTACCGGCCGCCCAGTCGCCATACACGGTGCTCCGGCCGGGCCCCCTTGCCAAGCCCGGAGACATCAAAGGCTTGGACAACAAATCCACCGGAGAAGGCGGGCCCTTCGAGCGGTCGCCTTCGGGTCGCCTTCCGGTTGTCTTCCGGGCGGTCCCCTCCGTACGGCCTCCCCGCACCGCACAGTGGCGGTACGGCCGCCCCTGCACGGGCAACGGCGTTACGGTGAAGAGTCACTGACGGTACGTCAGCGACGACTGCGGGGAGAATCGCGATGACGGAGATCCACAGGCTGGACCCGGTCGAGCGGGCGCGGCAACTCGCCGACTGGGGGATCGCGTTGGCCGATCGCTTCCTGCGGCTGGGAGACCGTATGACCGGCCCCGATCCCCTCGCGCCCGACCGGGTACGGGAGGCGGTCGGTCAACTGGCCGTGGAGGAAGCGCGGGACGTGCTGCTGGAGGCGGACCGGGAACTGCCCCTCGACGATCCCCGTCGCCTCCGCCTGGATGTCCGGCTCGGCAGTGTGCTGATGATCCGCCATATCCGGTTCGGGGGCGAGGACGAGGAACGGCGGCTCGCGCTGACGGCGTTCCGGCGCGTCCTCAACACCGCCCGGCCGGGGAGCTGGGACCATGACTACGCCCGGCTGTGGCTCGGTTGGATGCTCTTCTTCCCCGCGCTGCCACGGCAGTTGAGACTGGGCGCCCCCGTCGACTTCGAGTCGGCCAGGCGATGGATGCAGGCCCCGCCGAGCGATCCCGGGGAGCGGGCGCGACTTGTCGCCCATCTCGACGAGTCGATCGGCCATCTCCAGTACAGCAGCGCCTGCCCGCGATGGCCGGAGCCCGTCCATGGCTCGCTGAAGCTCATGCTCGGGATGGTACCGATCCTGCGCATGGCGCTCGGACAGCCCTTCGATCCCCTGTCGCTGATGCGTTCACTGCCCCTGTTCCAGCAGGGGGTGGGGCTGATGCCCAAGGGCGCCGTGAACCGGACCGAGTTCCAGTCCTTCGCGCGACTGGCCGCCCTGGAGGTGTCCCGCCACACCGACGGCACGCCCGGAGAGACCGGCCCGGCGCTGGAGGAGGCCATCGACACCCTTCCCCCGGGACACCTCCTGCGGGACGCGCTGCTCGGCGAATTGGCGCAGGAGTATCTGGACCGGGCGTCGGACTCGGGCACCGACGAGGATCTGGCAGCCGCGTCCGCCGTGCTGGCCAGGGCGAGGGCGGAGATCACCGCCGGCAGTCCGTGGTACGACTCCGTGCTGGATCTGCTCGGCTCACGGCAGTTCCTGGAGGCGCTGCGGCACCGCTCACCGGAGCTGGTGGACGAGTCGGTCGTGGCCGGGGTGCGCGCGCTGCTGCGCTGGCGTCCCGACGGCGCGACCGCTCCCCGGGGCGCCTCGCCGAACGGTCTGTCCGAGGCGCTGGTGGCCGCGGACGAGATGCTGGAGCGTACGGCCGGGCTCGCCCCTGACGACTCCCACCCCGGCGTCGCCCATCTCCAGGTGGGCGGTTCGCTGATGCTCCGGGCCGTGATCTCCGGAGAGACGGAGGACAGCCGGCGCGCCCTGGCGCATCTGCGGAGGGCCACCGAACTGATCCCGGCGGAGCACGCTGTCGCCCCGGCCGCTCTGGCGTTGCTGGGAGGCACGCTCGACTTCCACTATCTGCGGCACGGCACCCGTCAGGATGCCGAGACGGGACGGATCTTCCTGGACCACGCCACCGGCGCCGCCGCCGCGCACCGGCCCCTCAAACGCCCCGCCAGGTACCAGAAGTTCGGTGAGACCTTCCGGGCCCTCGCCCTGGGGCTGCGCGCCAACGAGGAGGGCGACGGCGCGGCGGAGGCGCTGGCCGAACTGCGGACCATCGTCGGGAGCGACGGCGCACTCCCGCTGCCCGCGCCCGTGAACATCGCCACGGCCTTCGGCATGCTCGGACAAGCCATGAAGAACCAGGACTGGGACGAACTGACCGCCGCGCTGGACCTGCTGGACGAGACCGCATTCGATGACGACTTCTCCGTCTCCTGGCTCCAGCCGATGGCGGCCACGTTCGGCGGGCTGGCCGCCGTGGTGCGAGGGGCGGTGCGGGGGGACACCGCCGAGCTGAGGCGCGGGACGTCCCTGCTGGAAGAGCTCGTGGCGGAGGAGTCGCGGCTTCCCGCGGACATCCGCCTCCTGGGACACGCCGGTCTCGGCTCGGCCCGGCTGATGCTGAACCTGCTCAACGGCGATCCGGAGGTACTGGCGACGGCGCTGCTCGGCCTGGAACGCGCCCGGGAGCGGATGGGCCCCGATACGCCGCCCATCGCGGCCGTGGCCGTACTGGACGGCCTCGCCGACGGATACCGGCGGCGCGGAGATCCCGCGGCGGGCGATCTCTCCGCCGCGGTCGACGCGGGTCTCGCGGTGATCCGGACCGTGGCCGCCGAGGTGATGCTCCAGCGCGGCGCCCATCACGGACTGCTCCCGGCCAGGGGCGCGGCGCGCAGGGCCGTACGCGTCGCGCACTGGAGTCTGGCGGACGGATATCCGCGCACGGCCGTCGAGGCGCTCGAACTGGGGCGGGCGCTCGTCCTGCGCGCCTCGACCACCGCGACCGACGTACCGGACCGGCTGGTGGCGGCCGGGCGGGCGGACCTCGCCGACCGCTGGCGCGCGCGTGTGCTCGACAGCCCGGCGCCGGTGCTGCCCCCGGCGCCTCCCTTGGTGTCCGCGCCCGGATCCGGGGGCGCGGCGGACCGGGACGCCGTCGTGACCGAGAGCCTGCGCGGTACGGTGCGGCTGCTGCTCGAACAGGGCATGCCCGGCGGGGAGATCCCCAGCGAGCTGCGGCGGCAGGCACTGGGCGTACTCGCCGAGCACGACGGCCGGCACAGCCTGCACGAAGCGCTCACCCCGGCGGCTCTCGGGAAGTCCCTCGCCGCGGTGGACGCCGACGCGCTAGTCTACCTCCTGGACGGGCCCGAGGACGGCGACGCCCCCGGCGCCGCGCTGCTGGTGGACACGGACGGCCGCGTCGTACACGTACCCCTGCCCGGACTGGCGCGGGGCGCCTGTGCTCCGCTCCGGTCGTACATCTCCGCCCGCACGGCGTTCTCCCGGGCTCGCGGCGCCGGGCGCGAGAGCGCCGAGACCGACTGGCGGGCCGCGCTGGACCGCCTCTGCGACTGGGCGTACCCGGCGGCCATGGGACCGGTGCTCGACGAGATCGCGGGCTGGGACCGGGACCGCGAGCGGCCCCCGCATCTGGTGCTTGTGCCCTGCTCCACTCTCGGCGTGGTCACCTGGCACGCCGCCCGCGCCCCGGCCCCCGGCAGCGGCGACGCGACGGGGTACCGGTATGTGATCCAGGACGCGGTGGTGTCCTACGCGGCGAGTGGCAGGCAGTTCGCGGAGGCGGCCGGACGCGACCAACTGCCGCCCGCCGACGACCCCGTCATCGTTCTCGACCCCAGCGGCGACCTCCTGTGGCCGGTGCTGGAGGCGGAGGGCATCCGCGACGCCCACTACCCGCGGGCCCGCATCCTGGGCGCCGAGACGGAAACGGCCGAGGAACACGCCCGGCTGCCCGAGCGGGTACTCGCCTGTCTGCCCGGCCGGGGAGAGACGGGCGCCTCCCTCCTCCATCTCGGCTGCCACGCCGACACACGAGAGGTCCCGCTCGATTCGGCCCTGCTCTTCGGCGGCACCCGGGAGAGCGAGCGCGCCGCGCGGACCGAACTGAAACTCCCGATCTCGCGGGTGCTCGAACGGGCGGCGGGCCGCCGCCCAGGCAGTCCAGGCGGCCTCGTCGTACTCAACGCCTGCCTCAGCGATCTGAGCGAACGTGACCACGACGAGGCGCTCACTCTCGCCACCGCCTTCCTGACCGCGGGAGCGACCGGCGTCGTCGGCTCACGCTGGAACGTTCCCGACCGGCCGAGCGGCCTGCTCATGACCGTGTTCCATCACCATCTCTCCCAGGGCGTCACCCCCGCACGCGCCCTGCGCGCCGCGCAGCTGTGGATGCTCGACCCGGAGCGCGCGCCCGTCCCCGGAATGAGCCGGCTGATGGCCGGGCAGGTGAACGACCCCGAACACCTTCACATCCACGCCTGGGCCGCGTACACCCACCAGGGACGCTGACCTCCCACCGTCCAGCCGGAGTTGACGCCGATGAGCTTGGCAGACCTGAACAGGATCGTGACGGACCACCGGGCCGACCTGGCCGCGCGGCTTGACGCCCGCGACCGGGCCGCCGTCGCCTCGATCCAGGCTCGGATGCGAGCCGCCGATGACCCGAAGCCGTACGCGAGACGGCTGCTGCTCGCCCTCGCCGAGGCGCTTCCACCCGACCACCCGGTGGCGCTGGCGATCCTGCGGCAGGCCGACTGGCGGGCTCCGGACGTACTGGACCGCGCGGCCATCGACGCGGAGGCCGCGGCCCTCCTGTCCCTCGCCGGTCTCTCCTTCGAGCCGGAGGACGCCGGTACCGCGGACGCGGGTCCCACGGTCCCCGGTACCCCGGGCGCCGGTACTGCGGTCCCCGCACCCGCCGCGCTCATGGACCTCGTCCGGCGCCGCGTGCTCGCGGTCACCCCCGTGCTCAGCGAGGACGAGGCACACGCCCTGCGCCGGAACGGAATGGCGCGCGACCTCATCCGGCTGGACAGACCCGGAGAGGCGACGGCCTTCCCCCGCTTCCAGTTCGAGCCCTCGGGCCGGCCCCGGGAGGTGGTGGTACGGGTCAACCGGCTGCTCGGCGCCGACCGGGACCCCTGGGGTGTGACCGCCTGGTGGCTGGCCTCGAACGTCTGGCTGGGGAAGCCGCCCGCCGCTCTGCTGGGCGCGGACAGGGACGACGAGCTGGTGGCCTGCGCCGGTGCGGTCCTGGGGGAGGACTGATATGACGGCGCAGGCCCTGCCGGACGTACCGGTCTTCCCCCACGCGCACACCGTCCCCGCCGGAACGGTGCTGTGGCGGGTCCATAGATCCACCCGCGCGGTGACGGACTTCAACCCCCGTCCCGCCGATCCCTACTTCGGCGGCTCACGCTTCGACGGCGTCACCGAGAGCCCGTACCCGTTCCTGTACGCCGCGCCCGACCCCGCGACGGCGCTCGCCGAAGTACTGCTGCGCGACCGGGACTTCGACATGAGGCTCGGGGTACGGGTGATCCTCGGCCATGAGGTCGCGGAGCGGACCCTGTCCGCGCTGGAGGTCACCGAGGATCTGCGGGTGGTGTCGCTGTGCTCGGCGGTGGAGCTGGCCGCGGTGTGCCAGGACGGCTGGCTCGTCGAGGCCGACGGCCCGCAGTACGCCTTCACCCGACGCTGGGCCAGGTACCTGCGCGACAGCGCCCCCTGGGCCCAGGGCCTGCGCTGGCAGGCGCGCCGCAACCGGCCCCTGGAGTCCCTGATGTTCTTCGGCGACCGCCGTGCCCCCGACGCGCTGAAACCGTCGGCGACAGCGCCGCTCCCGCTGGGAACGCCCGAGGGGATCGAGTACGTCAACGAACTGCTGGCGCCGCTGCGGGCGGTGATCTTCCCGCCGGCCCCGCTCCCTGATCCGGCCTGACCGGGCCTGACCGGGCCTGATCCGGCCTGATCCACCCGAAGACACGAAGACACGAAGACACGAAGACCCGCCCTAGACGCCCCGAGAGCCGCTGTGCCGCACCGCCGTCGAGTTCAGTTCGGCCAGGATGCGCTCGCGATGTTCGTCCAGGGCCGGTACGCGACCCATCCTTGGCTCCCGGCCCGCGACGGTGACGGGCGGCAGGAGCGCGTCCAGCGGCCCCACCGGGGAGTCCACGGTGCGCCAGCGGTTCCGGGCGGCGAGCTGCGGGTGCTCCGAGAACTCCGCCACGTCCCGCAGCCGGGCATGGGCGATCCGGGCCGATGCGAGGCGCCGCTCGGCCTCGCCGGCGCTCAGGGTGGCGAAGCGCTCCTCGATCCGGGTCCGCAGCGCGTCACGGTTCGCCACCCGCAGGGAGTTCCCGACGAACCGCGGGTCGGTGGCGAGGCGGGGCGCGTCCAGGACCCGCACACAGAAGTCCTCCCACTCGCGCTCGTTCTGGACGCCGAGAAAGACCCGTACCCCGTCGGCGGTGGTGTACGGACCGTAGGGGGCGATGGCCGCGTGCTCGGCACCCGAACGCCGCGGCTGGGCGCCGCCGTAGCGGGTGAAGTAGCCCGGATACCCCATCCACTCCCCGAGCGCCTCCAGCATCGACACCTCGAAGGCCCCGCCCCGGCCGGTGCGTTCGCGTTCGTAGAGCGCCGTGAGGATGCCGCTGTACGCGTACATCGCGGCGGCGATGTCGGCGACCGGGATACCGATCTTCGCGGGCGTCTCCGCCGTACCCGTCAGGGACATCGCCCCGGACTCACACTGCACCAGCAGGTCGTACGCCTTGTGGTCCGTGTAGGGGCCGCCGGTTCCGTAGCCGGAGATGGCACAGACGACGAGCCGGGGGTTGGCGCCGAGGAGGGTCGCGGCGTCCAGGCCCAGCCGGTCGGCCGCGCCCGGCGCGAGGTTCTGTACGAACACATCGGCCCGGTCGACGAGCCGCCGGAGCACCTCGGCGTCCTCGGGCCGCTTCAGATCGAGGGCGATGGATTCCTTGCCGCGGTTGAGCCAGACGAAGTGGCTGGACATGCCCCGGACCGTCTCGTCGTAGTCACGCGCGAAGTCGCCGGTCCCGGGCCGCTCCACCTTGATGACGCGGGCGCCCAGATCGGCGAGCTGGCGGGTGGCGAACGGGGCCGCGACCGCCTGCTCGACAGAGATCACGGTGATGCCGTCCAGTGGGAGCACGGGAGGTCCTTTCGAACGGGGCCGGGCGGTCGCCGCCCGCGTGGATCCGCCCCGGGGGCGGGGGAGACCTCACGATCGTCCTCCTCCACCCGGTGTTCTCACGTGATTCCGGCTCACACGGAGAGGTGGGACGTGTCGGCGACGGGCGGTGTGACCGTGTGGTACCTCTCCAGGACCGTGACGCACCTGATCGGGCGGTGAGCGCCGGCGCGGCTCGGTCGCCGGGCCCTCGCGGCAGGGCCGCAGGAGAATGGCGAGGTGACTGTGGACCCGGCGACCCCGAACCTCTCCGGCCAGACCGAGCGCGACGACATGCGCACCCCGTTGCGCGACTTCCTACGTACGGAGACGGGCAGCGCGGCCGTTCTGCTCGCCGCGGCCCTCGCGGCGCTCGTCTGGGCCAACGCGGGTCCGGGAACGTACGAGGAGTTCTGGCGGACGGTGCTCTCGGTCCGGATCGGCTCCGCCGGGATCTCGCTGGAGCTGCGCGAGTGGGTGAACAGCGGACTGATGACGCTGTTCTTCTTCGTCCTCGGTCTGGAGGCCCGGCGCGAGTTCGACATGGGGGAACTGCGCGAACGGAAACGGGTCGCGCTCCCGATGATCGCCGGCGTCAGCGGAATGCTCGTACCGGTCGCCATCTTCCTGGTCTTCAACGCCGGACACACCTCGGCGCACGGCTGGGGCGTGGCCATGTCCACGGACACCGCGTTCGCGCTGGGCGTGCTCGCCGTCTTCGGCACCCGGCTGCCGCGCGGACTGCGCGTCTTCATCCTGACCGTCGCCGTCGTGGACGACTTCGTGGCGCTCGGTGTGATCGCGGTCGCCTACAGCGGGCATGTCCGTATGGTCGCCCTGATCGTGGCCGTGCTGATCTTCGGGCTCGTCCTGCTGCTGCGCGCCTGGGGAGTGCGCCGGGGCGTGGCGTACGCGTTACTGGCGGTGGCCATCTGGGTGGCGATGCTGGAGTCGGGGGTGGACCCGGTCGTCACCGGTCTGGCGATGGGGCTGGTGACCTTCGCGTACCCCGCCTCGCGCACCGATCTGGAACGGGCGAGCGGACTGTTCCGGCTCTTCCGCGAGCAGCCGACACCGGAGCTGGAACGAACGGCGCGGCTCGGGATCGCCTCGGCGATCTCGCCGAACGAACGGCTCCAGCGGATGTACCACCCCTGGACGAGCTATGTGGTCGTACCCGTCTTCGCGCTCGCCAACGCCGGTATCACCATCAGCGGTGGCCAGCTGGCTCGGGCCTTCGAGTCGCCGATCACCCTCGGCATCCTGTGCGGCTATGTGCTGGGCAAGCCCCTCGGTATCCTCGGCGCCTCGCTGCTGACGACCCGGCTGAGCCACGGCCGGCTGCGCCCGCCGGTCGGCTGGGGCGCCACCGCGGCCGGTGGCACCATCGCCGGTGTCGGCTTCACTGTCTCGCTGCTGATCGCCACCCTCGCCTTCGACAGCGAACAGCTGGAGCAGGCCAAGATCGGCATTCTCGCCGCGGCCATCTGCTCGTTCGCCGCCACCTGGCTCGTCACGCGCGTCATCGGGGCGCTGCCCCGGCAGCGGCGGATCCGGGCCCTGCTGGGCAGTGCCGAGCAGATCGTCGATCTCGCCGAACCGGTGGACCCGGACCGCGACCATGTGCGGGGACCGCGGGAGGCGCCGGTGACCGTGGTCGAGTACGGCGATTTCGAATGCCCTTACTGCGGGCTGGCCGAACCCGTGATCCGCGAGTTGCTCGCGGATTTCGGGGACGTCCGCTACGTCTGGCGCCATCTGCCGCTCAACGATGTCCACCCGAACGCCCAGCTCGCGGGGGAGGCCTCCGAGGCCGCGGCGGACCAGGGCGCCTTCTGGGAGATGCACGACCTGCTGCTCGCACATCAGGGAGCTCTGCGACCCGCCGATCTGCTCGGGTACGCCGAGGAGATCGGGCTGGACACCGACCGGTTCCACCGGCATCTGCGGTCCCACAAGGGGGCCGCGCGGGTCGCCGAGGATGTCGAGAGCGCCGATACCTACGGTGTGTCGGGCACCCCCACGTTCTTCGTCAACGGGCGGCGCCACCATGGCGCGTACGACATCGACGCCCTCACCGCCGCCGTACGCGCCGCGAAGGCACGCACCGTGCTGGGCGATCCCCCCTGATCCCACCCCGCCCCGCCGGGTCGCCACGAAGATGTCCCGGGGCGTGTATGTCCCAGGGCGTGCGGTCAGAGCCCCGTCCGGCCCGTCAGGATGAGGTGTACGTCATCGGCCTCCGCCAGACGTCTGATCATCAGCAGCGCGGCCAGCCCCGTCGGGTCGCCCGCCATGGTGGGCCCGCAGTGCAGCTCCAGTCGGCTCACACCCCGGTGGGTGCGTAGCAACTGCCGTACGGTGTCCACCACTTCGTACGAGGTCTCGTCGTCCATCTCGCCGTCGAGCCTGATCTCGACCGTGTCGGACCGGGGGGTGGTGACGACGATGGTCAGCGGATCAGGGGAAGAAGAGGTCATAGGGGCATACCGGACGTCCTGACGAGGTGATGCTCGGCACCGCGGCCCAGCACCGTGGTCCTACGCAACGGTCCTCCTCCGGAGCGCGAGGCGCAATCCCCTCCAGGGAGGATCCGCTCACGAGTGAACCAGGTCTGACCTGGCCTTTATGCGCGGTACGGCGCGCATCGACGGCCGCCGCCGCCCGGCGTCCCCGATGTACGTGACGCCCTTCACGAAACCGGCCGGCATACCGGGCGCGTGTATGGGCAGAAGGGGATCCGGGAAGAGGGCCCCCGAACGTCCTCATCGGTGGGCGGGGCAGGAGCTATGAACGAACGGTCCATTATCGGTACCGCCCTCGCGGCCCTCTCGGATTCCGTGCGGCCCCTGCGCAAGGCCGCCGAGTTCAGCGGGGCCCCCGGCTGCGCGGCCGAGGCCAGACAGCTCACCCTCCGGTTTCTGCAGCAGCTGGAGGCGGAGTGGTTCGCGGTGCTCGGCGACCGCACGGCCGGTGATCTCCTGCTGGTCGTCAGCGAACTGGCCACCAACGCCGAGCGGCACAGCCATGGGCCGTATCTGCTGGAGCTGGAGGGCACCGACCGGCAGGTGCTCGTGACGGTGTACGACAGCAGTTCGACCCTTCCGCACCGCTACGACCGCGACCCCGACCGGCCCGGCGGTCACGGCCTGGAGATCGTCCACGCGCTGGCCGACCGCCTGGGCGCCGAGCGGGTCCCCGTCGGCAAACGCGTCCAGGCCGTCTTCGACCTGGAACGCCGCCGCGTCCCGACCTGACGGGCGCGCCCCCGCCCGGTCGGATCCGCCCCGTTGACATCACTGTGGGCCCATCCTACGTTTCTCGTGGAAAGCGCTTGCTGTCCGCTGGGAGAATCCAGGAGTGCGAAGGGGAGTGTTCGCGACGTCTCCGCGCAATCTGACAGACCGCCGGATCCGGGCCGCCGTCATCGGTACGGGAGGGATCGCCAGGGAAGCGCATCTCCCGGCCCTCCGCGCTCTCCGCGACGAGATCGAGATCGTCGCCGCCTTCGACATCGACGAGGAGGCGGTACGGACGTTCTGCGCCGACGGCGGTGTTCCGCGTGCCTACACCGATCTCGGCCGCATGCTCGATGAGCAGCGCCCCGACCTGGTCACCATCTGTACGCCCCCGGTCTTCCACCGCGAGCAGACCGTGGCCGCGCTGCTCTCCGGCGCCTGGGTGTGGTGCGAGAAGCCGCCGTGCCCCTCGCTCGCCGAGTTCGACGCCATCGAGGCGGCCGAGCGGCAGGCGGCAGCGGCCGAGACCGCCGCGGCCGAGACGTCCGCGGCGGGCGCGGCCGGCGGTGGACCGTACGCCTCGATCGTCTTCCAGCACCGGTTCGGCTCCGGGGCCCGGCATACGCGCTCCCTGATCGCCGACCGGGCGTTGGGCCGTCCGCTGGTCGCCCACTGCCAGACCACCTGGTACCGCGACGCCGCTTACTACGCCGTGCCATGGCGTGGCAACTGGGCCGGCGAGGGCGGCGGCCCGGCGATGGGCCACGGCATCCACCAGATGGATCTGCTGCTCGAACTGCTCGGGCCCTGGACCGAGGTACGCGCCATGGCGGGCCGGCTGGTGCACGACGTCGAGACCGAGGATGTGTCCACGGCGCTCGTACGCTTCGAGAACGGCGCGCTGGCCACCGTCGTCAACAGCGTGCTCAGCCCCGACGAGGTGAGCCGTATCCGTATCGACTGCGAGCGCGCCACCGTCGAACTGACGCATCTGTACGGCTACACCAACGACGACTGGCGGATCACCCCGGCCCCCGGTGTGGACGCGGCGGAAGTGGCCCGCTGGCGCGATCCGGGCGAGGACGTGCCCAGCTCGCATCTGGCCCAGCTCCGTTCGCTCGTCGGGGACCTACGGGCGGGACGCCGGCCGCGCGCCAGCGGGGCCGACGGGCGCACCAGCCTCGAACTGATCAGCGCGCTCTACAAGTCGGCGTTCACCGACACGACCGTCAGGTCCGGCGAGATCGGCCCCGGCGACCCCTTCCACACGGCCCTGCACGGCGGAACCCCCGGCTGGGCACCGCCGCGCCCCGTCCCTCTCACGGAGATCCCCGTATGACCCTTTCAGGAACGCCGGACACCTTGGACGCGCCTGTCACGGTGGCGGACCTCACCACGCCCGGACTGCGGCTGGCCCACACCCACGGTGACCGCATCGATCTGCGCTTCGGCGGAGTCACCCTGATCCGGTATGTCTACCGGCCCGAGGCGGCGTGGGAGGCCCCCAAGCCGTATCTGCATCCGCTGCGCACACTGTCCGGCGGTGTGGTCACCGACTACCGCCCCCATGACCACCGCTGGCACAAGGGCCTCCAGCTCACCGCCTCCCATCTGTCGGGACAGAACCTGTGGGGCGGCAACACCTATGTGCACGGCGAGGGTTACCGGCCGCTGCCGGAGCGCGTCGGCTCGATGAGTCACGAGGGTTTCGACGAGGTGGCGGCCGACGCGGGGCGCGCCGTCATCGCCGAGCGGCTGGTGTGGCGCAACCACGAAGGCGACGCGTGGGCCGACGAGTCACGTCGGATCGAGGTCCATGACATCGACACCGAGGCCGGCGCGTGGACGCTGACCTGGTCCGGCGCCATCACCAATCGGCGTGACGAACCACTGCGCCTCGGCAGCCCCACCACCGCGGGGCGCGAGATGGCCGGCTACACCGGTCTCTTCTGGCGCGGACCGCGTGCCTTCCGGGGCGGGCGGCTGATCGGTCCCGAGGGGGAGGGGGAGGAGCTGATGGGTACCCAGGCCCCGTGGGTCGCGTACAGCGGGGAGTTCGACGGCGTCGACGGACACGCCACACTCGTCTTCGCGCACGCGCCGGAGAACGATCACACCGGGGCGGCCGGACAGCACCCCGCGCACTGGTTCGTACGCAGCGATCCGTTCGCGGCGGTCGCCGCCTCCTGGGCCTTCTACGAGGAACTGGTCCTCCAGCCGGGCGACACACTGACCCGGCGCTGGCGGGTGGTCGTGGCCGACGGCGGCTGGGAGCGCGACGACATCGCCACGTATCTTGAGGGGCAGTCATGGTGAGCCCGGCGGCGGGGTTCGCCGGACTCCCGGGGGCGGTCGCGGTCTCGCATCTGAGTGTGTACGACTGGGAGTCCGCCGACGGAGCGAGCGGTGGCACCCCGCATCTGCATCTCACCTGCTCCGAGGCGTATGTGGTGACCGAGGGCCGGGGCTCCGTACAGACGCTCAGTCCCACGGGCCTCGACACCACACCGCTGGCGCCGGGGGCACTGGTGTGGTTCACACCCGGCACCATCCACCGGCTCGTCAACGAGGGCGGGCTGCGAATCGTCGTCCTGATGCAGAACAACGGTCTGCCCGAGGCCGGGGACGCCGTACTGACCCTGCCACCCCGCTACCTCACCGACCCGGACACCTACGCGCGGGCCGTACGCATCCCGGACGCGCCGGAGCCCGAGCAGGCCGCCGCCGCGCGCCGCCGGCGTGATCTGGCGATCGAGGGATTCATGGCGCTGCGTACCGCGTGGGAGGCGGGCGACCAGCACCCCCTGCTCGACTTCCAGCGGTCGGCCGCCGCGCTCGTACGGCCCCGGGTGGCCGAGTGGCGGGCGCGTTGGGAGGCGGGCGCGGCCGAGGCGGCCCGGCAGACCGGAGCCCAGCTCGACCGGCTGGCCGCCGGTGACGCCACGCATCTGGCCGAGGCGCACCTGCACGCCAGAGTCCCGGCGGAGCACGGCAGGTTCGGCATGTGCGGGCGGCTGAATACGTACGACATCGACGGCCCGGACGGCGAGGGTCGGGAGGGAGGCTCCTGACCCGGGTCCGCGCGAGAACGCCCGGCAGGGATCTCCCTGCCGGGCGTTCCGTGTGCTGTTCGCGGCTCAGCTGGTGTACGCCTCCAGTTCGGAGAGCTGTGCGGCCGGCCAGCCGGTGTTGCCCGTGACCGTCAGCCGCAGATAGCGGGTCGGGGTCCCGTCCAGAGTGACCGTCGCGGTGTTACCGCTCGCCGGGTTGAAGGTATAGCCCGCCGATGCCTTGAGCGTGGTGTACGAGGAGTTGTTGGTGCTCCCCGACACACTGAGCGTCTGGGTGCGGGTCGACCACGCCGACGCCGGAGGCAGCTTCAGCACCACCCGCTTGACCGCCTTCGACGCGCCGAGATCCACGGTGATGGTCCCCGGGAACGCGTTGTTGGTGCTCTCCCAGTACGTGTTGGCGTTGCCGTCGACCGCGTTGGCCGCGCCGTACACCTCGGCGTGGCCGGACTCCGTGACCGGACGGCCCTGAGCGAGATTGCCCGGGTCCGTCGGCGGGTCCGTCGGCGGGTCGGTGGGCGGATCGGTGGGCGGATCCGTCGGCGGGTTGGTGGGACCGCCGGGCACACCGCCGTTGGTCCACACCGGGTCGGGCCATGTGCCGGTGCACGCGGGCGGATTGGCGTACCAGCCCGAGTTCCCGGCACCCTGGGTGATCTGGAAGCCGCTGCCCACACAGTTGTGGATCGGGTTGGACTGCGCGATATGGGTGGCGGTCACATTGGTGAAGGAGGCCGTGCCCGGAGCCTGGATCTGGAGCGCGTACGTTCCCGCGCCGTCGATCCGGATGTTGTTGAAGTGCAGCCCGTTCGTCGCGCCCTCGATCAGATGGATCGCGGCGTAGGAGCTGTCCAGGACCTCGCTGTCGGTGATGTTGATGGTGGCGTTGATCGGCTCGTTGAGACCGCTGAACCAGATCGCCCCGACGCCGAAGCGCCAGTTGTAGTCATTGTTTCCGGCCCGGATCAGGGTGTTGCGCGCGGCGGTGGTGGTTCCGGAGACCGCCGTGCCCTGGCCGGAGTTGACGCCCGGGTAGCGGTTGGCGATGTGCAGCCCGCCGCCGTTGGTGATGGTGTCCGACATGACGTTGTCGGAGATGGTGATGTCCCTGCCGCCGTACGTGACGATGTTGTTCGCCAGGATCGGCAGGATCACGGTGTTGAACGTGAACTTGTTCTTCACGTTCGGAATGTTCTCGGCCCACATGGCCAGTCCGTCGTCACCGGTGTTGCGCACAAAGGTGTTGGTGACCGTCGAGTTGGTGACACCTATGTGGAAGTTGACGCCGTCGGCGGTCTGGTCGAGGATGCGGCTGTTCTTGATGGTGAAGTTGTCCATCGGGCCGTCCATCCAGGCACCGCACTTGGTGTGCTGCATCCAGACGTTGTCGACGACCGAGTTGGACATGGCGCCGCCGATGGCGTTGACCTGGTCGTTGTCCACGCGCTCACGGATGTCGCCCATGATGGCGAAGTCCTTGAGCGTGACATTGCTGCTGCCGCCCGCGTTGGCGTATTTGCCGTAGACACCGACGGCCTTGCTGCGGTCGGACGGATCACGTCCGGTCAGCACGCTGTACCAGGGACCCGCGCCACGCAGGGTCACCTTGTCGACGATGATGTGGTCCCGCACCTGGAAGGTGCCCTGCGGGATGTAGACCTCCTTGCCCTGTGTACGGCCCGCGTCGACCGCCGCCTGGATCTTGGCCGTCGAGTCGGCGGCGCCGCTCGGGTCCGCGCCGAAGTCGCTCACCACGTCGAGCGCGCCCGAGGGCTTCCCGATCGGCGCGGCCACCTGCTCGAAGTCGGCGAGGTCGATGGTGAACGTGGGCGACGCGGCGGTCGAGGAGACCTGGAGCCTGACCTTCGTACCGCTCGGCAGTGTCGACCCGAACATGGTGCGGGTCTCGTCGTAGAAGTGGTGCGGGTTGGTGTCACCCGGGTTGTTGTTGAACGGGTAACCGCCGTAGTACCAACCGTACTTGGAGGTCACCGGCACGCTCTTGAGGGACGTGCCGTTGACCCGTAGATCGATGGTCGCGTCCCGGCCCGTACCCGCCGCGTTGTCCGGCAGCGAGTAGCGGAACGACATCGCGTTCGCCGGTGCGGTGAGGGTGAACTCCACATACTCACCGACCGCGTCGAGCGTCACGGCCTGCCGGCCCGAGGCTTCCGAGGGCAGCGTGCCGTAGAGACGGTTGGGGCCGATCAGGGAGCCGTTGGTGGCGGCGTACTCGGCTTCCTGCTCCTTGAACGGCACCGTGGCGCCGCGGCCGGGGACATTGATGGGGGAGGGGGCGGGGACCGCCGCCGCCTGCGCGGCGGGTGCGGTGGAGAGCACCACCGCCGCGGCCGTCCCGGCCACGGCGAGTGCGAGGGATACGGATGCGGCGATGCCGCGCCGGAGCAGGCGGGCTCGTGGGGGTCCGGTGGGGAGTGTCACAGACATACGTCCTTGCGGCTCGTGGGGACTCTGCGGACGCGAAAAGGTTAGAAGTTGCCTTACAAGAAGTCTATGAATCTGCGCAAATTTTGGAGACGCACGCAAAAATCCACGACCCGGTAGAGCCCGGCGGAGGAGTCGGGGCCGGGGGCGGGGCGGTACGGGGCCGCTTCGCGCCCCGTCCGTCCCCGTCCGTACCAGGCGTCCCGCGCACACCTCTTGTAGCGCGGACACGGTCGGCCCTACGATGCCCGACAGGGGCATGAAACGTTTCAATCCAAGGGAGCCGCGATGGGCATGGGCTGGACACGCCGAGGTCTTCTGCACACCTCCGTGGCGGGCGCCGGGGTGGGGATCGCGGGGCTCGCCGCCGCCTCCCCCGCCGCGGGCGCGCCGTCCGGCGGCTCGCCGGGAACGGGCGGGCGACCGGGCCGGCTCCATGTCACCACCGCCACGGTCGAGTACACCGAGCGGCTTCTCGGCACCGATACGGCGGCCCCGCTGCTGTCCTGGGAGCTGAGCGGCGAGAAGGGCGCCCGGGGCGTCGGCCAGAGCGCCTATCAGATCCGGGCCGCGACCGATCCGCGCGCGCTCACCTCCGGACGCCAACTCCTCTGGGACACCGGCCGCGTGTCCTCCGACCGGGGCATCGCCGTGCCCTACGCGGGCCCCGAGCTGCCGCCCCGTACCCGCTGCCACTGGCAGGTCCGCGTCTGGGACGCCGACGGACACGCCTCACCGTGGAGCACGGCGGGCTGGTGGGAGACCGCGCTCGGCGCCGAGCCGTGGCAGGCGCGCTGGATAGGCGCCGACCAGGCACCACAGCCGCCCGGCTTCGACGGCGCGTCCTGGATCTGGACCGAGGGGGCGACCACCGGCAACGCACCCGTGGGCCCCGGATGGTTCCGCGGCGGACTCGAACTCCCGCCCGGCGCGCGGGGCGAGGGCATCGCACGGGCCACACTCCTCGCCACGGCCGACGACGACTTCACCCTCCATCTCAACGGCAGACAGACGCTCCACGCGCCCGAGCAGGTGGACGGCTGGCGCACCGGCCGCATGGCCGATGTCACCGAGGCCGTACGGTCCGCCGCCGACGGCCGGATCGTTCTCGCCGCCCTCGCGGCCAACCGCGGCGCGGTCAGCGTCAACCCGGCGGGACTGCTCGTACGGCTGCTCGTCGAAACCGCCCAGGGCGCCAGCCACGAACTGGTCACCGGCGCCGGCTGGCGCGCCGCGGACACCGAGCGACAGGGCTGGGAACAGCCGGACTTCGACGACAGCGGCTGGGCCCCGGCGACCGTACTCGCCCCCTACGGCCAGGGCCCCTGGGGAAGCGGGGTATCGATCGCGTCGCCCGAGGCACCCGCGCCGCTGCTGCGCCGCGAGTTCACCGTGGCCAAGCCGGTCAGCCGCGCCCGGCTGTACATCAGCGGACTCGCCTACTACACAGCCGAGTTGAACGGGAAACGAGTCGGCAGCCAGGTGCTCGACCCGGCCTTCACCGACTACGACGAGACCGTGATGTACGCCGTCCACGATGTGACCCCGCTGCTGCGGCGCGGTGACAACGCGATCGGTGTGACCCTCGGCCGTGGCTTCTACGGCATGACCACCCCCAATGTCTGGAACTGGCACCAGCCGCCATGGCACGGCGAACCCCGGCTGCTCTGCCGGCTGGAGGCCGAGCACCCCGACGGCTCCCGCACCACCGTCGTCTCCGACACCGACTGGCGGATCACCGAAGGCCCCACGCTCACCAACTCCCTCTACGCGGGTGAGACCTACGATGCCCGGCTGGCCCCCAGGGGCTGGACGATGCCCGGCTTCGACGACAGCTCCTGGCGCTCCCCGAACCCCCAGACCGCGCCCAAGGGCACGCTGCGCGCGCAGCCGCACGACCCCATCGAGATCATCGAGACCCTCACCCCCACCGCGATCACGGAGCTGCGCCCCGGGGTGTACGTCGTCGACATGGGCCGGACGACGGCGGGCTGGACCCGGCTGAGCGTACGGGCCCCCGCGGGCACCCTCGTCCAGCTCGTCCACGGCGAGAAGCTCAAGGCGGACGGCAGTGTGCACGCGGAGACCGGTCATGTGCCGGGGCGCTTCCAGCGCGACGAGTACATCTGCGCGGGCGGCGGGACCGAGGTCTGGGAGCCCTCCTTCTCGTACAAGGGCTTCCGCTATGTCCAGATCAGCGGATTGCCGGGCCGGCCACGCCCCGCCGATGTGCTCGGCCGTGTCGTCCATACGAAGGTGGCCGAGGTCAGCTCCTTCGACTGCTCGGAGCCCTTCTACGAGCAGCTCGACCGGGCGATGCGCCGCACTCTGCTCAACAATCTGCACGGCATTCCGACCGACACCCCCATGTACGAGAAGAACGGCTGGACCGGGGACGCGCAGCTCGGCGCGCCCATCATGGCCTACGCCTTCGGGGTCCACCGCTTCCTGGCGAAATGGCTCGACGACCTGGCGGACAGTCAGAGCGCCGAGGGCCAGTTGCCGGTGATCGTGCCCAGCGGTGGCTGGGGCTACGGCGACCTCGGGCCCTCTCCGGAGTGGACGACCGTATACCCGTTCCTGATCAGGGAGATGTACCGGATCTACGGTGACGACCGGGTGGCCCGCGCACACTGGACCACCCTGATCCGCTATCTGGACTGGGAGTTGGACCGGCTGGTGGACGGTCTCGCCATCACCGCGCTCGGTGACTATCTGCCACCGGGATACGGCGGCAACCCGCCCGAGGACACCCGCCTCACGGCGACGGCGTATCTGCACCGCGCGCTGACCCAGACGGCCGAACTGGGCGAACTGCTGGGCCACGGCGAGGTCGCGGACCGCTACCGTTCGGCGGCAGCCCGGCTGAAGGACGCCTTCAACGCCACCTTCCTGGACCCCGCGTCCGGCCACTACCGGACCGCGAAGGACCCCGGCTACCGGCAGACCTCCAACGCCCTGCCGCTCGCCTTCGGTCTGGTCCCGAGCGGCGCCCGCGCGTCGGTGCTCGACAGTCTCGTCGCCGACATCACGGCGCGCGGCGACCACCTCAACACCGGTGCACTGGGCACGAGCGTGCTGCTTCGTGTCCTGTGCGCGGGCGACCGCCCCGAGGTCGCGCACGCCATCGCCACCCAGCGTACGTACCCGAGCTGGGGCTACTGGTTCGACAACGGCGCCGACACCATGTGGGAGATGTGGCCCGTGGACTCGCGCTCGCGCGACCACTACTTCCAGGGCACGGTCGTCCAGTGGCTGTACGAGAACGTGGCGGGACTGCGCCCCGGGGACGCGGGCTACCGCACCTTCACCGTACGGCCCGATGGCAGGACCGGAGTCACCTGGGCACGCACCTCGATCCGTACCGTACGTGGCACGGCCTCGGTGGCCTGGTCCGCGATAGGCCCTGATCTGCGGCTCTCGGTGCGGGTGCCGGTCGGCGCGACGGCGGAGATCCATGTACCGGCCGAGCGCCCCGAGCTGGTGAAGGCACCGGGCGGAACGGAGTATCTCCGTACGGAACCGGGCTTTGTCGTCTATCGGGCGGGGCAGGGCACGTGGGACTTCGTGGGGCGGAGCTGACGGGGAAGCCCGAGGGAGAGCCGACGAAGAGCCGATGCCGAGCCGAGAGGGAGCCGACAGGGACGTGCCTTTGAACGTTTCAGAACGGCCGTGGCGTGCCTCAGTCCCGGCGCAGCAGATACGTGTCCATGATCCAGCCCTTGCGGGCACGTGCTTCGGACCGCAACTCGCTGATCCGGTCGGCCACTTCGGAGAGCCGGCCGGAGACCAGGATCTCGTCCTCGGTCCCCACATAGGCGCCCCAGTGGATGACGGGATCCGCCGCCAGCTGGTGGCGGAAGGACTGGTGCGCGTCCAGCATCACCACGACATCGTCCGTGCCGTCCGGCCAGCCCTCGGCGAGCCGGCGGCCGGTGGTGATCTGTACGGGCCGGCCCACCCGGGTCAGTCCGACGCGGTGCCTGGCGGCCAGCGCGGAGACGCTGCTGATGCCCGGGATCACCTCGTACTCGAACCGGACCGAGCCGCGCGCCAGGATCTCTTCCAGGATGGCGAGCGTCGAGTCGTACAGGGAGGGGTCGCCCCAGACGAGGAACGCCCCGGTCCTGTTGTCCCGGCCGGGGCCCTCGCTCCCGTCGGGGTTCTCGCTCTCTTCAAGGCCCTCGCTCTCTTCAAGGCCCTCGCCGTCGCTCAGCTCATCGATGATCGCGCGCTCGCAGAGGGCGGCGCGCCGGCTCCGCCAGTCGTCGACGGTCCCGGGATAAGCGGTGCCGTCGGTCGTTCCCTCCCGTTCCGGGTCACGGATCTCGACCAGCCGATAGCCCCGGCCGCCCGAGGACTCACCGGCGTGGCGGCGCAGGATCTCGTGCCGGAGCCCGATCAGCTCCGATTTCTCGGCGCCCTTGTCGAGCAGGAAGAAGACGTCAACGCCCTGGAGAGCCTTGACCGCCTGGACGGTCAGTTGGTCGGGGTCGCCCGCGCCGATGCCGATGACATAGATCTTTCGCACACCGCCGAGTCTGCCGTATGCCCCTCGGCCGCCCCGATACCGCCCGGAGGAAGGTCATATCCATCGGATGTCTGATGATCCATCACCCTCTTCGAAGGGCTTCCGCGCACCCTCGCGGCCGACATATGCTCCGCCCATGCGTGCCGCCCTTTTCGTCACCTGTGTCAACGACGCCGTCTACCCGGCCACCGGCATCGCGACCGTACGGCTCCTGGAACGTCTGGGCGTCGACGTCGACTTCCCCGACGCGCAGACCTGCTGCGGCCAGCCCCAGTTCAATACGGGCTACCGGCGGGAGACCGAGCCGCTGGTACGGCGGATGACCCGGGCCTTCGAGGGGTACGACTATGTGGTGACCCCGTCCGGGTCCTGCGCCGCCATGGTCCGCCACCACTACCCCAGGATCGGTGACGAGGCCGCGGCCTCGCTCGCCGCGCGGACGTACGAGCTGACCGAGTTCCTGGTCGACGTGGTGGGCGTGACGGATGTGGGGGCGCACTTCCCGCACACCGTCACCTACCACCCCTCCTGTCACGGTCTGCGGTTGCTGGGCCTGGGGGAACGGCCGCGAAGGCTGCTGGAGTCGGTACGGGGACTGGAGCTGCGGGAGCTGCCCGGCGCGGACGAGTGCTGTGGCTTCGGCGGCACCTTCGCGGTGAAGAACTCCGATGTTTCCGCCGCGATGGGTCAGGACAAGGTGAGCAACGCGGTCTCCACCGGGGCCGAGGTGCTCTGTGGCGCGGACAATTCCTGTCTGATGCATATCGGCGGGATCGTGAGCCGCGAGGGTGCCCCGCTGCGTCCCGTACATCTCGCGGAGATCCTGGCGTCGACGGAAGAGGAGCCCTGGTCATGAGCGGTACGTATCTGGGGATGCCGGCGTTTCCGGTGGCGGCGAAGGAGGCGGTCGGCAACGAGACGCTGCGCGGCAATCTGCGGCACGCCACCCACACCATCCGCGACAAGCGCGCCAAGGCCGTGGCGGAGCTGGACGACTGGGCGCTGCTCCGGGAGGCGGGCAAGCGGATCAAGGACCATACGCTGCGCCACCTGGACCGCTATCTGGTGCGGCTGGAGGAGTCGGTCACGGCGGCGGGCGGAGTGGTGCACTGGGCGGCCGACGCCGACGAGGCGAACCGCATCGTCGCGGAGCTGGTGAAGGCCACGGGCGAGACCGAGGTCGTCAAGGTCAAGTCCATGGCCACCCAGGAGATCGGGCTCAACGAGGCGCTGGAGGCCGAGGGCATCTCCGCGTACGAGACCGACCTGGCCGAGCTGATCGTCCAGCTCGGCCACGACCGGCCCTCCCACATCCTCGTCCCGGCGATCCACCGCAACCGTGGCGAGATCCGGGACATCTTCCGGGACCGGATGGGCGCCTGGGGCCGGCCGGCGCCCGACGGCCTCTCCGACACCCCCGGCGAACTCGCCGAGGCCGCGCGGCTGCATCTGCGGGAGAAGTTCCTGCGCGCCAAGGTCGGTATCTCGGGGGCGAACTTCATGGTCGCCGAGACCGGCACGCTCGTGGTCTTCGAATCGGAGGGCAACGGACGGATGTGTCTGACGCTTCCCGAGACGCTGATCTCCGTGGTGGGCATCGAGAAGGTGGTGCCGAGCTGGCGGGATCTGGAGGTCTTCCTTCAGACGCTGCCGCGCTCCTCGACGGCGGAACGGATGAATCCGTACACCAGCATGTGGACCGGCACCCATGACGCGGACGGACCGCGCACCTTCCATCTGGTGCTGCTGGACAACGGCCGTACGGACACACTGGCCGACGAGGTCGGCCGGCAGGCGCTGCGCTGTATCCGCTGCTCGGCCTGTCTCAATGTCTGCCCGGTGTACGAGCGGGCCGGCGGGCACGCGTACGGCTCGGTCTACCCGGGCCCGATCGGGGCGATCCTCAGCCCCCAACTGCGGGGCACCCAGAGCGAGATCGACGCGTCGCTGCCGTACGCCTCCTCGCTCTGCGGCGCCTGCTACGACGTGTGTCCCGTCGCCATCGACATCCCCGAGGTACTGGTCCATCTCCGCGAGCGGGTCGCGGACCAGGGCGGCAAGGGGCACCGGCTGGAGAAGGCCGCGATGAAGGCGGCGGGCTGGGTCTTCAACCATCCGCGTGTGATGGCGGCGGGGGAGCGGGCCGCGTCGAAGACGCGCCGGCTGCATCCCTCGAAGCTCCCCGGGACGGGGGCGTGGACCGACTCGCGCGATCTGCCCGAGCTGCCGGCGGAGTCGTTCCGCGACTGGTGGAAGAAGCACCACAACGACCGCAGCGCCTCCAACAACCCCACCAACCCGAACGACCGTAAGGACACAGGGACATGAGCACCGGCGCAGCCGCGACCCCGCGACCCGGCCCCGGCTCTGGCCCCGGCCCCGGCTCTGGCCCCGGCCCCGGCTCTGGCCCCGGCCCCGGCTCTGGACCCGGCCCGGGTCCCGGAGCCGGATCCCGGGAGCGGATCCTCGCCCGGATCCGCGCCGCCGTCGCGGACGCCCCCGACGCCCCGGAAGCCGCGCGCGACTACCTGGACACGCACACCCCCGACGCACGCGTCATCGATCTCCTCGCCGAGAACCTCGCCGACTACCGCGCGCTCGTCCACCGGACGGACACCGAGGGGCTCCCCGCACTCATCGCGCGCCTCCTGGCAGAACGGGGCGCCCGCACCGTCCTCGTACCCCCGCTGCTCCCGGCGCTCTGGCTCTCCGCGCTCTCCTCGGTGGGCACCGATCTGATCAGGGTCGAGGACGATCCCACCGCCACGGCCCGAGATCTCGATGTCGTGGACAGTGTGATCACCGGCTGCGCCCTCGCCATCGCGGAGACCGGCACACTCGTTCTCGACGCCGCCCCCGACCAGGGACGGCGCCGCATCACACTCGTGCCCGACCATCACATCTGTGTCGTACGCACCGCTGACCAGGTGGTCGGTTCCGTACCGCAGGCCATGCCCATGCTCGACCCCACCCGCCCGCTGACCTGGATCTCCGGCCCGTCCGCGACCAGCGACATCGAACTCGACCGGGTGGAGGGCGTACACGGTCCGCGCACGCTCGAAGTCATCCTGCTCAGTGAGTGAGCGGCACCAGCCGAGGAGCCTCGCGGGCGGCGTCCACCTCTTCCCCGCGCGCCACCCGCCCCGCCAACTCCCGGGCCCAGGCGATCAGTCCGGCCACATCGACATCGTACGGATCCCGGTACGCCGCGATCGCCCCCGCGCCCCGCAACAGCAACCGCGCCCCACCGGTCGCGTTCCCCCGGGCGGCGTGCGTCAGCCCGACGGCGAGCTGAGCCATCCCTTTCCACAGCGTCCGCTCCGCGTCGGGCCCCGACTTCCACGCGTCCTCGAACACCTCGTGCGCATGGAACGGCATCCCCGCGTCCAGCAGCCGCTGCGCCTCCCGAAGCGTCTCCCCGGGCGTACGGACCACCCCCTCGGGCTGCCGCTCCACCCCCGGAACCCCATACGCCAACGGCCGCCCCAACCCATCCCGAGGCCGCGCACTCCGCGCCCGCCCCTCGTCGTCACGATCCCGCCGGTTCTCCGTCATACGCCGATTGTCGCGCGGACAGGGCGCGTCTTCGCGCCGCCCGGAGTGAGGTAATGTTCTCTTGCGTGGCCAACCGGGGGATTCCCCCACCGAGGCCACACATCGGGACGTGGCGCAGCTTGGTAGCGCACTTGACTGGGGGTCAAGGGGTCGCAGGTTCAAATCCTGTCGTCCCGACCAGCGTTTACGCAGGTCACGGGCGGTATCGGAGAAATCCGGTGCCGCCTTTCCGTGTTTCCTGGGGACCAGTTGGGGACCAGCCGGTCCAGCGGTGGCGTCCGGGGGCGGGCTGGACGGCGAGGCTGATGGGGGTGCGGACGGGGATGAGGTGGGCGGGTGAGGGCATGGCCGGCGTTGGTTATCTGGGTCATGTCGGGGTGGAGGGGGCGGTCATGGAGTCCTGGGAAGAAGGCGGGACGGGCAGCGGTGGAGTGTGCGCGGCGTAGGGGGCGCGTGGGGGCAAGTCACCCTTCAAGCCTCCGAAGATTCCCCGGTTACCGAAACCGGCGATCACCTGCTGTAAAGCCCCCCGGCCGGACACTGACACAGCACGTGCTGTCCAGGTGAAGCCGCAGTCAAGACCGCCACCGCAGGACGCGACTGCCTTGTCCAGCGAGGCGGTGAGAGGGTGCTGCCCCTGCTCTCTTCGGTCGTCGGCCATGCAATGCGTAGGGTTACTCGCTGTCGCTCATTCCTCAGTGTGCTGGGAGTGGTTGGCCGGTGAGGACCGGTGACTGAGGCCGCGCACCGTGTTCTACGAGGAGCGAGACGCATTCATCACCGCCGTGCACGAATGCCTTGAGGGGGCTGCCAGGATGGGTGCTCGGCCAACGCCCTGCGAGTAACCGGCGTCGCCGCCCATATGGCTGCCGTCGCGGTCGTCAACGGATCGTGATTCCGAGGCAGTGGGCGCGCACCGGAACTGCCCTCCGGAACGGCCGTCGACATGTTCCCGATGACGCAGCATGTGGAGTGCGTGGCGATCCTGGGGCCGACCGCGAAGGGCGCCTGACCTGCGGCTTTCTGTATCAGGGTCGTTTCTCGACCAGTTTCCCTCTGTGTAACAGGTCGGTCGGCCCGAGGCGCTGTGACCTGCGCTTTTGGAGTGAGGGGAGTATCGAAGGTGTCGCGGTGACTGTCTTGCGAACGCTCTTGACGCTCCCCCAAGCTGGAAGCACCCGACACGGCGGCGCCGGAGCTGAGGCGCCGGATGACCCTTAGCGCACCGGAGGAAGGTCAGCCGCCTGCTCGGACACTGTCGGTGTGGCGCGCTGACCCGTGTGCCCTGCGACGCTGTCCACATTCGTGCCATCCTGCGGCTGTGGAGCGCCCGTCCGCCGACCGTCCAGCCGGATCAGACGCCGGAGAGCGTCGCCGCCAGCGACTGGAACCAGGCGCCGTGGGAGAACGGCTCCGGCGGGCTTGCCTCCATGCCGAGTTCGGCGGCAGCCAGAGCGTAGTCGGCCTCGTCCAGAGGGAGGGCGAGCAACTCGTGGAGTTCGCCCACGAGGCGTGCGACCAGTTGGGGGTCGGTGGTGGCAGCGTAGTCCGCGACGGCGGAGTCGAAGTCGGGGAACTCGTCGACGATGTCCTGCGAGCCAGCCACCGAGCAGTTGCACGGTCTCCGGAAAACGCGCGTGCCACTTCCAGTGCGTCTGCGGGGACGACGGCTCCGGGACTTCGCCCTCCTCGATGCTCCTGCGCCGGCACGGATTGGCAGCCGGATCACAGGTCGTTGAAGTTCCAGAACAAGCCGACCTCGGTGTCCGAGACGATGACCAGGCCGCAGTCCTCCGTGAAGACGCTCAGCGGGCTGTACCCCAGGCTCTCCAGCGTGAAGTCGAGTGTGCCGGGCGCGCTGCCGGTCTTGCTGACGTTGGTGCGATAGATGGCTTTGTCCCCGAAACGGGCCAGGATCGTGCGCGCCATCGCCCTCAGCTCGTCCGCGGACTCGTCGAAGTACCGGAGGTTGGACAGGGTGCAGCCGCCCTCGGTGAGGGCCAGGAGCAGGTTCTCGGCACTGTCCTGGTCGATCGCCTTGAGGCGCGGCGCGAGATACTCCGGGGGGTGGACGGCGAAGGGCCACGTGGGGTTCCCCACGCGCTCGGGGTCCTTCTCCGCGTCGTCGACGCGGGCCCAGCCCCGAGGGTCCGGCACGGCCCGGGCCATCAACGCGAGGACGTCGAGCGTCCAGTCCTCGTGGTGGTACGGGCCGGTGGCGATGTACGCGTACGCGTCCCTGTACAGGTGGCGTATCGCGGCGTCCCAGGACATCTGGTCGGCGGACATGTGGTGCGGGCCTTTCTCGGCGGGGCGCTATGGCTTGTAGTGCATCGACGTCATGACGGTGAACGGCGGGGTGCGGCTGCTGTCGTACCGGATCCGCGTGTCGATGCCGGTCACGTCGTACGCCTTGGCGTCCATCCCGCCCTCCTTGTACCCGGACAGCGGGTCATTCGGGTCCACCGGCTGCTTGAACGCGCTGCGGCCGCTCGTCTCACCGGGCGACGCGGTCGAACGGAACTACTCAACCTTTCCCTCGTCCGGCGGCGGCGGGCCTTTGATCCACGCCTCGATGGCGGCATTGTTCTCGTTGACGTTGTACTCGTCAGCTCCTCGGCCCGCTCCCGCCACCTCGTCGCACAGCAATTTCTCGCCGTCACCCTGTAGGAACACCGCATCGGCGACCGCCTCTGGCCCGAACAATGGAACGGCCTCGCGCCCTTTGACCGGTTCGCCGCCCCCCTCCTGTCCCACCTCGTCGAAGGCGGCTTCCTCGATAGCGACAGCGGCATGCTGTTCATCGGCACCGAGGCCGAGAAGCACTTCGGCCGACGCCACTTCATGGAGCTGACCGCCTCTTCACCGCACCGACCGAGTTCACCGTGCTCGCCGGACGCACTGAGATCGGCATGACCGACTCCACCGTTCTCACCGAGGAACGCCCAGGCCCGCGCCGCCTGCTCTTGGCAGGCCGTAGCTGGCAGGTCACCTTCGTCGACTGGGCCCGACGCCGCGCTTTCGTCGAACCAGTCGAAGACGGCGGCGTCGCCAAATGGCAGGGCAGCGAAGCCCGCGGCCTTTCCTACGCTGTCGCCCGGGCAATGCGCGAAGTTCTCCTCGGTACAGACCCGGACGTCCGCCTGACCCGCCGCGCCACGGCCGCTCTCGCCCAACTGCGCATGGACCGAGCACCCCACGAAGTGCACCCGGCAGGCACCCTCCTGGTCCGAAACGCCGATGCCACCCGCTGGTGGACCTGGGCCGGTTACCGCGCCAACGCCACTCTCACAGCCTCTCTCGGCAACCTTGCCGACCCTGTGCAGCGCCCTACCGACTCTCACATCCGGCTGCGTCAAGACCTCGCGCCCGACGACTGGAAGGCCGCCCGCGCTGAACTCCCTGACTCTCTAAGCTTGGCGTTTATCCTCGGCGGGCTTGGTGTTCCTTGATCGACTCGGCGCGTTTGACCGTCTTGCCGACGTCGTGGCGCCTGGCCCGGTGCTTG
>NZ_JBFAZD010000038.1:0-73899 GCF_040681655.1 Streptomyces sp. NPDC051662
CTCTCGGGCTTTCCTCCGGGCTTTTCCCTTCGGTCTTGCGTTTCCGACTCTATCAGACTCTTTCGTGTCCGATTCCCCGTCGGAGCGGGGCCGCCCTCCAGTTCTTCGCTTTCGCGCTTTCCCTTTCCGGCGATTCCGACTCTATCAGATTCATTCGGCGTGTTCTGCTTCATGAATTCCGATGGCCTGCGGACTGGCCTTATGCCTTTCGGCTGACCCGACTTTAGCAGAAACATTCGGACCGATCTGATCGGCCTTGGTGATCTGGATGTCGAATCGGAAGGGCTGCGCGGGAATTCGATTCCCACCGCGAGCCGCGTAGAAATGATCAACTGCTCTCGAAGCTTGTCCAACTTCGAGGCAACCGTTCAAATCTACCTCCCCACGCCAACCGTGTCAACGGTCGTTGTGGGGCGAAGAGGAGACTAACAGGTGTCGGCCGCGATACGCACATCAGGCCGCGACCGGAAGTTCGGCGCTGCGGTCCGCGGCTTCCACGTCACCCGTCTGCCCCGCCCGTACGGCCCGTCCGCCGAGGATGTAGACGTAAGCGAGGAAAGCCGCCTCAGCTGCCACGCCGATGGCGATCCGGGCCCAGGTGGGCAGGCCGGACGGGGTCACGAAGCCCTCTATCAGACCTGACACGAAGAGGACGAGCGCCAGGCCGATGGCCATGCCGAGTGCGGCGCGGCCCTGCTGGGCCATGGCGGTGCGACGGCTGTACGGGCCCGGGTCGATCAGTGTCCAGCCGAGTCGGAGACCCGTACCCGCGGCGACGAAGACCGCTGTCAGTTCGAGCAGGCCGTGCGGGAGGACCAGCCCGAGGAAGATATCGAGGCGGCCGGCCGAGGACATCAGACCGATGCCCACTCCCAGGTTGAGCACGTTGACGAAGAGGACCCAGATGACCGGCAGACAGAGGAAGGCGCCCAGGACGAGGCACATGGCGGCGGCCTGGGCGTTGTTCGTCCAGACCTGGGCCGCGAAGGACGCCGCCGGATGGCTTGAGTAGTACGTCTCGTACTCACCGCCGGGCCGGGTCATCCGGCGCAGTTCGTCCGGAGCGGCGATCGCGGACTGGACCTCCGGGTGGGCTCCGATCCACCAGCCGATGAGGGCGGCCAGGAGAGTGGAGAGGATCGCCGTCGGGATCCACCAGCGCCGGGAACGGTAGACAGCCGCGGGAAAGCCGGCCGTGAGGAAGCGCGCGGCGTCGCGCCAGGTGGCCCGGCGGGCTCCGGTGACCGTGGCACGGGCTCGGGCCACGAGCTGGGTGAGACGCGTGGTGAGCGCCGGGTCCGGGGCGGTGGACTGGATCAGCGAGAGATGGGTGGCGGTGCGCTGGTAGAGAGCGACGAGTTCATCGGCCTCGGCTCCGGTGAGGTGGCGCCCGCGGTGCAGGAGATGATCCAGGCGGTCCCACTCGGCACGGTGGGCTGTCACGAAGACATCGAGGTCCATGGTCGGCTGCTGCTCCAGGCACTGGGTGCGTACGGTCCGTACTACTGCGCGGCCAGCGCGTCGCAGCCAGGGCCATGGCCACTGCCGCGACGCGCTGCGGGCCAGCTTGGCAGACTGAGGACTTCAGGGGCAGAGAAGGTCCGGCGATGGGTGGGGCACCGGTGAATGAGCTTGTGACGGGCGACGCGGTGGTACTCGGGCTGCGCCCGGCGAGGCTGCCGAGCCGGGCGCTGGCGCTGGCGATCGACATGGTGGTCGCCTGGACGGCCTATCTGCTGGTGTCCGTCGGAATCGCTCTCGCGGCCGGCTCCCTGGACGAAGCGGCACTCATGGCCCTGTCCATCGCGACGTTTCTGCTGGTCCTGGTAGGCGGGCCGATCGCCGTGGAGACCCTCAGCCATGGACGTTCCCTGGGGAAGCTGGCCTGTGGGCTGCGCGTGGTACGGGACGACGGCGGGCCGGTCCGGTTCCGGCACGCGCTCGTGCGCGGGGCGATGGGGGTCGTGGAGATCCTGCTGTCGTTCGGAGTCATCGCCTGTATCGCGTCGCTGGTCTCGGCGCGGGGTCGGCGGGTCGGGGATGTCTTCGCGGGGACCCTCGTCGTACGGGAGCGGGTGCCGGTGACGCACCCGGCCATGGTCCCGCCGCCTCCGCCGTCGCTCGCGGGACGGTTCGCGGAGCTGGACCTGTCCGCCGTGCCGGACGATCTGTGGCTCGCCATACGCCAGTACCTGACGCGGATGGGGCAGCTCGACGCCGGAGTGAGCTGGTCGATGGCCGAGCGGCTCGCGGGTGATCTGGCGGCGCGCACCGGGGCTCCGGCGCCGCAGGGGATCCCCGCCGGCGCTTTTCTGGCCGCCGTCGTGCATGAGCGGCAGGCGCGGGACGCGCGACGGGCCTTCGGCGCCTCTCCCGGCCCGGCCCCGGTTCCCAGCCGGGATCCGGCCCCTGCTGCTCCGGTGGCGATACCGGTCCCGGACCAGGCCACTGCTCCAGCCCCTTTCCAGGCCCCGTCCTTCCAAGCTCCGGCCTTCCAAGCCCCGGCCGCCTCACCGGTTCCGTCCCCCGCACCCGCGCCCGCGCCGTCCGAAGCCGTGGCGCCCCCGGCCACCGGGTTCGCCCCGCCGGCGTAGGCATCGGGCACGGCCCGCGTCAGGGCAGGACGGACGGCGGGGATTCCAGGTCTTCGAGCTCGATGCCGGGGGCCGAGAGCACCACGTCGCCGGCGAGGTGAACCGTGTGCTGCTCGCCCGTGTCCAGGGCGCTGACCTGGTACTCGTCCACTGTCAGCGGTCCGTTGTCAGTGCCGTGCGCTTCACTGTTCACCAGGGCCCAGGACTGATCGAGAGTACGGGGAGCGAGGACGGGATCCGTGAAGGCCACAAGGCGTACGCGGGTCGCGGGGGAGCCGGGCGTGAGACGCAGAAGTCGCGCGGTCGCGACAAGGAACGCGGGGGAGGTGCCGGTGAAGGCATGGGCGCGGACGTTGCCTTCGGTGGCATGGGTGCCGGTGGGGTCGGTACGGACCCAGGTGACGCCGTCGAGTGCGGCGCCACGGATCTGCCAGCTCGCGGCGTGGAGTTGAAGGCGGATGGGGCGGCCGAGCTCGTCGAGGGCCAGATCGACGGAGCCGGAGTGGTCGCCGGAGGGAGTGGTGATCTGGGAGACATAGCGCCAGCCGGAGGGGCCGGGCGCGCAGTGGAAGTGTTCGTCACCGAGAGGGGTGTGATCGTGCGGATCATGGAGCGAATAACGGCCGCGGGGCATGGGGTCTTTCCGGTCCTTCGGAGCCTCGGCGTCTGACACTCTTCCTCGCCACGCACGGGACAGGCCCCCGACACGGGGGTGCGGGGGCCTGTCCGTTGCAGCGGGGTACTACCGCGGAGGTACCTACAGGTAGCTACAGGTGCCTACGGAGGTGTGTCAGTAGCGGTAGTGGTCGGGCTTGTACGGGCCCTCGACCTTGACGCCGATGTAGGAGGCCTGCTCCGGGCGGAGCGTCGTCAGCTTCACACCGAGCGCGTCGAGGTGGAGCCGGGCGACCTTCTCGTCCAGGTGCTTGGGGAGCACGTAGACATCGGTCGGGTACTCCTCCGGCTTGGTGAACAGCTCGATCTGGGCCAGCGTCTGGTCCGCGAACGAGTTGGACATCACGAAGGACGGGTGGCCGGTCGCGTTGCCCAGGTTCAGCAGGCGGCCCTCGGACAGGACGATGAGCGTCTTGCCGTCCGGGAAGGTCCAGGTGTGGACCTGCGGCTTGACCTCGTCCTTGACGATGCCGTCGATCTTGGCGAGGCCGGCCATGTCGATCTCGTTGTCGAAGTGACCGATGTTGCCGACGATCGCCTGGTGCTTCATCTTGGCCATGTCCGAGGCCATGATGATGTCCTTGTTGCCCGTGGTGGTCACGAAGATGTCGGCGATACCGACGACATCGTCGAGCGTGGAGACCTGGTAGCCGTCCATCGCCGCCTGGAGGGCGCAGATCGGGTCGATCTCCGTGATGATCACGCGGGCGCCCTGGCCGCGCAGCGACTCCGCGCAGCCCTTGCCGACGTCGCCGTAGCCGAAGACGACCGCGACCTTGCCGCCGATGAGGACGTCGGTGGCGCGGTTGATGCCGTCGATCAGGGAGTGGCGGCAGCCGTACTTGTTGTCGAACTTGGACTTGGTGACCGCGTCGTTGACGTTGATCGCCGGGAAGAGGAGGCTGCCGTCGCGGTGCATCTCGTACAGCCGGTGCACGCCGGTGGTGGTCTCTTCCGTGACACCGCGGATCTCGGACGCCAGACGGGTCCACTTCTGCGGGTTCTCGGAGAGGGTGCGGTTCAGCAGACGGAGGATGTAGCCGTACTCCTCGCTGTCCGCGGTGGCCGGGTCGGGGGCCGCGCCGGCCTTCTCGAACTCGACGCCCTTGTGCACCAGGAGGGTGGCGTCACCACCGTCGTCGAGGATCATGTTCGGGCCGCCGGTGGGCGTGTTCGGCCACGTCAGGGCCTGCTCCGTGCACCACCAGTACTCCTCCAGCGTCTCGCCCTTCCAGGCGAAGACCGGGACACCCTGGGGGTTGTCGACGGTGCCCTGGGGACCGACCGCGATGGCGGCCGCGGCGTGGTCCTGGGTGGAGAAGATGTTGCAGGACGCCCAGCGGACCTCGGCACCGAGGGCCGTCAGGGTCTCGATGAGGACCGCGGTCTGCACGGTCATGTGCAGGGAGCCGGTGACACGGGCGCCGGCCAGCGGCTGGGCGGCCGCGTACTCCTTGCGGATCGACATCAGACCGGGCATCTCGTGCTCGGCGAGGGTGATCTCCTTGCGGCCGAACTCGGCGAGCGAGAGATCGGCGACCTTGAAGTCCTGTCGGTTGGCGACAGTCGTCATAACGAGCTGCTCCTCGTAAATCGGGTCGAGGGTGGGTACGTACGGCTGGCTCTGCGGCGTCGGGCATACGAATGCCCGAGACCCCGCAGCACAGTCCGTCGGAGGCCCTCTCTCCCTCGGCCGGTCCGCAATCGCGGGCCGCCCGACCGCCATCAGCAGCGACGTCTGGCTCTCCAGACGAATCTACACCGACCGGCCCATGGGCCCACAGCCGAACGGGAAATGGATCATGAAGGGATCAGAAGGAGGGGAGGGGAAGTGGAGGGAGGAAAGGACCGGGACTCAGTGGGTGGTAGTGGAGGCCGGACCGCCTTGTTCCTTGGCGGGGTTGGTGCCCGCGGCGGCGGCCGACTCGCTGTAGATGTCCGGCTCCAGATAGATCACCCGGGCGATCGGGACCGCCTCGCGGATCCGGGCCTCGGCGGCGTTGATGGCCTGGGCGACCTCGCCTGCGGTGTCGTTGTGCTCGACCGCGATCTTGGCGGCGACCAGCAGCTCCTCGGGGCCGAGGTGGAGCGTACGCATGTGGATGACGCCGGTCACCACCTCGCCGTCGACGAGCGCGTTCTTGATCTTCTCCACGTCCTCGGTGCCCGCGGCCTCGCCGAGGAGGAGGGACTTCGTCTCGACCGCCAGTACCAGCGCGATCAGGATGAGGAGGACGCCGATGCAGAGGGTGCCGATGCCGTCCCAGACGCCGTTGCCCGTCCCCAGGGCGAGCCCCACACCGGCCAGGGCGAGAACCAGACCGACGAGCGCACCGAGGTCCTCCAGGAGCACGACGGGGAGTTCGGGGGCCTTGGAGCGGCGGACGAACTCCGTCCAGGAGAGCGAGCCGCGCGTGAGGTTCGACTCCTTGATGGCCGTACGGAACGAGAACGTCTCCGCGATGATCGCGAAGACGAGCACACCCACCGGCCAGTACCAGGCCTCGATCTCGTGGGGGTGCTTGATCTTCTCGTAGCCCTCGTAGATGGCGAACATGCCACCGACCGAGAACAGCACGATGGAGACGAGGAAGGCGTAGATATAGCGCTCGCGGCCATAGCCGAAGGGGTGCTGCGGGGTCGCCTCGCGCTTCGCCTTCTTGCCGCCGAGGAGCAGCAGCCCCTGGTTGCCCGCGTCCGCGACGGAGTGCACGCTCTCCGCGAGCATCGAGGACGAACCACTGAAGAGGAACGCCACGAACTTGGCTACTGCGATCGCGAAGTTGGCGCCGAGCGCCGCCACGATCGCCTTGGTTCCGCCTGACGCGCTCATTGGGTGCGAGGTGTCCCTTCATCGGTGGCGCGGCCCTGGCGCCGCGGTACGGCGGGACATTGTTGCAGCCGCCGGGACGGCCGGTACATCAGACCACCACTGTGGCCCGGAACACCGTGCCCGTACCGGACAGTTCGGCCTTCTCGCCCGCCGCGACGAAGACCGAACCGCCTGGGGCGAGCTCGATGTCGTTCGCCTGCGGCGTGCCCGCCGTGCAGAGCAGGATCTGGGGCGTCGCGGCGGTGAGGTCGCGCGGCTCGGCACCGGGCGCGAGGGTGTAGCGGGAGAGCCTGAACTCGTCGATGGGCGTCTCGTACAGCTCCTCGCCCGAGGGTGACGCCTCCGGGCGCAGGACGCCGGGGTCGCTCGCCTCGAAGCGGACGATACGGAGCAGCTCGGGCACGTCCACGTGCTTGGGGGTGAGTCCGCAGCGCAGGACGTTGTCCGAGTTGGCCATGATCTCGACGCCGAGACCGCTGAGATAGGCGTGCGGGACGCCCGCGCCGAGGAAGAGCGCCTCGCCCGGCTGGAGTTGTACGTAGTTGAGCAGCATGGCGGCGATGACGCCGGGGTCGCCCGGGTAGTGGTGGGCGATCGACGCGTACGGGGCGTAGTCCCCGCCGAGCCGGTCCGCCGCCGCGGCGACCTCGGTGACGGTGGCGGCCATCTCGTCCGGATCGGCGGTGAGGACGGCGGTCAGCACCTCGCGCAGCGCGGCTTCTTCGGGGTGGGCGCGCAGAAGATCGACGTACGGCTTGAGCGAGTCGATGGCCAGCCGCGCGAGCAGTTCGGCGCTCGCCTCCGGGGCGCGGAAGCCGCACATGCCGTCGAAGGGGGTGAGCGCGCAGATCAGCTCGGGCTTGTGGTTGGCGTCCTTGTAGTTGCGGTGGGGCGCGTCGATCGGGACGCCGCGCCGCTCCTCCGCCTCGTACCCCTCCTTCGCCTGGGCGAGGTCGGGGTGGACCTGGAGGGAGAGCGGGGAGCCGGCGGCCAGGAGCTTGAGGAGGAACGGCAGCCGGGGGCCGAACTTCCTGACCGCCGCCGCGCCGAGTTCCGCCTCGGGGTCGGCGTCGATGACGGCGGAGAGCGCCTGTTCACCGGAGTCATGCCCCCGGTCGAGTCGGGACGGCGCTCCCGGGTGGGCGCCCATCCACATCTCGGCCTGGGGCTCGCCCGTGGGAGCGGTGCCGAGCAGCTCCGGGATGGCGGTCGTCGAGCCCCAGGCGTAGGGGCGCACAGTGTTGGAGAGGCGGTCCATGGGGTGAGCTTTCTCGTACGGGGTGACGGAGCGACGACACGCGGTGGCGCATGGATGTGGCGACAGTGAAGGTGTGGTGAAGGTGAAAGTGAGTCCGGGTCTGGTTCCGGGTCCGAGTGGGGCTCATGGTCGCGCGGAGCCGGATCCGGCTTACTCGGGGGCGGCCCCGGCGAGGGCCAGATAGACCGTGGCGAAGTCGGTGACGGCGACCAGCTCGGCCAGGGCCTCCAGCTCGCTGCCCTCCTCGGGCTCCAGTTCGCTGATGGCCGTGTCATGGCCGAGCGCGAGTTCGCGGGCGGCGGGGGCCGCGGTCAGTCCGCCGGCCGGGCGGTCCCGGAGCAGGATGACACGGGCGCGCCACGCCTGGGGCTCCTCGACCCGGTCGCGGAAGAAGTCGTCGGGGTCGGCGGCGCCGCCCGCGAAGTGACCGGCGAGCAGCGCGCTGTGCGCCGTGAGGGCTTCGGGCAGTTCGGCTGCGAGGGCGGGACGGCCGGTCAGTTCGGCAAGTACGGCGGCGAAGCGGCGCCCCGCGGGGGCGGCGACCGGGCCCTCCGTCCAGATCAGCGGGAGGCTGTCGGCCAGCTCGGCGGCGAGGGTCTTGGCCGGGTTGCTGTACGTCACGATGGCCGGGCCGCAGCGTTCGGCGGTGCGGTCCAGCCGGTCGGCGACGAGTTGGAGGGTCTCGGCCGGCGCGGTGAGCAGCCCGACCCGGTCCAGGAGCGCGAGCAGCGGGACGAGCAGGGCCCAGAGCGCGCCGGGGCCGGCCGCCGGCGTCCCTTCGGGCTCGTACGGCTCATCGGAGCCGTCGCGTCCGTACTGGCCGGGCTCAACGGACTGACCGTACGAGCCGTTCTGGCCGTAGGCGCCGTTCTGGCCGTTCGGTGCCGTCGCCATCGGGACCATCAGTCCGTGCGTCCCGCCGACGATCTCGCTCAGCGGCGACTGGCGCGGGGCGACGGCGACGACCGTACAGCCGCGGCGGTAGGCCTGCTCGGCGAGGAGGGAGAGGCCCGGCTCGCTGCCTTCCGTGGTGGCGATCAGCAGCAGATCCACGGGGCCCGCCCAGCCCGGGAGCGCCCAGCGCAGCGCGCCCGCCGCGGCGGCGACGCCGGTGGGGCGGAGCCGGGTGACGGGCGCGGCGTTCGCGGCGAGCGCGGTGATCAGATCGGCGACGCCGGTCGCGGCGGCACCGGAACCGGCGATCAGTACGGCACGCGGGCGGCCTTCCGGCGCGAGTCCGGCGATGCCGGCCTCCGCGGTGTGCCGGAGGGCGGTGCGTACTCGCGCTCCGGCCTCAGCGGCGCCGCGCAGCAGACCGTCGCGGTCGGCTCGCGCCAGGGCGTCGGGAGCGTCGAGCAACGACTCGTCGAGCATGGGGATGGGCCTCCGATCGCCGGGCGCGGGGCCTCGCGGGCACGGGGCGCGGGGCGTTGTGGGCAGCGCTTGCTTGGTCAGGCGGGGCGGCGTGCCTCGTCGACGAGGAGGACCGGGATGTCGTCCCGTACCGGATAGGCCAGGCCGCAGTCCTCGCCGGTGCAGATCAGCTCGGGGGTCTCGGCCGCGGTGCGGTCGCTGAGCGGCGCGTGGCAGGCCGGGCAGGCGAGGATCTGCAGAAGGCCGGCTTCGAGCGGCATGGGGATGAGGTCCCTTCGTGCGGGTGGATCGGGCCATGTCAGCGTACCGCCGGGCGCTGTCAGGCGGGGACCGGCCGTCGTGCGCCGTACGCGGTCCGGGACGGGGAACGGGACAGGGGAAGAGGACGCGCCCCCCGGCCCGGAGACCGGGCCCGAGGGCCGACGGCGGAAGACCGACGTCCGCGGACGCGCCGACCGGGACCGACCGCTGAGGACGTGCGGGCCGGCGGCGGCCTACGCGCGGATCAGCGCCAGCGCCTCGTCCCTGACGCGCTCCATCGTCGCCTCGTCGCGCGCCTCGACGTTCAGGCGCAGCAGCGGCTCCGTGTTGGAGGCGCGGAGGTTGAACCACCAGTCCGCGGCCGTCACCGTCAGTCCGTCCAGTTCGTCGAACGTGACGCCGTCGCGGGAGGCGAAGGCCGCGCGTACCGCCGCCGTGCGGGCCGTCTGATCGTCGACCGTGGAGTTGATCTCGCCGGAGCCCGCGTAGCGGTCGTACGAGGCGACCAGTTCGGACAGTGGTGCCCGCTGGCCGCCGAGCGCCGCCAGGACGTGGAGCGCCGCGAGCATGCCCGTGTCGGCGTTCCAGAAGTCGCGGAAGTAGTAGTGCGCGGAGTGCTCGCCCCCGAAGACCGCTCCCCTGGCGGCCATCTCCTGCTTGATGAAGGAGTGTCCGACGCGGGTACGCACGGGCGTGCCGCCGTGTTCCCTGACGACCTCGGGGACCGACCAGGAGGTGATCAGGTTGTGGATGATCGTGCCGCCGGGGTGCTTGGCCAGCTCGCGCGCCGCGACCAGGGCGGTGATCGCCGACGGGGAGACGCCGTGGCCCCGCTCGTCGACGACGAAGCAGCGGTCGGCGTCACCGTCGAAGGCGAGTCCCAGGTCGGCGCCCTCGGCCAGGACGCGGGCCTGGAGGTCCACGATGTTCTTCGGGTCCAGCGGGTTGGCCTCGTGGTTCGGGAACGTACCGTCCAGCTCGAAGTACATCGGCACCACATCGAGCGGCAGCTCCGCGAAGACCGTCGGGACGGTGTGCCCGCCCATGCCGTTGCCCGCGTCCACGACGACCTTCAGCGGGCGGATCGCCGAAACATCGACCAGGGACAGCAGATACCCGGCGTAGTCGGTGAGCGTGTCCCGCTGCCTGAGGTGTCCCGGCTTGGTGGCCGAGGCCGGGGCGCCGTCCGCCAGCCAGCCCTCGGCCAGCGCGCGGATCTCCGCCAGCCCCGTGTCCTGGCCGACCGGCGCCGCGCCGGCCCGGCACATCTTGATGCCGTTGTACTGGGCGGGGTTGTGCGAGGCGGTGAACATCGCGCCCGGCAGATCCATGTCCCCCGACGCGTAGTACAGCTGGTCGGTGGAGCACAGTCCGATGATCGTGGCGTCGGCTCCGCGCGAGACGGCGCCCCGGGCGAAGCTCGACGCCAGACCGGGCGAGGAGGGCCGCATGTCATGGCCGATCACGATCGCCTCGGCGCCGGTGACCTCGACGAAGGCGGCGCCGAAGAGTTCCGCGAGGCGGTCGTCCAGTTGATCCGGGTACACCCCTCGCACGTCGTACGCCTTCACGATCTGCGACAAATCGGCCACGGCCAACGCCTCCAGAAGTTCCTGTCACCGCGGTCAGCGGGGCCCGCCGCGATCCGCTGCGGTCGGTTCAAACTACCCGTCGGCGACCTGTCGACGGTCCGGCGGACAGCCGTAAGTCCCTAAACCTCGGCGACACGCACCAGGCCCTCAAGGCCCTCAAGGAAGCATCCACCCCAGCACCGCGGTGCTCTGCCCCAGCACGATGAGGCACATCACCAGCAACAGCCCCAGGCTCCAGGGCAGTACCTTGCGCAGCAGATCCCCTTCCTTGCCCGCGAGTCCGACCGCCGCGCACGCGATCGTCAGGTTCTGCGGCGAGATCATCTTGCCGAGCACTCCCCCGGAGCTGTTCGCCGCGGCCAGCAGTTCGGGCGACAGGCCGGACTGGGCCGCCGCCGTCACCTGCAGCGCGCCGAAGAGGGCGTTGGCCGAGGTGTCCGAGCCCGAGACCGCGACGCCGAACCACCCCAGGATCGGCGAGAGGAACGCGAGTCCCGCGCCCGCCGCGGCGACGAAGTGGCCGATGGTGCCCGCCTGTCCGGAGAGATTCATGACGTACGCGAGGGCCAGTACGGACGTGACGGTGAGGATCGCGTACCGCAGTTCGTACACGGTCGCCGCCCACTCCCGCGCCGCGTCCCCCGCGCGTACGCCGAGGACGACAGCCGTGAAGAGTCCGGCAAGCAGTACGAGCGTGCCACCGGTCGCGACGAGGGGCAGGGAGAAGACATTGGCGCCGACGCGGTTCCCGTCCGGGTCCGCGGCGTCGAGGAACGGCCAGTCGAACACCCTCGTCGCCTTGGCCAGCGTCTCCTTGACCGGCGGGATCTGTGCGACGGAGAAGATCACCACGATCAGTGCGTACGGAGCGTAGGCGCGCAGCACTTCGGGGCGCGGGTCCTCGCGGTCCAGGTCCTCGCTCCGTACGCCCGTGAGCACCGCGGCGCGCACCGGCTCCGCCGCGGGCCGACGCGCCGAGGGGACGGCCACCAGCGCCGCCGCTCCGGCCAGCGCGGCGCCGATGTCGGCGAGTTGGGCGGAGACGTAATTGGCGGCGGCGAACTGCGCGGCGGCGAAGGCGATTCCGCATGCCAGGGCGGGCAACCACGTCTCGCGCAGCCCCCGCCGGCCGTCGACGAGCCAGACCAGTACGAGCGGTACGACGAGCGCGAGCAGCGGGGTCTGCCGGCCGACGACCGAGGCGACGGTGTCCAGCGGCAGATCGGTGACCTGCGCGAGCGTCACCACGGGGGTGCCCATCGCGCCGAACGCCACGGGCGCGGTGTTGGCGACGAGCGAGACGACGGCGGCCTTGACCGGCGAGAAGCCGAGCGCCACCAGCATCACCGAACAGATGGCCACCGGCGCCCCGAAGCCCGCGAGCGCTTCGAGCAGCGCGCCGAAGCAGAAGGCGATGACGAGTGCCTGGATACGGGGGTCGTCGGAGAGACGCCCGAAGGACCGCCGCAGGATGTCGAAGTGCTGCGTACGGACCGTCATCCGGTACACCCAGAGGGCGTTGACGACGATCCACATGATCGGGAAGAGCCCGAAGAGCGCTCCCTGGGCACCGGCCGAGAGGGTCTGGCCGAGAGGCATACCGAAGATGATCCAGCCCACCACCACGGCGACGGCGAGACCGATGACCCCCGCGCGATGGGCTTTCATCCGGAGGGCACCGAGCAGGATCAGTACGGTGGCCAGCGGGAGGGCGGCGACAAGGGCGGAGAGGGCGAGCGAATCGGCGACGGGTTCCAGTTGCTGTACGTACACGACAGTCCTCCGGATTCCGCGATACGGAAACTGATCTCTCACGGCTGGAGGAATGCTCGTGTCCATGCCAAGGTGAGGTCAATGGTCCGTACAGGATCCGTACCGGAAAAGATGCCGATGAGGCGACGAGCCCGACGGCCAGGACTCAGGACCCGAGGCTCAGGACCAGCGGGACTCGGAGCCCGGCGAGGTCAGGGCTCAGGAGAGCGCAGCACCCTCAGATGCCCCCGGCGCCCGCCCTCGGTCGAATCCGCCCCGCGCGCGCCGTTGCCACCGCCCCCCGCCGCGCGCTCCTGCGGACGCGCCGCCTCGCGTACGGCGTTGGCGAGCGCCTCCAGATCGTCACCGCTGGGGCGCGCCGGGGCCGAGCCGTCCGTCAGGCGGACGACCTCCCAGCCACGCGGAGCGGTCAGCCGCTCACTGTGTTCCGCACACAGGTCGTAGCAATGGGGCTCGGCGTAGGTGGCGAGCGGGCCGAGGACCGCGGTCGAGTCGGCATAGACGTACGTCAGTGTCGCGACAGCAGGGCGGCCGCACGCGGTGCGCGAACAGCGACGTACAGGGCTCACGATGTTGGACGGTACCGCACTCTTGAGCGGGCCGCGACGACTCTCCACCAGGTCACTCCCCCGTGTCGCGGCGTGATATCCCACCCAACTTGGCCGGAAGTAACTGCCCTGACCTGCATGGAAAGAGAAGTGACCGAGTGGCGACACTCCGTTACACAGTCATGACTTGGGACAAAAGCCGTCAATGACAGCGAGGGCGGTGATCGCGGGGACGCCTGGAATCGAGCGCAAGCTTGGCCGGAATGCTCAATATGCGACATGCCGTACGAGGCGGGCGGTAGCCGCGATATCGGCGGCGCGGGGAGGGCTACCCTGCGTCAGTGATGGACAGTCCTGTACCGCCCCGCCCGACCGAACCACGGCCGCGCCGCCGCGACCGTCACGGCCGCGGTATGCGTGGGCCCGTCGCCCCGCCCCAGGTGCCGCTGTCGACCAGCCGCTCCGAGTCCTTCCGCGATCTCGTGCGGGACTCGGTGGACCGGCTTGAGCGGCGCTGGCCCCAGCTGGCCGAGGTGGATTTCCTGGTCATGGAGGTGCCGACCCCGCAGGACGACACCGTGCCGCTCGGCAGCTCGGTCCCGGCCGGGAAGGACCACCCGGCGCGGATCCTGATCTACCGGCGGCCCGTGGAGATCCGTACGAAGAACCGCGACGACCGCGCGCTGCTGGTGCACGAGGTCGTGGTCGAGCAGGTCGCGGAACTGCTGGGGCTGGCGCCCGAGTCCGTCGATCCCCGGTACGGACAGGAGTGAGGGCGGACCCGGACGCCACCGGGCCCGCCCCCGGGCGGACGACGCTGCTTCGGACTTACTCGTCCAGGCCCTGACCTGGCTGCCGGTTGTCCAGGCCCCGGCCTAGCTGCCGTCGTCCAGGATCGACAGGTCCTCCCTGGCCTTCGGTACGGACACGGTCCCCCGGTCGTCCGGCAGCGTCTGGACCGTGAACATCGGGACACCGTCCTCCGGCAGCTCCAGCGTGCGCGCCGCGTGGACCGGGCCGCCGCCCGGCTCCGGCTCGACCGTCAGCGCGTACGAGCCCTTCAGCCCGCCCGGCACCGGCGGTGTGACCGCCAGGGTCGTACCGCCCTTGACCGTGTACGTCTTCTCGGCCGGCTCGCCGCCCCCGGTACCCGCCGAGGCCGTGACCTTGACCTTCGCGGTCGCGCCCGGCGCGGTCAGCGAGAGCGTCGAGCCCTTGGCCCGGTTGTCGGCGACGGTCGACCGCGACGCGATCGACGCGGTCGCCGGGATGAACGCGATCTCCCGCTTCTCGCCCTTGCCGCGCACCACACGCAGCGCCGCGACCACCGGGGCCGGACGCGCGCCCTCCGCCGGGGAGAGGATCAGCGAACCGGCCTGGCCCTTGGTGATGTCCGCCAGTTCGAGGGTCGCCGTCATCTGCGACTTGATATGCAGACTCTCGCTGCCCGCCGGGGTGATCGTGCTTTCGGCGCCCGCCAGTTGCACCTTCAGATCGGCGTCGTCGGAGCCCGTCGCGAACGCCACGAGCCTTACGTCGGTGGCGTCCGCCGGGATTCCGGGCAGTACCAGCCGCGCCGCCGGATCCGCCGCGGCGGCCAGCCAGTCGCTGCCCCCCGCCGCGTCCGCGACGCGCACCGCCGCGCCGACCCGGCCGGAGCGGGTGGTGACATGGACGGTCACATCGGCCGCGGCCGCGGTGGTCAGGGTGGAGAGCAGCACCGGCACGCTGGACCTGGCGGGCACCGGAATGCCCTCGCCCACCTCCGACTTGACCGCGCCGTCATTCCCGTACAGCTCGATGTCGGCGACGGCCGCGGTGTCGTCGGGGTTGGTGAGATGGACGTAGTCCTGGCGCGACCTCTCCGTGCTCGCGCCGGGGAACCAGAAGTCCGTGTCCGGGGCGGTGCAGCTCAGGCCGAGCACTCCGCGCGCGTCACCGACGCCGACCGTGGTGGTCTGCTGGGTGGTCCAGCCGGGCGCGAACCGGCCAGTGGCGGTGCCGACGAGAGCGGGTGCCTCGGCGCCGCTCGCCTCGACGGAGACGGGTGTGCCGGGCTCCTTCAGACTGACGAACGGTTTGTCCTTCGCCGGGTCCTTCTTCGCGCCCTCCGCGTCCGTCCCGTCCTTCGCCTTGTCGTCGGAGGCGCCCGTGTCGGCGGCGTCGACCAAGGTGACGACGGACTCGGCCAGTTCGGCCGAGCCGCCCGTACCGCTGTCCGCCGTGCCCGCCGGTGTGATGGAGGTGTACGTCGTCTCCGCGACGTCCGAGACGCTCGGCGCCGGGCAGAGCTGGCTGGTGCGCTCCACGGGCAGCCGGGCGGCGGTCAGGGCAGCCGCCGTGCCGCCCGTGTCGGGCGCGGACAGGGCGGCGAAGCCGGTGACGGCGGCGAGGGCGGTGGCGGCCGCGATGAGGGAGAGGGTCGTACGGTTCACTGGTTACTGCTCCCGTCGGGGCGCTGGCGCTGTGCGTTCTCCGTGCCGTCGGCGTAGGGCTGCTGGGGCCCGGGGGGTTGCGGGGGCTGCTGGGGTTGCGGGGGCTGCTGCCCGTAGCCGTACGGGTCGTACTGCGAGGGGTCGTACTGCCCTCCCTGGTACTGCCCTTCCCCCTGGTACTGGCCCTCCCCTTGGTACTGGCCGGCTTGGTGCTGTCCGCCCTGGTACTGGCCCTCCTGATACTGGCCGGCGGGGTACTGGCCCTCCTGGTACGGGTCCGCCGGGTACTGCTGATACGGCTGCTGGTACTGGCCCTCGCCGTACTGCTCGCCGTACTGCTGCTCGTTCGGGTACTGGGCCTGGCCCTGCGGGTACTCCGCGCCCGAGTAGGCGGTGGCGTCCCACTCGCCGTACGCGGGCTGCTCGGGCACGGCCCCGTAAGCCGACTGCTGCTCGTCCCGGCCGACTTGGCCCTGCCCGCCGCCGTACGGCTCCTCAACAGGCGCCCCGGGCGCGGCGGGCGCCGGCGGAACGGCCGGCTGTTGCGCGGTCGCGTACTCGCCGGTCTCCCCCGTCTCCCTCGTCTCGGCCATCCCGCCCGTCCTGACCGTCCCGCCCGTTTCGGCTCCCGGCCCGGACTCCGGGCCCGGTCCGTCCGCCTCGGCCTCCGCCGCCGCACGCAGCCTGCGCGCGCGCCGGCCGTCGCCCGCCAACGCCTGCGCCGGGATCTCGATGTCCTCGTCGGGCAGGTCGTCGTCGATCTCCCGGCGACGTCCCGGCAGAGCGAGCACCAGCAGGACGACGGCGAGCGCGCCCTGTGCCCAGATCCACGCGGTGTGCGTGATCGGGTCCTCGTAGGTGAGGTCCAGACGGCCGCCCTCGGCGGGCAGTTCGAAGCCCTGGGCCCAGCCGTCGACGGTCTTCTTCGTCAGCACCTTGCCGTCGAGCGTGGCCTGCCAGCCCTCGGCGGCCCGGTCGGCGATCCGCAGCACCCGTCCGGAAGCGCCGGCCGGGATCTTCGTGTGTGCCTCGACCGGCTCGGACGCGACGGCCAGCGGCTCGCCCTCGCCCTTGCCGTCGACGATCGTTGCCCGTGAGATCTGCCGGTCGACGCGCCACAGCGCGCTGCCGTCCAGCTGGCTCAGCCGGGTCAGCCCCGGGGTGGCGTCCAGGACCCGGCTGGTCTGCCGCGGCACACCGTCCCGTACGAGTACATAGCGGATCGCGAAGCCACTGAGCTGGTCGGTCTGGTCGGCGCCGGAGCCCGCTACGAGGTTGGCGACGACCTTGTCGAGCCGGGGATCGCCGCCGCCCGACGCGGTCAGCTCGGCGTCACCGAGCCGCCCGCCCGAGCCGCGCACCAGCGAGTACGAGACCTCGGCCGCCGACGTACCGCCGAGGACGAGCGTGCGCGGCTGGTCGCGGGTGATGCTCTCCTCCGCGACGAACGCGGGGACCTGGACCGGGTCGCGGCGCTCCAGCGGTCCGGACGCGCCGCTGATCATCCAGCCGAAGGCGGCCAGCAGCGGGGCGAGGCCCGCCGCGACGGCGATGAGTACGGCGACGGGCTGGCGCCAGCCGAAGCTCTCCGCGGCGACGCGCTCCCGGGCGCCGTCCGCGCCGAGCACGGCCGCCGCGATCAGCGCGAGTCCGTAGAGCAGCGTGGCGGGTCCGGCCCAGCCGGAGTTGTTGGTGAGTACGGCGAAGACCAGCGCGAGGATCGCGACGACCCAGGCCGAGCGGATCGCGAACTGCCGCTCACCGCGCAGCAGCGCCGCCAGCGCGGCGAGCACGATCCCGATCAGCAGAATGCCGCCGGCGGCCTTGGGACCGCCGGGGCTGATACCGAGCAGATCGAGCGCGGAGGCCGTTCCCGTACCGAACTCCAGCCCCGCCTCCTGGAGGAAGGCGGACGGCGAGGTGAGCAGCGAGAGCGACCAGGGCGCGAGCAGCAGCAGTGGTGTGCCGAGCCCGGCGAGCACCCGCGGCCCGTACGCGGCGAGGTCGTCGCGGCGCAGCGCCAGGACACCGAGGCCGAGCAGCAGCGCCACGGGCCATACGACCGGGGTGAAGGCCATCGCGAACGTCAGCAGGAAGGCGTACGCCCAGGTGGCCCGCCAGCTGCCGCGGCTCTCCCCGCTCGCGACGCCGCCCGCCCCGCCGCGCATCCCGTAGGCGGCGACAGCGGACCGGGCGATCAGCGGCAACAGGACGGCGAGTACGGCCGTACCGAGCCGTCCGGTGGCCAGTGCGCCGGTCGCGGCGGGCAGGAAGGCGTACGCGATGCTCGCCCAGGCGCGCAGCAGCCGCGATTCGACCAGCGGCCGTGAGGCGAAGTAGGCGGTGACTCCGGCCAGCGGGACCGAGCAGACGAGAAGGAGGGTCAGCGCGAAGCCGGTGGAGCCGAGGAACAGCGCGGAGAGCGCGGCGAGTACGGCGAGATAGGGGGGCGCGGTCTCGGTGACGCCCGTACCGACGGGATGCCAGCCGTCGGCGTAGCGCGACCAGAGGTCGGCGACCTCGGCGGGCGCGGGCAGCAGCGCCCCGCCCGCGAGCGCGCCGCCGCCGAAGAGTCCGCGGCAGGCGATGAGCGAGACGAGCAGCAGGATCCCGAAGAGGACGGGGCCCGGCTTGTGCGCGAGCTTCTTCAGCCGGGCGAACTGCTCGATCTCCATGAAGTCGGCTTCGTCACCGCCGGGCCCCGACTCAACGGCGCCGTGCCGTGAGCCGCCCGCGTCGGCGTCCGAGTCGCCGCCGAGGCTGCCGGCGATCTGCTCGACGGTGGCCCGGACCGTGGCGCCGGGCGGCGGGAAGAGCGGACGCAGCTCGGCCGCCTCGACGACGCCCTTGCCGCGCTGCCGTCGCGCGCTGATGATCCGGCCGGGCCGCAGCAGGGTCCCGAAGAGCCCCATCACCTCGTCGACGGCCTGGCCCGGCGCCTTGCCCACGAGATAGGCGAGGGTGCGCAGCAGGGTGCCGACGACAAGACGGAGCAGTACGTAGGGCAGGACGGTGGCCCGCGCGTTGACGAGCATGGTGTAGACGGCGCCGGCCTTGTCGACGCGGTGCGGGTTGACGACGGAGCGGCCCGCGCAGTCGACCGTACGGCGCTCCCGGGCGGCGGCCTCGGCGTGCCGCAGGACGGCGTCTGGGGCGACGAGCACCCGGTGGCCCGCGGCGTGCGCGCGCCAGCACAGGTCCACATCGTCGCGCATCAGCGGGAGCCGGCGGTCGAAGCCGCCGAGTTCGTCCCAGACGTCGCGCCGGATGAGCATGCCGGCGCTGGAGACGGAGAGGACGGTACGGACCTGGTCGTGCTGGCCCTGGTCCTGTTCGCGCCGGTCGAGTCCGGTCCAGCGGCGTCCGCTGTTGGCGATGGAGACGCCGACTTCGAGGAGTTGCTTGCGGTCGTACCAGCCGCGCAGTTTGGGTCCGACGACCGCCGCGTACTGGTCGGAGTCGGCGACGCGCAGCAGCTCGGCGAGCGCGTCGGGGTCGGGCGCGCAGTCGTCGTGGAGGAGCCAGAGCCACTGCACCGGTTCGCCGTGCGGCAGTTCGGGCATGTCGTACGTGTCGTCGCGCCAGCTCCGGGTCACCGGGTCCCAGCCGCTGGGCCGCTTCAGATAGGGCAGGTCGTCGGGCGTGAGCACCCCGGCGGTGCGTACCGCCTCCTCCACGGCCGTACCGAATCCGGACCGGCGCGCGAGATGCAGGACGCGGTCCTGGCCGAGCGCTTCGGTGAGCAGCCGGGCGGAGTCGTCGGCGCTGCCGGTGTCGGCTGCCATGACGTTCTGTACGGGTCGTTCCTGGCCCAGCAGCCCGGCGAGGGCGTCGGGCAGCCAGCGCGCACCGTCGTGGGCGACGAGCACCGCGGTCACGACGTGCCGCGGGAACTCGGGGGCGCTGGCGGTGGCGGAAACGAACGCGGCGGTGGTGGGGGACATTGAGGTAGCGGGCCCTCCGGCCGGGGGGTCGCCCCGAAGGGGCGTGGGAGCGTCTCGGACGGGGCCCCACACTAACGGTAGGGGGGAGGGGCGGCGGACGGGCGGGAAACACAACGGTCCGCCGTCTGCGGGGAGGTGCAGACTGCGGACCGTGCCATACGTAGGAAGTGGTGCCGGTCGTTCCGGGCGACCGGCCGGTCTTCGGCCCCGGCCACCGCGACCGGACCGGCAAGGCGGCGGTCAGATCGCGGCCTTCTTCAGTCGGCGCCGTTCACGTTCCGACAAGCCGCCCCAGATACCGAATCGCTCGTCATTGGCAAGGGCATACTCAAGGCATTCGGATCGGACCTCACAGGCGAGACAGACCTTCTTGGCCTCACGCGTGGAACCGCCCTTCTCGGGGAAGAAGGACTCGGGATCTGTCTGGGCGCACAAGGCGCGCTCCTGCCAGCCGAGTTCCTCGTCCGCGTCCTCGACCAGCAGTTGCTGGAACAGCTCGGTCATGTGCGCCCCTCGTCTGTCTTTTGCGTCCCCGTGATGTGGCCGCTATCGATTTCGGCCGAACGACACGAGTGAAATTACAAGTGTGTGGCTCCGGCCAGGTCAAGCCGAGATCTGCTATTGGGCCCGGTATTCACTCTGCGGAACCAAGGCTATGCGGAAAGTGTTCAAATCACCAAAAACCTGACACATGCCACTGGCCTGTTCGCACCCACCTCCTTCTCGACAGGAGAGACGTCGAAAACCGCAACCTTGTTGCGGATCACCCCCCGGAAGCGATCCGGATCACAGTCTGATCACGAGGGGCGCGAAGGTGTTTACGAGCACAGTCGCTGCCCGATGTGTCCGCGTCCACCGCCATGCAAACCACTCCGCGACCGGATCAACCGGATGAGGTGAAACATTGCGGCCAAATCGGACATTGAGTTGACATCCGTAACCGGATTCGCAACCTTTGGATCCATGTCAGCGAACCCCGCGCCCACCGCGACCCACCTCCGTGGATACCGCAGCGCTCTCCGGGCCCGCTGTCGCTGTTCCAGCTCCGTCTGCTGTTGACGCCTCCGGGCTCCGGCCGTCCGCTCCACTCCACTCCCGCTGATCACCCTCGTGTGATCTCCCATGCGTCTTCCCCGCGTCTCCCGTGCGATTCCGCGCACCCGTCGCGTCCCCGCCGCAGCCCCTTTCTTACTGCCGAGGAACCACCGCCCCATGAACAGCGACAGCGACCTCCAGATCGCCGGCGACCTCCTTGAGGTCCCGCACCTTCTCCAGCCCGCCCGGGAGCACCCGGCGACGGTGGCCGAGTTCGCGGGCCTCGCGCGCGCCCTCGCCGCCGACCGCGCGCAGTGGGCCCCGCTCGTCCAGTACGACGCCACCAGCCGCTGGTACCACCGGCTGCGCACGGGTCCCGGTTATGAGGTGTGGCTGCTCTCCTGGGTGCCCGGCCAGAGCAGCGGATCACATGACCACGGCCGGTCCTCGGGTGTACTGACCGTGCTCGCGGGTGAGCTGACGGAGCGTTCGGGGAGCGGGAGCCGCACCCTCGCGCCGGGCGCGCAGCGGGTGTTCGCGCCGGGCTATGTCCATGAGGTGGTCAATGACGCGATCGAACCGGCCGTGAGTCTGCATATCTACTACCCGGGTCTGACCGAGATGCCCATGCATTCCGCGCGCTGCGCCCCGGCGGCGCAGGATGTCGTACCGGCCTGACATCCTTTGGGGCATGCGCATTGTGGTTCTGGCCGGCGGTATCGGCGGCGCCCGTTTCCTCCGCGGCCTCAAGCAGGCCGCGCCGGACGCGGACGTCACGGTGATCGGCAACACCGGTGACGACATCCATCTGTTCGGGCTGAAGGTCTGCCCCGACCTCGACACGGTGATGTACACCCTCGGCGGTGGCATCAATGAAGAACAGGGCTGGGGACGTACGGACGAGACGTTCCAGGTCAAGACCGAGCTGGCGGCGTACGGCGTGGGCCCCGAGTGGTTCGGCCTCGGCGACCGCGACTTCGCCACGCATATCGTCCGTACGCAGATGCTCGGCGCGGGCTATCCGCTGAGCGCCGTCACCGAGGCGCTCTGTGCCCGCTGGAAGCCCGGCGTACGGCTGCTGCCCATGTCCGACGACCGCGTCGAGACGCATGTCGCCGTCGATGTGGACGGCGAGCGCAAGGCCGTGCACTTCCAGGAGTACTGGGTGAAGATGCGGGCGTCCGTGGCCGCCCAGGCGGTCGTCCCGGTCGGCGCCGACCAGGCCAAGCCGGCGCCGGGGGTGCTGGAGGCGATCGCCGCGGCCGACGTCATCCTCTTCCCGCCGTCCAACCCCGTGGTCAGCATCGGCACGATCCTGGCCGTGCCGGGTATCCGGGAGGCCATCGCCGAGGCGGGCGTCCCGGTCGTCGGCCTCTCCCCCATCGTCGGGAACGCGCCGGTGCGCGGGATGGCCGACAAGGTGCTCGCCGCGATCGGCGTCGAGGCGACGGCCCAGGCCGTCGCCCTGCACTACGGCTCGGGGCTGCTCGACGGCTGGCTGGTCGACACCGTGGACTCCGCGGCCGTGGCCGGGATCGAGAGCGCGGGGATCCGCAGCCGGGCCGTCCCCCTGATGATGACGGACCTGGACGCGACCGCCGCGATGGCCCGTGAGGCGCTGGCGCTGGCCGAGGAGGTACGGGCATGACGTCGTACCGCGTCCGTGCCCTGCCAGGACTGCCGGAGGTCCGGCCGGGCGACGACCTCGTCAAGCTGATGGTGGCCGCCGGGCCCGGGCTGGTGGACGGCGATGTCCTGCTGGTCACCTCGAAGATCGTCTCCAAGGCGGAGGGCCGGATACTCACGGCCACGGACCGTGAGGCGGCCATCGACGCGGAGACCGTACGGGTCGTCGCGCGGCGCGGGCCCCTCCGTATCGTCGAGAACAAGCAGGGTCTGGTCATGGCGGCGGCCGGGGTCGACGCCTCCAACACCACCGCCGGAACAGTGCTGTTGCTGCCGGAGGACTCCGACGCCTCCGCCCGGGCGATACGGGAGGGGCTGCGGGACGCGCTCGGTGTGGACGTCGGGGTGATCGTCACCGACACGTTCGGGCGGCCCTGGCGCAACGGCCTCACCGATGTGGCGATCGGGGCCGCGGGCGTGCGCGTGCTGGAGGATCTGCGCGGCGGTACCGATGCCCAGGGCAATCCGCTGAACGCGACCGTCATCGCCCTCGCCGACGAACTGGCCGCCGCCGGTGACCTGGTGAAAGGCAAGGCCGAGGGGCTGCCGGTCGCCGTCGTGAGCGGCCTGGGCCACCTCGTCGGCGACACGGAGACGGACGCGCGGGCGATGGTGCGGGTCGCCGCCGACGACATGTTCCGGCTCGGCACGTCCGAGGCGGTACGGGAAGCGGTCACCCAGCGCCGTACGGTCCGGGAGTTCACGGACGAGCCGGTCGACCCGGGCGCGGTACGGCGCGCGATCTCGGCCGCCGTCACCGCCCCGGCGCCGCATCACACGACACCGTGGCGGTTCGTCCTCCTGGAGTCACCCGCGTCGCGGCTGCGCCTCCTCGACGCCATGCGCGACGCCTGGGTCGCGGACCTGCGCCGTGACGGCAAGCCGGAGGAGTCCATCGCCAAACGGGTACGCCGCGGCGACCTTCTGCGCAAGGCGCCGTATCTGGTGGTGCCGTGCCTGGTGACCGACGGCGCGCACACCTACGGCGACGCCCGGCGCGACGGCGCGGAGCGGGAGATGTTCGTGGTCGCCATGGGCGCGGGCGTGCAGAACTTCCTGGTGGCGCTGGCGGGTGAGCGGCTCGGCTCCGCGTGGGTCTCCTCGACGATGTTCTGCCGGGATGTCGTACGGGACGTGCTCGACCTGCCGGCGGACTGGGACCCGATGGGCGCGGTGGCGGTGGGCCACGCGGCAGCTCCGCCGAAGGACCGCCCGGCGCGGTCGCCGGAGTCCTTCCTCACGGTGCGATAGCCGGTCTTCGCGGTAACCGGTCTTTGCACATCCGGGTTCTCACAGCCGGGTTCTCACAGCCGGGCGATGTTCCGGACCTCCATCCGGGGCGCCCGGCGGGCCGGGGTCCGGCCGCTGAGCAGGATCAGCCGGGTCGCGCGGTGCCGCTGACCCGCGTACGGGGCGAGGAGTTCGAGCATCGCCGCGTCATCGGCGTCCCGGTCGTCCGCGAGCGCGTGGCCGATGATGCCGGGGAGATGAAGATCGCCGACGGTGACCGCGTCGGGGGCGCCGTTGGAACGCTGCACGACCTCGGCGGCGGTCCACGGGCCGATCCCGGGGATCAGCTCCAGCCGGGCGGCGGCGCGCTCCGGCTCCATCGCCGCGGCCTCCTCCATCCGGCGCGCGACCCGGACGGCGCGCAGGATCGTCGAGGAGCGCTTGGCGTCGACACCTGCCTTGTGCCACTCCCAGGACGGGATCAGCGCCCAGGTCCGGGCGTCGGGCATGACGTACAGCCGCTCGTGCGCGGGTCCCGGGGCCGGCCCCGGGGCGGGCTCGCCGTGCTCGCGCACCAGGATCCGCCAGGCGCGGTATGCCTCGACGGTGGTGACCTTCTGCTCCAGCACGGACGGGATCAGCGACTCCAGCACCAGCCCGGTGCGGCAGAGCCGCAGGCCCGGCCGACGCCGCTGGGCCTCGACGACGAGACGGTGCCTGGGGACGAACGCGTCCGGGTCGTCGCCCGCGCCGAGCAGCTCCGGGAGCTGCTCCAGCATCCACGCGGCGCCTTCGCCCCACGCCTCGGCCTCCACGACGCCACCACTGCGCACGACCCGCAACGTGCCGGGCCCGGCGGGCGTCCGGGAGGCCCGCCACACGGAACCGTCCGGGTACGCGCGAAAGGTCGGATCGGCGGGTCCACGCCTGAGCGGCCCGAGCACGAGCCCGAGGTCGTAGGGGTCGGGGGGCGTCCACCGGCGACGCAGCCCGGGGCCGTGATCGGTGTGCGTCGTGGGCCCGCGGCGGGGAGCGGGTACGGGTCGTTGTGCGAAGCGTCCAGCCACGGTCACGGTCCTCGGGGCGTCGGGGTCACCCCCGAGACTAAGGGTTCGCCGTTTCGCCGTCCGACGGTGCACCTCCGGCGACGCGCCTCCGGCGAGGTGCGGGTACATGTGGACAACGGCCCCCGCCGGAAGGCTCACCGCGCAGACCTACACGTCAGCGGACCTACACGTCGGAGGAGAACCGCACCGCCCCCGCCGGCAGCACCGCGTCGCACCACACCCGCACCCCCTGCCTCAGCTCATTGTCCGCTCCCACCACCGCGCCGTCCCCCACCACCACATCCGACAGCACCGCCCGCGCCCCCACCCGCGCCCCCGTGCCTATCAGCGAGTTCGTGATCACCGCGCCCGGTTCCACGATCGCGCCGTCCAGGATCGCGCTGCCCGCGACGCGCGCGCCGTCGCCGATCAGGGCGGCCTGGCCGATCACCGTGCCGCCGGTGAGCTTGGCGTCCGGGGCGACCGTGGCCGTGGGCAGGATCAGGCGTTCGCCGCACTGGCCCGGGACCGCCGGGGACGGGGCGCGGCCGAGGACGAGGTCCGCCGAGCCGCGGACGAACGCCTGGGGGGTGCCCAGGTCCAGCCAGTACGTGGAGTCGACCATGCCCTGGAGATGCGCGCCCGCGGCCAGCAGGTCCGGGAAGGTCTCCCGTTCCACCGAGACCGGCCGGCCCTCGGGAATGGAGTCGATCACCGAGCGCCGGAACACATAGGCGCCCGCGTTGATCTGGTCGGTGACGATCTCCTCGGGCGTCTGCGGCTTCTCCAGGAAGGCCGTCACCCGCCCGTTCGCGTCGGTCGGCACCAGACCGTAGGCGCGTGGGTCCTCGACGCGTGTCAGATGCAGCGAGACCTCCGCGCCGGACGACGCGTGGGTCCGCACGAGCGCCCTGATGTCGAGGCCCGTCAGGATGTCGCCGTTGAAGATCAGCACCGGGTCGTCGGGCCCGGAGTGCAGCCGGGAGGCGACGTTCCGGATGGCGCCTCCCGTACCGAGCGGATCCCGCTCGGTCACGTACTCCAGGCTCAGACCGAGGGACGAACCGTCGCCGAAGTACGGCTCGAAGACCTCGGCGAGATAGGACGTCGCGAGGACGATGTGTTCGACGCCCGCCGCGCGCGCCCGTGCCAGCTGGTGCGTGAGGAACGGGACGCCGGCGGCCGGCACCATCGGCTTGGGGGTGCGGGCGGTGAGCGGCCGTAGCCGGGTGCCCTTGCCGCCGACCAGGAGGATCGCTTCTGTCACCGTGTCGTCTCCGCTTCCTGCTGGGGTCGGCGCTTCCGTCCGTACATGCATACACGTACGCGCACACAGAACCGACCAGTGTTCGCGACCGCTCGCGTCAGCGGCGCTGGTATCCGCCCGCCGACTTGCGTACGGCGCTGAGCTTCCCGTAGAGCCGGTTTCCCGGGCAGTCGGTGGAGAATCCGTCCCGGTGCCCGGAGATGGCGTTGAGCCTGACCTTTCTGCCCTTGCCGTACTTTCCGCTGCCCCCGGATGTCAGCGTGACCTTGCCGCGTGCGTTGACGCCGTGCAGTCCGAGCTTCCACGCGGCGAGCTTGGCGACGGCGGTCGTCGCGGCGGTACGCGGATTCGTGCCGCCGTACGTTCCGAGGACGGCGATGCCCACGCTGTTGGTGTTGAAACCGAGGGTGTGGGCGCCCCGTACGGGCCTCGTCACTCCCCCGGCGCGGCCTTCGTAGACGTTTCCGCACTTGTCGATGGCGAAGTTGTAGCCGATGTCGCGCCAGCCACTGCTCTTGACGTGGTAGCGGTAGATACCGCGCAGGACGGAGGCCGCTTGCTTGCAGCTGTAGTTGTTGCCCGTGGCGCTGTGGTGGACGAAGGCCACCTTGACGGTCCTTGAGTATCCGAGCTGCTTCTCGCGGAGCCTCTCGTCCGCGCCCCAGCCCTTGCGCGAGATGATGCGCGGGCGCGGTCCGGCGTACGACCTCGCGGAGCCGGGGAGACCGGGCGGTGTGCCGGCCCTGGTCGGCGGCGCGTACGCGTCCTCGGGTGCGGGCCAATCGCCGCTGCCCTCGGGGGAGATGGCGGTGTCGGGTACGGGCTCGCTGTCGCCCTGGGCGTCCTGAGCGCCTTGGGGATCCTCTCCCGGGTCGATCAGTTCGAGCCGTAGCCCGCGCGGCAGCGGTGCGTGTGTCCGTCCGCTCCCGTCCTCCTCGGCGGCCCGTACGCGCAGTTCCACACCGTCCGAGCCACCGACCCAGAGCGGGGCGGTGGAGCCGCGTGTGTGGCCCGAGTCCCCCTCCGTCGTACCGAGGTCGGCGCCGTGCTCGTGGTTGTGCGTCTCCAGCTCCTGCCAGTCGGACCAGAGGTGTGAACCGGCCGCGCGGGTACGGACCTGGACCGTGCCGTGAAGTTCGGCGTCGGCGTCGTCCCAGACCACTCCGAGCAGCGAGAAGGGACTGACGTCGCGCCGGGTCACGCCCTGTTCCGCGGCGGCGCCCAAGGACCGGTCCGAGCCGACCGCGCTCAGGGGGAGCGACTGGGTGGAGCCCGGTTCGGCGGGCGTCCCCGTGTGCTGTGTGGCCTGTGGGACTTGTGGGGCGGCCATCGCGCCCGACGGGGAGAGCGGGAGGACCAGGGCGGCGGTGCACGCGACGCCGATCGAGGTTACAAGTGAGGCACGCATGTGCCGATCCTGGGTGCGACCCGACCACCACGCCCGTCGGGAAAACTGACGGCCCGTCGGTCCAACCGGTGTACCCCGTCACCGGTACGGCGGCGGCCGTCCGGCTCCCCGGCGTACCCTTTCCCGGGTGAACTCCAGCGACCGTACCCCCGCCGACCTGCTGCGATCCGCTCTCGCCACAGACCCGGCCCGCCCCTTGGTCACGTTCTACGACGATGCCACCGGTGAACGCGTCGAATTGTCCGTGGCCACCTTCGCCAATTGGGTGTCCAAGACCGCGAATCTGCTCCAGGGTGATCTCGCCGCCGCGCCCGGCGACCGGCTCGCACTGCTGCTTCCCGCGCACTGGCAGAGCGCGGTGTGGCTGCTCGCCTGTTCCTCGGTCGGTGTGACGGTCGAGATCGGTGGTGATCCGGCCGACGCCGATCTGGTGGTCAGCGGCCCGGACACACTGGACGCGGCGCGCGCGTGTCATGGCGAGCGGGTGGCGCTCGCGCTGCGTCCGCTGGGCGGCCGTTTTCCGCAGCCGCCCGAGGGCTTCGTGGACTACGCGGTCGAGGTGCCGGGCCAGGGCGACCAGTTCGCGCCGTTCGCGCCGGTGGATCCGGACGAGTCCGCGCTGATCGTCGGCGGTACGGAGCTGTCCGCGGCCCAACTCGTGGCGCGCGCGGGCGCGGACGCCGTGGAGCGCGGTCTCACGCCGGGCTCGCGGCTGCTGTCGGGGCTGGCGTACGACAGTTGGGACGGGCTGTCGGCCGGGCTGTACGCGCCGCTGGCGGCGGGCGGATCCGTTGTGCTCTGCCGTAATCCCGGGAAGCTGTCGGCGGAGGCGCTCGAACAGCGCGTCACGAGCGAACGCGTGACCGACAGGGCGATGTGACGCGTGGCGGGTGGGCAAGACCTCTATCGGCCAAACCTGCCCGCCCTCGCGGGAAGTACGGAAGTGGGGGCGCTCCAGCTGAGAATCACCTGAGAAAGCACCCATACAAAGCATATTATCCGGCACATAACGGACCCTGTATCCAGGGTCGTCGCTCAACCTCGGTTACGTGATCGGCGATACCTGCGACCCGTGGCACAACCAAGCGCGGTGCTCGCCCGTCTACCCCTGCAACCGGCGACCCAGTGCGTCGCCGACGCCTTGAAGGATGGACGCAGACGTGACCGACAGTGCTGGCACGGCGACCGAACCGGACACCGAGTCCGGCAGACAGCCGTCGACCGGAGCGCCCGGGCCCGAGGGCGAGGACACCGAAGCCGCCGCCCCGCCCGCGGGCCCCAACCCCAAGCGCCACTGGCTGCGTTGGGTCGCGCTGGGTACCTCCGTCGCCATCCTGGCCACCGCCGGAGCCGGCTGGTGGTTCTACCGGAAGCTCGACGGAAACATCACCACCGACACCTCCGCGGCCGCCGAGTTGCACACGTACGAGAAGGAACGCCCCACCCCGGTCGCCCTCGACGCGCAGAACATCCTGCTCATCGGCTCCGACAGCCGCTCCGGCGACGGAAACAGCAAGTACGGGCGGGACGACGGCGGTTCGCAGCGCTCCGACACCACGATCCTGCTGCACCTCGCGGCGGACCGGAAGAGCGCGACGGCCATGTCCATACCGCGCGACCTGATGGTGGAGATACCCAGCTGCGCCAAGCCCGACGACACCCGGAGCCAGGCCCGGTTCGCACAGTTCAACTGGGCGTTCGAGACCGGCGGTGCCGCCTGCACGATCCGTACGGTCGAGAAGCTCACCGACATCCGCGTCGATCACCACATGGTGGTCGACTTCAGCGGCTTCACGGACATGGTGAACGCGGTGGACGGGGTCGAGGTCTGCCTCGACGAGCCGGTCAAGGACGTCCAGGCACGGCTCGAACTGCCCGCGGGCCGGCAGACCCTCGACGGCGAGCAGGCCCTCGGCTTCGTACGGGCCCGCCATGGCATCGGCGACGGCAGTGACACCCAGCGCATGGACCGCCAGCAGCGATTCCTGGGGGCGCTCTTCAAGAAGGTGCAGAGCAATGGGGTGCTGCTCAATCCGGCCCGGCTCTATCCGGTGCTGGACGCGGCGACGAAGTCCCTCACCACCGACTCGGGGCTGAACTCTCTCAGCGACCTTTACGAACTGGCACGCTCCATGCGGAGCGTACCGATGGAAAAGGTGCAATTCCTGACCGTGCCGCGACAGCCGTACGTCCAGGACCCGAATCGCGACGAACTCGTCCAGCCCGCCGCGAAGAGCCTCTTCGAGCAGCTGCGCGAGGACAACCCCGTTTCGCTCTCTCCGGACGAGACGGCCACACAGGACAAGAAGAACGAGGAGAAGAGTGACGACTCCGTGAAGACTTCGGGGAATGGCAGCGACGGCGGCAGCGGCACCCCGGCGACGGGGAGCCCTTCTCCGGCCCCCACTTTCCAGGGTTCAAACGCCGCGGAGGGCATGTGCGGGTAAAGCCGGACCCAAAGGCAGCTCTTCAGTCCATGAAGATTGGGCAGATTGCCCGCTTGTAAGGGATGAGGAATTTGTCACTGGCGTCGCTCGACGTCGAACTGGACGGATAGTGTGACGCGATCCGGTGCATCCGGCCGCCAGGTCGCGCACTACAGGATCGAAAGACCGAGCGTCTTCGGGGGAAGGCGCCTCGCGTGGCACCGACGGAGGATTCAAGCAACCGTGGATGCGCATAGCCGTGGACAGGCGGACGAATTCGACCCCGCCGACCAGTGGGTCCTCAACCCGCAGACCGGTAACTACGAACTGCGACTGGACCACTCCACAGGGCAGCCGCCCGCCGCCCCCCAGCCTCGTGGCTCCAGAAGAGCGGGCGCTCCGCGCAAGGAGCCCGCGCGCCCTTCCGCCGACGAGGGACCGCGGACGCGAGAAGAACCGCGCGTGGAATCCCGCGCGGATTCGCGTACGGAACCCCGTTCCGGGGGGCGCGGTCGCGGTGGGCCGCGCGCCAACGTACCGGGCCAGCGGAGCCGTCGCGCGGGAAAGGGCCAGGCCGAGGCGGCGAACACCGCCGTCGGCCGCCGCAAGCGCAAGCCCCAGAAGTCGCGCAAGAAGAAGGCGCTGGTGTGGACCGGCGGTGTGATGGCGTTCCTCCTCGTGGGCCTCACCGTCGGCGGGTACTTCGTCTACCAGCACTTCAACGGCAACATCGACACGATCGACGTGCAGGGCGCGGGCAGTGGCGGCTTCAAGAAGGACCAGCCCGTCAATATCCTGCTGATCGGCACGGACAAGCGGACCGGCGCGGGCAACGAGGGATACGGCGACACGGGAAGCGTCGGCCACGCCGATACGACCCTGCTGTTCCATGTCTCCAAGGACCGTACGAACGCGACGGTGCTCTCCATCCCGCGTGACCTGATCACCGACATCCCCGACTGCGAGACCAACACCTCCGAGGGCAAGAAGGTCATCCCGGGCACCTCGCAGGCGCGCTTCAACACCAGCCTCGGCCAGGACGAGCGGGACCCGGGCTGCACGATGCTCACGGTCAAGGAGCTCACCGGGCTCACGGTCGACCACTTCATGATGGCCGACTTCAACGCGGTCAAGACGATGTCGACCGCGGTGGGCGGTGTGGAGGTGTGTGTGGCCAAGGACGTCGACGACCCGAAGTCGCATCTCAAGCTGAGCAAGGGCACCCACACCATCGAGGGCGAGCAGGCGCTCGCCTTCGTCCGTACCCGGCACGCCTTCGGCAACGAGAGCGACCTGACCCGGATCGAGACCCAGCAGCAGTTCCTCAGCTCGATGATCCGGAAGATGAAGTCGGGCGACACGCTCACCAGCCCCAGCAAGCTGTTCAAGCTGGCGGAGGCCGCGACCGACGCGCTGACGGTCGACACCGGCATCGGCAGCATCCAGAAGCTGAGCGATCTGGCCATGGAGCTGGCGAAGGTCGACCCGAAGAACATCACCTTCACGACGCTGCCGGTGCTCGACAATCCGGCGGAGGTCGTCAAGGCCACGGTGGTGGTCAATGAGGCCAAGGCCGACCCGCTGTTCTCGATGATGCAGAACGATGTCTCCCTCACCGAGGTGCAGCAGAAGGAGGAGGCGGCGCAGAAGGCCGCCAAGAGCAAGCAGGAAGCGCTCCTCAAGGGGACCAAGGCCGACGCGTCCGACGTGCGGGTCGATGTGTTCAACGGCGGTGGTCCGCAGGGCTCCGCGCAGGAGACGCTGAGCTGGCTGCAGAACACCGAGGGCGTACTGAAGTCCACCAACAAGGGCAACGCCCCCGCGGATGTGGCCAAGACGACCCTGGAGTACGCGCCGAACCAGGCCGACCAGGCACGGGCGCTCGCGGAGATGATGGGGCTGCCCGCCACGGGGATGAAGCCGGGCACCGTGGACGCCGAGGGGCTTGAGGCGATGACGCTGACCCTCGGAAAGGACTTCAAGGGCGCGGGAGTGCCCATCACCGGAGCGGCGAAGGCGCCGGAAGGTGTGCAGAAAGTGGAAGCGGACAAGCAGGTCTGCGCCAAGTAACGCCGGAGCGCCGGCCCATACGGACGGCCTGAAGAGGGAGTCTGGATGGGTCAGAGCAGCGTACGACGGGAGGGGGCGCGCCAAGGCGTCTCGCACGCCGGGGAGTTGGGCTGGGACGACAGCCTGTACGACGGCGGGGGAGCACGGCCGGACGGCGCGCCCGCGGAGGGCGGCCCCGGCGGCGGACACGCAGACGGGAGCGGCGACGACGACAGCGCCGGCCCGGGCCGGCCCGGTAAGAACGGGCGCGGCAAGGGCGGGCGCGGTGGCAGAGCGCGCGGACGCGCGAAACGCGGCCCCTGGCGAATACTTCGCTGGGTCGCCGCCGGGCTGTCACTGCTGCTGCTCGGGACGGCCGGCGCCGGCTATCTCTACTACCGGCATCTCAACAGCAATATCCGCAGCGGCGAGCGCAGCAACGGCACCAGCGGCCTGGACAAGCCCGCGGCCAACTCGGCTGGCCAGACCCCACTGAACATCCTGCTCATCGGGTCCGACAGCCGGGCCGACCCCGAGAACGTCAAACTGGGCGGCAGCAAGGACACCGCGGGCAACCCGCCGCTCGGCGACGTACAGATGCTCGTCCATGTCTCCGCCGACCGGAAGAACGCCTCGGTCGTGAGCATCCCGCGTGACACCCGGGTCGACATCCCGGAGTGCAAGGACGCCGACACCGGCAAGACCTATCCGCGGACCAACGCCATCATCAACGAGACGCTGGCCCGCGGCGGCCCCGGCTGCACCCTGTCCACCTGGGAGAAGCTGACCGGCGTCTATATCGACCACTGGATGACGATCGACTTCGCGGGCGTCGTGAAGATGGCCGACGCGATAGGCGGTGTCGATGTCTGCGTCAACGACAACGTCTGGGACCGGCCGCTGCCCGGCGTCCCGGGAGGCTCGGGGCTGAAGCTCACGAAGGGCACGCACCAGATCCAGGGCAAGCAGGCGCTCCAGTGGCTGCGTACCCGGCACGCCTTCGAGAGCGACCTCGGCCGCGCCAAGGCCCAGCACATGTATATGAACTCGATGATCCGCGCGCTCAAGTCGCAGAGTGTCTTCACCGACACCCCTCGGCTGACCGGTCTCGCGGAGGCGGTTACGAAGTCGCTGGAGGTCTCCGAGGAGATCGACACGGTCAAGAAGCTGTTCGATCTGGCCATGCAGCTCAAGAGCGTGCCGACGAACCGTCTCACGATGACGACGATGCCGACCGTGCAGGATCCGCAGGACGTGAACCATCTGGTCGCGGCCGAGACGGACTCCCGCAAGCTGTGGGCGATGCTCCGCGACGACGTGGCCTTCGACAGCAACGGCGACAAGGCGGAGAGCGGCAAGAAGAAGCCGGCCGAGTCGGCCACGAAGGACCCGTCGGCGGAGCCGGGCGACACCGGCGTGATCGTACGCAACGGCACGGGCGGCGCGCAGAGCCCGGTGCCGCGCCGCGCGGCCGATATCGCGAGCACGCTCAACGGCAAGGGCTACACCCTGGCCAAGGCCGACTCGCGGCAGACCCCGCAGGAGACGAGCACGGTCAACTATCCGAGCGCGGACATGGAGGGGGACGCCCAGGCGGTGGCCAAGGCTCTCGGCATTCCGCTGACGTCGGTGACGAAGTCGACGGACGTCTCGGGGGTCACGGTGGTCGTGGGCGCCGACTGGCGCAGCGGCTCGTCCTTCCCGAAGGAGGCCGAACCGGAGGCGGGCGGCGTCCCGGACACGGCGGACGCGCTCAACGGCGCGAAGAAGGACGCCTGCATGGACGTCTACGCGCCGTACCGCTTCTAGAAGGCTCCGCGGAGACATGAGCGCCGTCCGGTGGTGGTCCGCCGGACGGCGCTCATGTCTCTGTCGGCGAGTTACGCCTCGACCGGCTGCGCGGCCGGGCGGCGGCTCGCGATGACCTTCTTCGCCAGCGACCGCGGGCTGGTCAGAAAGCCGTAACCCCACGACATGTGCATGGTGGCCAGCGCCACCGGGATCTGTAGCCGGGCCTTCGGCGACAGTCCCTTGCCCGCCGGGACGGAGCCCGCCGCGATCGCGGCGAGATAGCCGGCCGGTACGACCAGGCCCCAGGGCGTCAGCAGGGCGCCGACCAGGATGCCCGCGGCGATGGCGCAGACGGCCGTCGGCGGGGCGAGATAGCGCAGATTGATCGAGCCCGAGTGGTAACGGGCGACGACATGGCGCCAGCGCCCGTAGTCCTTGTACTGCTTGGCGAGCGCCCGGACCGAGGGCCGCGGACGGTACTGGACGCGCAGCTCGGGCGAGAACCAGATGGCGCCGCCCGACTCGCGGATACGGAAGTTCAGCTCCCAGTCCTGGGCGCGGATGAACTCCTCGTTGTAGCCGCCCTGCCGCTCCAGCGCCTCACGCCGGAAGACACCCAGATACACGGTTTCGGCGGGCCCGGCCTCGCCTCCGGTGTGGAACGCCGCGTTGCCGACGCCGATCTTCGAGGTCATGGCGGCGGCGACCGCGTTCTCCCAGTCGTTCTCGCCCTCGGCGTGCATGATGCCGCCGACGTTCTGCGCGCCCGTCTCCTCCAGGAGCCGGACGGCGGTCGCGATGTAGTTCGGCGAGAGCATCCCGTGCCCGTCGACCCGTACCACGACGGGGTGCTTGGACGCCTTGATCGCGGCGTTCAGCGCGGCCGGGGTGCGGCCGGTCGGGTTGGGTACCGTCTTGACGCGGGCGCGCTCATGGGACGCGGTCTCCCGTACCAGCTCCGCGGCGATCTCGTCCGTACGGTCCGTGGACGGGCCGAGCGCGATCACCACCTCCATCTCGCCGTCGTACTCCTGCTCCAGGATGTGCCGGACGGAGTTCCTCAGATGGCGTTCCTCATTGAGCACCGGCATGATCACGGAGACCGCGGGCGGCAGGGCAGGCATGTGGTCCTTCAAGGGTCCTTCGGCGGCGGTATGACGGCCCACGTTACCGCGAACGGGGGACAGCGACGCGCGCCGCCCGGTTGCGGCCCGGTGTCGCTGATCGTATGGGCCTACCGTGCACACGGTCCCCTCACCACCCCCTTCACGCACGATCCCTGTTCACGCGGAGGTGTTTCCCGTGCCCACGCCGCCCCGCACCACCCGCCGCCCGGCCCCCTCCCGGCGGCCGGGGACACCGCAGCGGCCACGCTGGGGAATGCGGATGGCGACGACCCTCTCCGTACTCGTTCTGGGGGCCGGCGGGATCGGCCACGCGGTGATGACCAGCCTCGACACCGGCATCGACCGGGTCGATCCGTTCAAGGACATGAAGAACCGCCCGTCCGCGGGCCACGGTCTCAATCTCCTGCTGGTCGGCACGGACGGCCGTGACAAGATCACGGAGGAGGAGCGGCAGAAGTACCGGCTCGGTGGCGAGCCCTGCCACTGCACCGACACGGTCATGCTGGTGCATCTGTCCGCGAACGGTGAGCGCGCCAGCGTCGTGAGCGTGCCGCGCGACAGTTACGCGGAGCTTCCCGAACACACCGACGCGGCCACCGGCAAACGTCATGAGCCGCACGCGGTGAAGCTCAACGCGGCGTACGCGGAGGGCGGGCCGCATCTGACGGTCAGCACCGTCGAACGCATGACGGGGGTGAAGATCAGCCACTATCTGGAGGTCGACTTCACCAGCTTCATGAAGACGGTGGACGCCCTGGGCGGCGTCGAGATCTGTACACCCCGGGCGCTGAAGGACTCGTACACCGGGCTCGATCTGGCCCCGGGCACGCACAGCATGAACGGCGGCCAGGCGCTCCAGTACGTACGGTCGCGGCATATCGACGGCGCGGCCGACCTCGGACGGATGCAGCGCCAGCAGCGCTTCCTGGCCGCTCTGATCGAGCGGGCCACCAGCAGCGGAGTCCTGTTGAACCCGGTGCGGTTCAAGGAGGTCTCCTCGACCATGCTCGCCTCGGTACGGGCGGACGCGGGTTTCGGTACGGAGCAGCTGCTCGCCCTCAACGAGGCGATGCGCGGCTTCTCGCCCTCCTCGTCGGAGTTCACGTCGGTGCCGCTGGTCGGTGACGGTGTCTCGGTCAAGGGGGTCGGCGCCACGGTGAAGTGGGATCCGGTGAAGTCGCGGGAGCTGTTCCGCGCGCTGCGCGAGGACAGACCGCTGGCATCGGCGCACGGACCGGCGGCCCCGCGGCCGGCCGCCTCGCCGGCGGCCTCGGAGGCGGCGGCCCCGCAGTCGGCCGCGGGGCCCGAGCCGGGACGGGAATCGGGCTCGGGACGGGAATCGGGCTCGGGACCGGACTCGGCGAAGCAAGGGGAGTCGGCGAAACAGGCGGAGCCGACCGGGAAGGGCGAGTCGGCCGAGCCGGCCGAGTCCGCCGAGCCGGTCGATGTGATGCCGCAGGACATCCGGGTGCAGATCTACAACGGCACGCGAACGGACGGACTCGGCAAGCGGATCGACGACGGTCTGCACGCCGCCGGTTTCAACACGACCCGTACCCCGCTCAACTCCGACGGGCCGGACCTGCGGCGCACGGTCGTGATGTACGACCCGCGCTGGGACCGCTCGGCCAAGTCCCTGGCGGCGGCGCTGCCAGGCAGCGAACTGCGCGCGGTGAAGCAGCAGGGCGCGACGCTCAAGGTGATGGCGGGCACAGACTTCACGGCGGTGAGGCCGGTACGTGCGCAGGACGCTCCCAAGGGCCGGTTCGGCGCGACGACCGGCGACCAGATGGTCTGCCCGTAGCCAGGGCCGCCGGGGAGCCGGGGAGCCGGGGAGCCGGGGAGCCGGGGAGCCGGGGAGCCGGGTGCGCCGCTGATCAGCGGTGGTCGTCGATGCCCTCCGCCGCGCGCTTCGCCCGAAGCTCCGTGATCGCCCGTCGCCGGGCGAGCCGGTGTGTGCGCCGGATCTGCGCTTCCTGGAAGCGCCGCTTGTCCCGCTCCGTCTCCGGGATCACCGGGGGTACGGTCCGGGGCCTGCCGTCCGCGTCCACGGCGGCGAAGACCAGATAGGCGCTGCCGACCTGGGTCGCCGGGGTGGACTCGTTCCAGCGCTCGGCCATGACCCGTACGCCGACCTCCATCGAGGACCGCCCCGTCCAGTTGACCTGGGCGCGGACATGGACGAGGTCCCCGACCCGTACCGGCACGAGGAAGACCATCTCGTCCATCGAGGCGGTGACCGCGGGGCCGCCGGAGTGGCGTCCCGCGACGGCGCCCGCCGCGTCGTCGACCAGCTTCATGATCACGCCGCCGTGCACCGTACCGAGGAGGTTGGTGTCGCCGCCGGTCATGATGTGGCTGAGCGTGGTGCGCGAGGCGGAGGTGGGCTTACCCGGAATATCGCTATCCGGGGGTGGGACCTGAGCTGTCATGTCGTCCACCCTATGCGGGGGCTCTCCCGGACCCCGGGGGGAGCCCGGGTGGTCACCCTGGGCGACACCAGTGCCCCGGCGTGGTCCGCATTGCATCAGCTTGGCAACAGCACCGACCCGATTTCCCACCTCCCCTGTCTGGCGCGGGGCCCGGACCGGCACACTGTTCCGCATGAATGATTGGCCCGATGGATGGACCGGCGACCGCCGCGAGCGGAGCAACCGCTACGGGCGCGGCAGCGCGGGCGCGCAGCCCGAGGGCGCGCGCGTGATGCCGCACGTGCAGCCCCGCGGTGTCCCTCAGCAGTCCCAGGGGTACGACCGGGGCCATGAGCCCGGGTACGACAGCGGGTACAACACGGGCCAGGTCTACGGCTCGCCCGCCGGCGGCGGCGGTGGACAGGGCGGCTACGGCGGTCCGCCGCCCGGCGCCCCTCGCGGGCCGGGGCAGGCGCCGGACTGGCGCCGCCGTATCAAGGTCGGCGCGCTGGCGCTGGTCGTGGTGGTCCTCGTCGTCTCCATCGGCACCTACTTCTGGGCGGACGGGAAGCTCAAGCGCGAGGTCGATCTCTCCAAGGTCATCGAACGGCCGGAGGCGGGCGACGGCACGAACTATCTGATCGTCGGCTCGGACAGCCGCGAGGGCATGTCCGACGAGGAGAAGAAGAAGCTCCACACGGGCTCCGCCGAGGGCAAGCGCACCGACTCGATGATGATCCTGCACGACGGGTCGAACGGTCCGACGCTGATCTCGCTGCCGCGCGACTCGAACGTGACGATCCCGTCGTTCCGCGGCTCCGAGTCCGGCAAGATGTTCCCGGCCACGGGCCGGCAGACGAAGCTCAACGCGGCATACGCCGAGGACGGCCCCGAACTGCTCGTCCGTACCGTCGAGTTCAACACCGGCCTGCACATCGACCACTACGTCGAGATCGGCTTCGCGGGCTTCGCCAATATCGTGGACGCGATCGGCGGGGTGGAGCTGGACATCCCGAAGGCGTTCAAGGACAAGAAGTCCGGCGCCGACTTCCAGGCGGGCAAGCAGACCCTGGACGGCGAGCAGGCCCTCGCCTTCGTACGGACGCGGTACGCCTTCGCCAACAGCGACCTGGACCGTACGAAGAACCAGCAGAAGTTCCTCGCGGCCCTGGCCGCGCAGACGGCGACGCCCGGCACGATCCTCAACCCGTTCGCGTTCTATCCGACGATGAGCGCCGGGCTGGACACGCTGATCGTGGACAAGGACATGTCGCTGTGGTCCCTGGGCCAGATGTTCTTCGCGATGAAGGGCGTCACGGGCGGCGACGGAACGTCCATGAACATGCCGATCTCGGGCAGCGTGGGCGGCAATCTGGTCTGGGACAAGGCCAAGGTCAAGGAGCTGGTGAACCAGCTGAACAACGACGAGAAGGTCACGGTCACCGGTAACTGATGTCCACTTCTTCCGCACCGGTGCCCGGTGTGCCCGGTACGCCCGCTGTCGGTGATGAGCCGGTCGACCACGAACTGATCGAGGCGGCGGCGGAGATCGCCAGGACCAGGTCCCGCGGCGACCATCACACGATGGCCGCCGCGGCCCGCGCCGCCGACGGCAGCGTCGTCACCGCGATCAACGCGTACCACTTCACCGGGGGCCCCTGCGCCGAAATGGTCCTCGTCGGCTCGGCGGCGGCGCGGGGCGTCTACGACCTGGACACGATCGTGGCGGTGGGCGACCGGGACCGGGGGGTGGCGCCGCCGTGCGGCCGGTGCCGGCAGTTCCTGTTCGACTACTTCCCGGACCTGAAGGTCATCGTCGGCGCGGGCGACCGGCTCCGCACCGTACGGATCTCCGCGCTCCTGCCGGAGACCTATGTCTGGGCGGACCACCAGTAGTCCGTCACAGACGGACATCGCGTACAACCTTCCCCCTAAACCAAGGGTCGAATGTGCCGTAGATCAATGCCGCATGTTCCGATGGGGGACCCTTGAGAAAGATCATGGCCGTAGTGGGCACGGCCGTCGCGCTCTCCGCATCCACCCTGGTCGCCGCGCCGGCCGCGCAGGCGGCGGAGGTCAACCTCCGGTCGTTCGCGTGGAGCGTCGAGAAGGACGGCAAGATCCATGTGCTCTACGAGCACTGGGACCGGAACTCGCTTCCGTCCGACGTCACTGTCCGGGTCCGCGCCAAGGGCGGTGACGCGGTACTCGCCACGCTGGGCCTCAATGACGCCGGGCGCTGCACCACCGCGTCCGCCTGCGAGGAGCAGCAGTTCTGGACCGATCCGGTCGAACTGCCCGCGCTGGGTGTGTACACCGTGGACCTCGTGGTCCGGGCAGGCACGGCCGGCGAACTCGTCGACCGCGACAACGGTGAGGTCAACTACGGTCTCGCCCCGAAGCTGACCGCCACCGCCGACCGTCAGTCGGTGTCGTACGACCACCGCGTCGTCACGGTGAACGGCACGCTCTTCGCGCAGGACCCGAACACGCGCGAGATCAAACCGTTCGCGGGAGCCGGCGTCTACACCTGGTTCAAGTCCCCGGACTTCAGGACAGTGACCGTCGACAAGACGGGACGCTTCTCCGTGCCCTTCGAGTTCAGCGGGTACGAGACCAGCGAACGGCTCGACGTCTCGTTCCAGGGCAACGACGCGTCGTTCCCGGTGGCGGTGCGCAAGCAGCCGCTGAAACTGGCGGTGGAGGCCCCCGCCCGTACGGTCACGGCCCCCCACGGCAGCGATGTCCCCGCACGCGGCAAGGTGACCCGTACGGCCGACGACGGCACCGAGAAGCCGGCGGGCGGCGTCGGCGTCGTGGTCGACGGCCGGCCCATCACCAGTACCAAGGCCGACGGCACCTTCTCCGGAGCCTTCCCGGCCACGCGGTACGGGGCCACGCGCCTTGAGCTGGGCCAGGAGCCGTGGTTCGAGAAGTCGGGATCCCCGTACGACTTCCAGGTCAAGACGGCCGCGACCAGCACGTTCTCGGCGGTCGAAGCCGCTGTGGACAAGTACCGGAAGGTCACCTTCAGCGGCAAGCTGGGCGTCACGTCGGGCTCGTACCCCGCCGGGACGACGGGGCGCGTCTCCATCGACCACTCCTCTGACGGCCAGAACTGGTCGAGCGTGGGCCAGTTCACGGCCACGTACGGGGCCGCGTTCAAGCAGACCGCTCCGTTGAAGGGCTCGACCGGCAGCTACTGGCGCCTGCGCCACCTGGGCGCCACGGGCGTGGAGAGCCGCGCCTACAAGCTCGGCCGCCAGTACACCGAGATCCGGAGTGACGACGTCACGCCCGAGGGCGTACGCAAGGGCACGAAGCTGACGGCCAAGGGCACGCTGAGGCAGAAGTCCGGCTCCACCTGGAAGGCGTACGCCGGCCAGAAGGTCCGCGTCTACTTCAAGCCCGCCACGAAGGGGGCGGCCTGGAAGGAGCTGGGCAGCGCCACGACCCTCAGCAACGGCACGTTCAGCAAGCAGTTCACGGCGCAGCAGGACGGCACGTGGCAGATGCGCTACGTCGACACGGTGAAGACGCACTACGCGTCCAGCGGTCGTGAGGACTACGTCGACGTCCGCTGAGGACACCGGCCCCGAACGGGGGCCCCGAACCAGGTGGGGCCCCGGATATCCCGGGTCCCGGATGTCCCGGGTCCCGGATGTCCCGGGTCCCGGATGTCCCGGGTCCCGGATGTCCCGGGCCCACCCCTCGTTCAGGTGATCGTGTCGATCGGGCGGAATGCGCCCTCGGGGAAGCCGGGTAGAGCAGGAGCGACCGGCGATCGGCCGACGAGAGGGGAGGGACCGTGGGGCAGACGCAGGACGGAGGTTCCGAGGACATCGTCCAGCTGGCGCCGCAGGCGGCGAAGGCGGCGGCGTACTTCGACTCCCTGGGGCTCGGGTATCAGAAAGCGTTCGACGGCAGGAAGACGTCTCAGATCCGGGCGGCCGAGCGCCTGATGAGCCGGCTGGATCCCGGTGACCGAGTGCTGGACGCTGGGTGCGGCACGGGACTGCCCACCGCCGGGCAGTTGTGCGAGGGCGGCATGGACGTCACCGGGATCGATGTCTCCGAGGGCCTGCTCGCCCACGCACGGCGTCAGGTTCCGGGAGCGCGCTTCGTCAGGGCCGATCTCTTCGACCAGGACATGGATATCGGGCCGTTCGACGCTGTGGTGAGCTTCTACGCCCTCGTCGACCTGCCCGCGGACACGTTCATCGCCGCGCTGGAGAGACTGCGGGATCTCACGGTCACGGGCGGCACGGTGCTGGTCGCCGTCTCGGAGCGGCGCACCGACGACGAGGTGCGGTTCATGGACACGACCTACCGTCCCGCGCTGTGCCGACGTGAAGATCTCGGTGACTGGGCCCGCCGGGCGGGGCTGTGGGTGGACGAGTTGAACCTCTGCCCCGAGCAGGGAGCCGAAGGACAGCCCGAGACCGGTCTCTATCTCTGGGCCCGGCGCCTTCCGAAAGAGTCCCCTGTCCCGGCCTGAGCCGGGGCAGGGACGACGGACGCCGGACGACGGCTGAGGCTCGGGGGGCCGGCGAGGCTCGGGGGCCGGCGAGGCTTGGGCGGGACAAAGGGCCGGTCCCCGCGTCGGGGTCTACTTGTACTGGGCGATCTGGATGAGGTTGCCGCAGGTGTCGTCCAGCACCGCGGTGACGACGGGGCCCATCTCCACCGGCTCCTGGGTGAACCGCACCCCCAGCCCGCTCAGCCGCGTGAACTCCGCCTGTACGTCGTCCACGGCGAAGGATGTGGCCGGAATACCGTCCTCGACCAGCGCCGTCTTGTACGGCTTGACGGCCGGGTGGCCATCGGGTTCGAGCAGCAGTTCCGTGCCGTCGGGGTCCGCGGGCGAGACCACGGTCAGCCAACGGTCCGTGCCGAGGGGAACCTCGGTCTTCTTCACGAAGCCCAGTACGTCCGTGTAGAAACGCAGGGCCTTGTCCTGGTCATCGACGAAAACACTGGACAGGTGGATCCTCATGGGCTGTTCTCCCGGGATTTCGGCCTGAGCCACCGGACAGCGATGCGCTCAAGCGGTTCGGTGTTCAGATCGTGGAATTTGTAGCGGCCCTGGCGCCGAGTCCGGACCAGGTCGACGGACTCCAGCACGGCGAGGTGCTGGCTGATCGCCTGGCGGGACAGCCCCAGACCGTGTTTGGTCGTCAACCGTGCGCAGATCTCGAAGAGGGATTGCCCGTCTCGTTCCGCCAGCTCGTCAAGGATTCGCCGGCGAGTGGAGTCGGCCAGCGCCTTGAAAACATCATCTGCCACGAACCACACAATAGGCAAGTCAGTGCTTGCCTATCAAGTGGCCGGCCCGCACGGAGCGGGCTCCGCGTCGACCGGGGGGGCGCAGGCCGTCGAGCACGGTCCGGAGGATGGGTTCGAGATAGCCAGTGGGCCGCCGAGCGCCGGGCGGTCACCTCCGCGATCATCGGCCCGCGCACCGTGGAGCACCTGGACAGCTACCCTCGCCACCGCCGGCAGGCCGGCCTCTCAGATCTTGGCCACCGGGAGAGCGTGCCCGGCCGGGCCCTAACCGAGCTGTCCCGGCGGATGCGCCCAGAGCACCACGGCGTCATAGCCGTGCCGTTCCCGGATCGCGGCTTTCAGATACTCGACGGGCGGCGCGACCAGATGGTCTTTGCCATCCGGGTCGGTCCGCTGCGCACAGAGACCGGCCGGGAACGCGAACAGTTCCTCGCGTTCGTCATCCACCGGCCCGTCGGAGTCCTGCGGGATGGGCCGGTACGTCACACGCAGCTCAAGGCTTTCCTCTCTCATCCAGTCACGCTATCCGCCACCCGGACGGGAGGACGGCAGCCCAGCCGCAGGGTCACGAGAACGGCCGAAGCCTCGCGGACACGGAGTGCCAGAACGGCGACGTACAGCATCTGCTGGGTCCGCTCGCTCCGCGCGGCCTCTCCGGGACAACGTCGCAGGCCGGTCGTGCGTCATCGAAGGTCGAGCGGCATGGATCACCGCGGATCACGGACGTCGCGCCAGGAAGACGAACTCCCTTCCTGGACGGTCGGGCGCATCGCGGACGTTATCCACCACGTATCCGCGCGCGTCCAGGTCCCGCTCGACTTCCTCCCGCTCGCGGAAGCGCAGCGTCGAATCCGACGTCAGTACTTGTCCGTCCGCTGCGAACCTGTAGGTCCAGCGGAACGTCACCAGAGGCCGGCTCACCTCAATCAGCTGAACCCAACTCTCGACGGAGCCGACGTGTGGGATCTCGGTCACGCGGTAGGAGTTCTCACGGGTCCACTCGTCCCAGGCGCGTCCGGCCGGATCGCGCGTCTCGAAGACCAGATGCCCGCCGGGCCGCAGCGCTTCGTAGGCTCCCCGTAGCGTCTTCTGCCATGCCTGCGGATCAGCAATGGCCTGAGCGACGTTCGCTGTCATCGTCGCGAGGTCGACCTGAAGCGGTGGGAGGTCCGTCGCGTCGCCGCAGATCCAGCGCACTCGCTCACCTCCCGGCTTGGCCCGAGCGACATCGATGGATGCCTGAGCGGGATCCACACCGACGACCTCGGTCCCGCGGTCGGCCAGGAGAAGTGCGAACACCCCTGTGCCGCAACCGATGTCCAGTACTCGTTGTCCCTGAAACTCTTCTGCCATCTGCAGGTATGCATCGAGGTCGCTGCGGTCGGGGTCGAGCGGATCGTAGATCGCGGCGAGTCGTGGATGCGCGAAGCAGTCGTCAGCCATACGGCCGAACGTACGCGGAGCTGAGCCCGAACAGCGCTGTGGACGAGCAGGCTAGGGCCTGTCCGGCGGATCAGTTCAGACGCAGGTCGATCCAGGGCACGGTGTCGCCCTCGCGCAGTAGATAGCGTTCGAGTTCGACGAAGCCGCGCTGTTGTGCAAAGCGCAGCCCATCCGGATTGGACGCCAGGACTACGGTCTCGATCACTTGAGCGCCCAGCGCACGGGACTGGTCCAGGGCACGCTCGTAGAGTCGAGTGCCGAAGCCGCGGCGGCGGTGCTGGGGAAGAACGCGGGCGATGACCGTCGCGGTGGCGCCGTTGTCCTTGGTGGGCGGGCGCACAGTGGTGCATCCGATCAGGACGTCGCCGAGGTAGGCAACCTCCATGCGGTTGCGGCCGGTGCGGGCACGGACATCGTCGAGCGACAGCACGTCGCCGGGAACGATCAGGTTGTGGGCGTACTGCCAATCGCGGATCGAGGCGTCGTCGTTCACCGCTTGGATATGAAGCTCGTTCACCGGAGCAGCAAATCGGTGTCTGCCGTGCGCGTCAACTCATCACGGATGCGGTTCATGACGGGGATGAACTGCGGGGCGTCGTCCCACTGGCCCGGTGTGATCAGCGGGGCCAGGGGGGCGGCGTCCGCCTTCTCCGGCGAGATGGATTTCGCGGGTGAGCCTGTCCCGGGAGCGCCCGAGTCCCTCATCGGGGCGGTGTTGCCGGGGCGTTGTTCTTTTCCCGGCACTCGCGGGCGTCGCAGGATCCCGTTGATGATCCTGCGACGGCTCGCCCAACGACCGCCTTGCTTCACGGACTTCGGCAGACGCGCCCTCAGGCGCAGGTTACGCGGTTTCCCGTTCCGTCAACCGTGATCGCTTGACCCGTGTGCCCGGCCCTCGGGAGCATCAACCCAGATGCGGGGTACTGGCGGCGACATGGGAGAGGGGAACCCAGACCATGAAGGTCACCAAGCTGGTCAGCACATGCGACATCAAGGACTGCCCGACGATCTACGCGACGGATCGCGGCACCTTCCTGGTGCAGGGCGAGACGCCGACCGACCACGGGCTTCAGATTCCCGCGCGCGAAACCCTGGACGACTACAGCAAGTCCGGGAGCGTCGACGCTTATCAGGCATTCCTGGCCGGGGAGCCACAGCCGGACGACTACAACGCGGGCTGGGTCGAAGAACTGCGCTCGCACACAGAGAAGGGGAAGCGGGTCTACCGGGTCCATGTTCTGTCCCGCCCGCTCACGGACTATCTTAGATTCGAACTCGGCTGGGGCTACCAGAAGAACACGACCGGGGGCGAAGAGTTCTTCATCCTCGATATCACGGGCAAACCCAACCCCGTGGAGAACGTTCAGGATTTCTGGTTGTTCGACTCCGAATCCGTGGCCGTGATGAACTACGACGGCAGCAGGAAGTACCTGGGGTCTGAAGTGCTACCGCCGGAACGAACGGCGGAATTCGCACGGTACCGTGACGCGGCACTCGCGCACGCGGAACCGTTCACCGAATGGTGGGCCAAGTACGGGGCGTGAACAGAGCACAGCTTGGAGCCGCACTTCGAGCCCTGCGAGTGGCATCCGGCAAGGAAGCCAAAGCGGTGGCTCGCAGCGCCCTCATGTCTCCGTCCAAGCTGTCCAAGATCGAGAATGTGAAGCTGGCACCTAGCGCGACAGACGTAGAGCGCATTCTGACAGCCATCGGTGTCTCGGACGAGGTCAAGGCGGAGTACACAGAGGCCGCACGCGTGTCAGCGACAGAGGCGACGGCATGGCGCCTACTCAAGCGGATCGGGGTCCACAAAGGCCAGCAGGCCGCCAAGGCGTTGGAAGCCCAGATGTCCGTGCTACGGCTGTTCCAACCCGCGCTGGTTCCGGGCCTGCTCCAGACCCCCGAGTACATCCGGGCCATTCTGCAACGCCACAACCTGAGCGAAGACGCACTCACGCGAACGATCAACGGGCGACTTGAACGGCAAGCAGTTCTCTACGACAGTACGAAGTCGCTGCGGTTCATCATCACTGAGCCTGTTCTGCGCTGGCGCATCGTGCGACCACAGATGATGGCTGCTCAGCTTGATCGCATCGTGTCTATTTCACGGCTCTCCCACGTGGACATCCGGATAGCCCCCCCTGCGGGCTCAACAACACGACATCGCGAATCATGCTTTCGTCATCCGCGACGACCGCATGGTGACTGTTGAAACCGTCCATGCCGAGGTCGTTGTTACGGACCCGCGAGATGTGGGTCTCTACGTTGCTAAGTTCGAAGGATTCGAGCGAGTAGCGCTGGCCGGCGACGAAATGCGGGGGCTGGTTATGAGTTCCTGGAGTAATGCCCATTCGAGAAAGAATAAGACCCACCACGGGGCGCCTTCCTTCGGCTGTGTACAGGTATGAAATTTCCAGAAAGCCGGATGACGGCCCACCAGCACGACGACCCCACGGAGTCGTCAGAGGTCGCCTGATCCGCGTACGACAACAGCCCCCGGCGTCGCGCCGGGGGCTGTGTTGATTGTGCAGGTCAGCGGGTGTTCTCGGCTCGGCATCTGCCCAGGGTTCCCTCAGTGTGATGCCCAGGAACGGCCCTGATCGGGCCGCAACGGGCAGAAAACCAAGGGTGTCCGTCCGGACCTTCGAAACAGCTTCTGACCTGCGAAACCCGGCTAGGGAAGGTTCCTTGCCATCACGATCCGCTGGACCTGGTTCGTGCCCTCGTAGATCTGGGTGATCTTGGCGTCGCGCATCATCCGCTCGACCGGGTAGTCGCGCGTGTAGCCGTACCCGCCGAGGAGTTGTACCGCGTCCGTGGTGATCTCCATGGCCGCGTCGGAGGCGAAGCACTTGGCCGCCGCGCCGAAGAAGGTGAGGTCCTCCTTCGCGCTGCCCGCGGAGACGCGCTCCGACCTGGCGGCGGCCGAGTAGGTGAGCTGGCGGGCCGCCTCCAGCTTCATGGCCATGTCGGCCAGCATGAACTGCACACCCTGGAAGTCGCCGATCGGCTTGCCGAACTGCTTGCGCTCCTGGACATAGCCCTTGGCGTAGTCGAGCGCGCCCTGCGCGATGCCGAGTGCCTGGGCCGCGATCGTGATGCGGGTGTGGTCCAGGGTCTTCATCGCGGTGGCGAAGCCCGTACCCTCCTCGCCGATCAGCCGGTCCGCGGGGATACGGACGTTGTCGAGGTAGACCTCGCGCGTCGGGGAGCCCTTGATGCCCAGCTTCTTCTCCGGGGCGCCGAAGGAGACGCCCTCGTCGCCCTTCTCGACCACGAACGCGCTGATGCCCTTGGTCCGCTTGTCCGGGGCGGTGACGGCCATGACCGTGTAGTACTCGGAGACGCCGGCGTTGGTGATCCAGCGCTTCACGCCATTGAGGACGTAGTGGTCGCCGTCCCGGACCGCCTTGGTCTTCATGCCGCCCGCGTCGGAGCCCGCGTCCGGCTCGGAGAGGCAGTACGAGAACATCGCGTCGCCCTTGGCCAGCGGACCCAGATAGGTCTTCTTGAGGTTCTCGGAGCCGGAGAGGATCACCGGCAGCGAGCCGAGCTTGTTCACGGCCGGGATCAGTGAGGAGGAGGCGCAGACGCGCGCGATCTCCTCGATGACGATCACGGTGGCGAGGGCATCGGCGCCGGCGCCGCCGTACTCCTCGGGGACATGGACCGCGTGCAGATCGGAGGCGACCAGCGCGTCCAGGGCCTCCTGCGGGAAGCGCGCCTCCTCGTCCACCGCCGCGGCGAACGGGGCGATCTTCGCCTCCGCGAGCGCGCGCACGGTCTCGCGGAGCATGTCGTGCTCCTCGGAGGGGCGGTACAGGTCGAAATCAGCCGATCCGGCCACGGTCTTTCACTCCCCAGGATGCTAACTACCGTTAAGTAACACAATTTTAGGGGGCCGAGGCGCCGCCGGGATAGGTGAGTTTGCCGACAGCGAATCCATACGGGAAGAAGTGCCCCTGCGGAGCCCCCGCTACGCGCGGCTATGCTCGGGCCCGCACCTGCCCGCGTCCCCCTGGAGCACTCACATGGCCCTCAAGATCACCGTGATCGGCACCGGCTATCTCGGCGCCACGCACGCCGCGGCCATGGCGGAGCTGGGCTTCGAGGTCCTCGGCCTCGATGTGGTCCCCGAGAAGATCGAACTGCTCTCGACGGGCCGGGTCCCGATGTACGAGCCCGGCCTGGAAGAGTTGCTGCGCAAACATGTCGCCGGGATCGAGGGATCGACCGGGCGGCTGCGGTTCACCATGGACTGGGCGGAGATCGCGGAGTTCGGCGATGTGCACTTCGTCTGTGTGAACACCCCGCAGAAGCACGGTGAGTACGCCTGCGACATGTCGTACGTCGACTCCGCGATCGAGAGCCTCGCCAAGCATCTGGGCAGGCCCGCGCTGGTCGTCGGCAAGTCGACGGTGCCCGTGGGCAGCGCGGAGCGGCTCGCGGCCCGCATCGTCGAACTGGCGCCCGCGGGCGGCGAGGTGGAGCTGGCCTGGAACCCGGAGTTCCTGCGCGAGGGCTTCGCCGTACAGGACACGCTGCACCCCGACCGGATCGTGGTGGGCGTACGCAGCGAGTACGCCGAGCGGGTGCTGCGCGAGGTGTACGCGACGCCCGTGGGCGAGGGGTCGCCGTTCGTGGTGACCGACTTCCCGACCGCCGAGCTGGTGAAGACCTCCGCGAACTCCTTCCTGGCCACCAAGATCTCGTTCATCAACGCGATGGCGGAGGTCTGCGAGGCGGCCGGCGGCGATGTGGTGAAGCTGGCGGAGGCGCTCGGGTACGACGAGCGGATCGGGAAGAAGTTCCTGCGCGCCGGGATCGGCTTCGGCGGCGGCTGTCTGCCGAAGGACATCCGGGCCTTCATGGCGCGGGCGGGCGAGCTGGGCGCGGACCAGGCGCTGACGTTCCTGCGCGAGGTCGACTCGATCAATATGCGGCGCCGCGGGCACATGGTGGAGCTGGCGCGCGAGGCCGTGGGCGGCGATTCGTCGTTCCTGGGGAAGCGTGTCGCGGTGCTCGGCGCGACCTTCAAGCCGGACTCGGACGACGTACGGGACTCCCCCGCGCTCAATGTCGCGGGGCAGATCCACCTCCAGGGCGGCCAGGTGACGGTGTACGACCCCAAGGGCATGGAGAACGCCAAGCGGCTCTTCCCGACGCTGCGGTACGCGCCGTCCGCGCTGGACGCGGTGCGTGGCGCCGATGTCGTCCTGCATCTGACGGAGTGGCGCGAGTTCCGCGAGCTGGACCCGGCGGCCCTGGGCGAGGCGGCGTCGCGCCGGCTGATCCTGGACGGACGTAACGCGCTGGATCCGGCGCGGTGGCGCGCGGCGGGCTGGACGTACCGAGCGATGGGGCGCCCGCGCGCCTGAGCGGGGCCGGTGGTCCGCCCGAGCCGGGCCGGCGGTCAGCCCGAACCGGGCCGACGGTCCGCCCGAGCCGGGCCCCGGGGCGGCCCCGCACCCAGGCGAGCGCCACCGCCGCCGAGGGTGACATAGGAATCGAGTGGCATGTCCGCTCCCTCGGCGTCGCGCGTCTCAGGTCGCGCCGCGGGTGGCGCCACGGCGCTCTCTTTCAGCCCACCGGGGCGCCGTCCTCGCGCGCGCTACGGGAGAGCGCGGATCTCAGCCGTCCAGTTCCTCGATCGTCGCCAGCGAAGGGCCGCGTTCGTCCCGCAGCCCCCGCGCCACATCCTCCGCCGCGCGCAGCACCCGTACCGCGTTCTGCCAGGTCAGCTTCGCCAGGTCCGCGGTGGACCAGTTACGGGCCAGGAGTTCCGCGATCAGGTTCGGGTAGCCCGAGACATCGTCCAGGCCGGCCGGGGTGAAGGCCGTGCCGTCGAAGTCGCCGCCGATGCCGATGTGGTCGATGCCGGCGGTCTCACGCATATGGTCCAGATGGTCCGCGACCGTCGCCGCCGTGGCGGTCGGGCGGGGGTGGGACACCTCGAACGCCCGGTGGATCTCCATGGCGCGCGCGGTGGTGTCCAGCGGGTGCAGGCCGTGGGCCCGCATGTTCTCGTCCGCCGCCTGGGTCCAGGCCACCGCCGCGGGGAGGATGAACTTCGGTACGAACGTGGCCATCGCCACGCCGCCGTTCGCGGGCAGCTTCTCCAGCACGTCGTCGGGGATATTGCGCGGGTGGTCGCAGACCGCCCGCGCCGACGAGTGCGAGAAGATCACCGGCGCCCCCGTCGTGGCGAGCGCGTCGCGCATCGTCGTGGCGGCGACATGCGAGAGGTCGACCAGCATGCCGGTCCGGTTCATCTCGCGGACCACCTCGCGGCCGAAGGCCGAGAGCCCGCCCACGCCCGGGGCGTCGGTCGCCGAGTCCGCCCACGCGAGATTGTCGTTATGGGTGAGCGTCATATAGCGAACACCCAGGGTATGGAGGGCCCGCAGCGTGCCGAGGGAGTTGTTGATGGAGTGGCCGCCCTCGGCGCCCATCAAGGAGGCGATCCTGCCGTGCCGGCGCGCCGTCTCCATGTCGTCCGCCGTCAGGGCGCGGAACAGGTGGTCCGGGTAGCGGGCCAGCAGCCGGCCGACCACGTCGATCTGCTCCAGCGTCGCGCTGACCGCGTCGTCACCGGCCATGTCGGACCGTACGTACACGGACCAGAACTGGCCGCCGACGCCGCCCCGCCGCAGCCGGGGGATGTCCGTGTGCAGCTTCCCCGACAGATCGTCCGCGATATCGAGCCGGTCCAGGTCGTAGCGCACATGCTCGCGCAGCGCCCACGGCAGGTCGTTGTGTCCGTCGACCACGGGGAAGTCGGCCAGCAGGGCACGGGCCTCGTCGAGGAAGGGCGTGGAGGGCGTGGAGTCCATGGCCGCGACCGTCACTTTCCGAATCCGAAGTGGTCCGCGCCCTCGGCTTTCGCGCGCAGCCGCTTGCCCTTCGTCGTCGCCTGGTCGTTCAGCTCCTGCTGGAACTCCCGCATCCTGGCCTGGAGTTCGGGGTCATGGGCGGCGAGGATACGGGCGGCGAGCAGCCCCGCGTTACGGGCGCCGCCGACCGAGACGGTGGCGACCGGCACCCCGGCGGGCATCTGGACGATGGACAGCAGCGAGTCCATGCCGTCGAGGTACTTCAGCGGTACGGGGACGCCGATCACCGGCAGCGGGGTCACCGAGGCGAGCATGCCCGGCAGATGCGCCGCACCGCCCGCGCCCGCGATGACCGCCTTGAGCCCGCGCCCGGCGGCCTCCTCGCCGTACGCGATCATCTCGCGCGGCATACGGTGCGCGGACACGACATCGACCTCGTACGGGATCTCGAACTCGTGGAGGGCCTTCGCGGCGGCCTCCATGACGGGCCAGTCGGAGTCCGAGCCCATGACGACGCCGACCAGGGGAGCAACAGTCATTCGGTGATCGTTCCTCGGAGGTAGCCGGCGGCGTGGCGGGCGCGCTCCAGCACGTCGTCCAGGTCGTCGCCGTAAGTGTTGACATGCCCCACCTTGCGGCCGGGTTTCACGTCCTTGCCATACATATGGATCTTCAGCCGCGGGTCCCGCGCCATGCAATGCAGATAGGCCGCGTACATATCCGGATAGTCGCCGCCCAGCACATTGCACATGACCGTCCAGGGCGCACGCGGGCGCGGGTCGCCGAGCGGCAGATCGAGTACGGCGCGCACATGGTTGGCGAACTGCGAGGTGATCGCGCCGTCCTGGGTCCAGTGCCCGGAGTTGTGCGGGCGCATCGCCAGCTCGTTGACGAGAATGCCGGGGGTCCCGTCGTCGGCACGGGTCTCGAAGAGTTCCACCGCGAGATGGCCCACGACCCCCAGCTCGGCGGCTATCCGCAGCGCGAGCCGCTGGGCCTCGCCCGCCAGTTCGTCCGACAGTCCGGGCGCGGGGGCGATGACGGTGTCACAGACGCCGTCGACCTGCCGGGACTCGACCACGGGGTACGCGACGGCCTGGCCGTGCGGGGAGCGGACGATGTTCGCGGCCAGCTCGCGTACGAAGTCGACCTTCTCCTCGGCGAGTACGGGGACCCCGGCGCGGAAGGGCTGCTCGGCGTCCTCCTCGGACCGTACGAACCAGACGCCCTTGCCGTCGTAGCCGCCGCGCACCGTCTTGAGGATGACCGGGAAGCCGCCGACCTCGGCGGCGAAGGCCGCCGCGTCGGCCGGGCCGGTGACGATGCGGTGGCGCGGGCAGGGCGCGCCCAACTCGGTCAGCCTGGCGCGCATGACGCCCTTGTCCTGCGCGTGCACCAGCGCGTCAGGACCGGGCCTGACGGGGATTCCGTCCGCCTCCAGGGCGCGCAGATGCTCGATCGGCACATGCTCGTGATCGAACGTGATCACATCACAGCCGCGCGCGAAGTCACGCAGCGTGTCCAGGTCGCGGTAGTCGCCGACGACGACATCGCTCACCACCTGGGCCGCCGAGTCCTGCGGGGTGTCACTGAGGAGCTTGAATCTGAGGCCGAGGGGGATGCCCGCCTCGTGGGTCATACGGGCGAGCTGACCGCCGCCGACCATGCCGACTACCGGGAACGTCACGCCCCCAGGGTATCCGCCGCCCGGAGGTGGCCGTCCCCGAGCTCGGCCGGGCCCCCCTCCCGTACGGGCGTCCCCCGTACGGGCGCCACCGACCGTGACCGAGTGTGACGTACGGTCCCCCAGGCGGCCGAAGGGGCCGCTGGTTAGCATGGTTCGGAACCGACATCGACCGGACGGGGCTGAACGGGCATATGAGCGAACGGGGCGCACTCCGCGTGCGACTGGACCGGCTCGTCCGCGAGGTGGTCAAGTTCGGCGCGGTGGGCGGCGCGGGGCTGCTGGTCAACCTGCTGGTCTTCAATCTCGTACGGCACACGACCACGCTCCCCGTGGTGCGGGCCAGCATCCTGGCCACCGTCGTCGCGATCGCCTTCAACTACGTGGGCTTCCGCTACTTCACCTACCGGGACCGGGACAAGAGCCGCCGCACGAAGGAGCTGACGCTCTTCCTGCTGTTCAGCGTGGTCGGCCTGGTCATCGAGAACGGGGTGCTCTACGCCGCGACGTACGGCTTCGACTGGGACAGCCCGCTCCAGAGCAATGTGTTCAAGTTCCTCGGCATCGGGATCGCGACGCTCTTCCGCTTCTGGTCGTACCGCACCTGGGTGTTCCGCGCCCAGCCCGCCGCCGCGGCCGTGGGACTGCCGGACGAATCGTTCCTGGAGCGGGCAGGCGAAGGGGAAGAGAAGCACGAGCGCCCGCGGCCCCACCGGATCCGCGGCTGAGGAAGCCCCGAGGAGGAGGTGCCCCACCCGGTCAGCGGACCGGCCGCTCCGGGGATTTCGGGGCCTTGCGGGTACCGGCCTCCCGGCTCAGGAAGAGCGCGAAGACCGGCGGCTGCTGCTGGAGCAGCTCCAGCCGGCCGCCGTCCGCCTCCGCCAGGTCGCGGGCCACGGCGAGGCCGATCCCGGTGGAGTTGCGGCCACTGATGGTGCGCTCGAAGATCCGCGCCCCGAGGTCCGCCGGAACGCCGGGGCCCTCGTCGGTCACCTCGATGACGGACTGGTTGCCGGTGACGCGGGTGCGCAGGGCGACCGTACCGCCCCCGTGCATGAGTGAGTTCTCGATCAGCGCGGCCAGCACCTGGGCGACCGCGCCCGGCGTGCCGACGGCCCGCATCCCCTGCCGGCCCGAGCAGACGATGGCGCGCCCGGCACTGCGGTAGGCCGGGCGCCACTCCTCGATCTGCTGTTTGACGATCTCGTCGAGATCGAAGGCGACGGCGGAGCCGGTACGCGGGTCGCGCGCGTTGGTGAGCAGCCGCTCCACCACATCGGTCAGTCGCTCGACCTGCGCCAGCGCGACCATCGCCTCCTCCTTCACCGTCTCCAGGTCGTCGGTGGCGGAGATCTCCTCCAGCCGCATCGAGAGGGCGGTCAGTGGCGTACGGAGCTGATGCGAGGCGTCCGCGGCGAGCCGCCGCTCGGCGGTGAGCATCCGGGCGATGCGCTCGGCGCTGGAGTCGAGGACATCGGCGACCCGGTCGAGCTCGGGGACCGCGTACCGCTTGTGCCGGGGGCGCGGGTCGCCGGAGCCCAGGCGCTCCGCGGTCTCCGCGAGATCGGTGAGCGGTGAGGCCAGCTTGTTGGCCTGGCGCACGGCGAGCAGTACGGCGGCGATGACCGCGAGCAGCGCCACCGCGCCGATGATCAGGAGGGTGCGGCCGACCTCACGTGTCACGGAGGAGCGGGGCTCCTCGACGATGACGGTCTCGCCCTCCTCGCCCTTCGCCTTGCCCCGGATGACGCTGCCGGTCGGCCGCTCGCCGAGCTCGACGACGGGTCGGCCCGGGATCTCGATCCGGGCGTAGCGCGTCTGGTTGATCTGTTCGGCCAGCACCTTGGCGCTGATGTGGTCGCCGCCGAGGAGGCGGCTGTCGACGATGCTCACCAGCCGCACCGCCTCGGAGTCCACGCTCTCCTGGGCGCTGCTGCTGATCGTGCGGGTCTCGACGATGACCAGCGATACCCCGAAGACGGCGATGACGACGAGCACCACGGCGAGCGTGGAGTTGATCAGACGACGGCGCAAGGTGCCTTAGCTCTTCTCGAACCGGAAGCCGACCCCGCGCACGGTGGCGATATAGCGCGGGTTGGCGGCGTCGTCACCGAGCTTCTTGCGCAGCCAGGAGATATGCATGTCGAGGGTCTTGGTCGACGACCACCAGGTGGTGTCCCAGACCTCGCGCATCAGCTGGTCGCGGGTGACGACCCGGCCCGCGTCCCGGACGAGGACCCGCAGCAGGTCGAACTCCTTGGCGGTGAGCTGGAGTTCCTCGTCGCCCATCCAGGCGCGGTGCGACTCGACATCGATCCGTACGCCATGGGTGGCGGGGGCGGGCACGGGGTCCGAGGCGCCGCGCCGGAGCAGGGCCCGTACGCGTGCCAGCAGCTCCGCGAGCCGGAAGGGCTTGGTCACATAGTCGTCGGCGCCGGCGTCCAGGCCGACCACGGTGTCCACCTCGTCGGCGCGGGCGGTCAGCACCAGGATCGGCACGGCGTGGCCCTCGGCGCGCAGTCGGCGGGCGACTTCGAGGCCGTCCATCCCTGGCAGGCCCAGGTCGAGTACGACCAGGTCGACACCGCCCTGGAGGCCGGCGTCCAGCGCGGTCGGACCGTCTTCGCGGACCTCGACCTCGTAACCCTCCCGACGCAGGGCGCGGGCCAGCGGCTCCGAGATGGAAGCGTCGTCCTCGGCGAGCAGTACACGGGTCATGGGGTGATGGTAGACCGCACGGGGCGGCGCTTGGGCCTTGCTCGACAACGCCTTCGAGTTCATGTGCGATCCGATGATCTACCTTCGAATATAAGAGTCTGGTTCCATCAGAACCTGTGATCCATCTCTCAAGTCCTTCCATATGGGTCTCTGTCATGTCGTATGGTGTTGAGACGCCTGTAGTACCACTAGGAGATCTTTGGCCTGCCGAGCGCCAAGGGTCTCCTCTTCGCGTCTCCGCGCCGGGGACGGCATGTCCCGCTCCCCGGCCCGCCCCCCACACCGGGCGCGTCACCGCTGACCCAGCGCCGCGTCCCGAGCAAGCAAGGATCGACCCATGGCGTCCAGCCTGACGAAGGACTCGCCCAGCGCACCCGCCGGACCCGAGAAGACCTTCTTCGGCCACCCCCGCGGACTGGCCACGCTCTTCATGACCGAGATGTGGGAGCGCTTCAGCTTCTACGGCATGAGAGCCCTGCTCACCATCTATCTGATCTCCGGTGGCCCCGATGCCTCGAAGGGGCTTCAGGGCGGCGGGCTCGGGATGGATCTGGCCACCACCACGGCCATCTACTCCATCTATCTGTCCATGGTCTATCTGCTGGCGATGCCCGGTGGCTGGCTGGGCGACAGGGTCTGGGGGCCGCGCAAGACCGTCACGATCGCGGCCTGCACGATCATGCTGGGCCATCTCACCCTTGCCCTGCCGGGGACGGGGAGCTTCTTCGCCGGTCTGGCGCTGGTGGCGCTCGGTTCGGGTCTGCTGAAGGCCAATATCTCCACGATGGTCGGCCATCTCTACGACGGCCCCAACGACCCGCGCCGTGACGGCGGGTTCACCATCTTCTACATGGGCATCAACATCGGTGCCTTCTTCGCCCCGCTGATCATCGGCACCGTCGGCGAGACCTACAACTGGCATCTGGGCTTCGCCCTCGCGGCGGCCGGCATGGGCATCGGCCTGATCATGTTCCTGCTCGGCACGAAGCATCTGAGCCCGCGGAGCAGCCGCGTCCCGACCCCGCTCTCCCGCGAGGAGCGCGTCACCTGGCTGCGCAAGGGCATGACCTGGCTGCTGATCGCCGCCGTCTTCTATGGCGCCGTCGGTCTCAGCGGCAACTTCACGCTCAACTGGGCGATGGTCCCGCTGACGCTCGCGGGCATCGCGATCCCGGCCGCCGTGCTGATCCGGATCAAGCGCGACAAGGAGCTGTCGGAGACCGAGCAGACCAAGATGTCCGGGTACATCTGGTTCTTCGTGGCCGCGGCCGTGTTCTGGATGATCTACGACCAGGGTGGCTCCACGGTCCAGGCGTTCGGTACGACGAAGGCCTCGGGCGAGCTGTTCGGGCTGGGCTTCCCGTCCTCCTGGTACCAGTCGCTGAACCCCGTGTTCATCATGGCGCTCGCGCCGGTCTTCGCCTGGTTCTGGCTCTGGCTGAACCGCCGCGGCCAGGAGCCGAGCACGGTCGTGAAGTTCGCCGCCGGGCTGTTCTTCGTCGGCGTCTCGTTCTTCTTCTTCCTGATCCCGCTGGCGATGGCGGCGGACGGCACGCTGGTCAGCCCGCTGTGGCTGGTGGGCATCTATCTGATCCAGACCGTGGGCGAGCTCTGCGTCTCCCCGGTGGGTCTGTCGGTGACGACGAAGATGGCGCCGGCGAAGTACGCGAGCCAGATGATGGGGGTCTGGTTCCTTGCGGTCACCGCGGGCGACTCCGTGACCGGTCTGCTCTCCATCGGCGGGGTCGATCTGGGCAAGACGGGCGTGGTGGCCCTGGAAGCGCTGCTGGCGTCCCTGGCCGGCTTCGCGGTCTTCATGTACCGCAGGAAGGTACGGGCGCTGATGGGCGACATCCACTAGCGGCGCGCGCAAGGGCCGTACAGCACGCAAGGGCCGTACGGCACGTGAAGGGGCCGCCGCTCCGGGTAACGGCGCGGCGGCCCTTCGCGTGGGCTACGCGCGTTACGACGGAGCGGCCAGCTCCGCCCAGACCGTTTTGCCGGCCGCGCCGGGCGCCCGGACCACGCCCCAGTCGAGGCAGAGCCGCTGGACGATGAACATGCCGTGGCCGCCGGGGCGTCCCGCGCGGTGCGGGGTACGGGGGGCCGGCTGGCCCGTACCGCGGTCCGTCACCTCAAGACGCAGCACCTTGGCGGTGTGCGCGACCCGCAGCCCCTCGGGGCCCTCCGCGTGCAGACACGCGTTGGTGACCAGCTCGGAGACGACCAGCAGCACGTCCTCCGCCGCCGCCCGCCGGTCCGCGGTCGAGGCGGGGAGCCAGCCCCAGTCGTAGAGCGCCTGACGGGTGAAGTCGCGCGCGAGCGGTACGACACCGCTGGCGCCGGCCAGGGCGAGCGACCGTACCCGCGCGTCGGACGTCGCGGCAGCGGTTCCCGCACCGTCCGGCTCGGGGCCGAGATCGCCCGGCGGAGGCTGCCGGGTGGTGCTCATCAGCGCTTCACCTCACCGATTCACCGAATAAGCCAGTTCTTGTCTACAGAGAGTGCGGGTTCCCGCTGGGTCCGCCGGGGGTCTTCTGCCCCTCCGAATCGTGACAACACCCACTTCACCGATCCGGAAATGGTGAGGAGCGCAACAGGACAGGGCAGAGCGAGGGTCCGGGTGATGGCCCGGGGTGCAGAGTAGCGGCAGGAGTCAGCCGGCCAGGGCGTCTTCGAGGGAGTCATGGACGGTGAAGACCGCGTCCGCGCCGGTGATCTCGAAGACGCGAGCCACCACGGGAAGCATCGCGGCGAGATGGACCCCGCCGCCGGCGGCATCCGCCTTGAGGCGGGCGCCCAGCAGGACGTTGAGTCCGGTGGAATCGCAGAATTCCAATTGCGAACAGTCGATCACGAGGCGTGACCGGCCCTGTTCGAGTGCTTCGTCCAGAGGTGTCCGCAACAGGTCGGCCGTGTGGTGATCCAACTCACCGGCCACTGTCACTACTTCACTCCGGCCTTCGGGCCGAACCTCGACCCGAAGCCGGCCCCGGTTCGTGCTGCCGACCGTCTGGCGGTCCATGCCCGTCCCTCTTCGCCGTGTCGTGCGCCGTTGTCAGATTCTGCCACCCCGTCGCCATCCGATCCCGATGACGCCCCTCGAACATTACGCCTTTCACACGCCGACCGGTACCCAAAGTCCCCCACAATAAGGACATATGAAACAATTAACACTTGCAACTGTCAGCGTCCAACGGGTAGGGCTTGTAGGGACACATCCGACCACGACCGGCTTTGGAGGCGCCGCACACCGCAGCAGCGCGTATTGGCATCGGCAGCCATATGCCGAGAACGTATGGAGGAGACCCATGTCACCCCGGCTCGACGAGACGCGTACCCAGCACGCGACGTCGGCAATTCCGCCCGCACTGTCCGAGACCGACATCACATCGCCCGTCGGCGTCACACCGGGGGCCGGTGTCGAGGGCCCGGTCGAGGGCCTTGAGGACCTGCCCGAGATCCCGCCCTTCGACGAGGTGGGCGCGGTGGACGCCCGAGCCCTGTCGAAGACGCTCTTCGCCCGGCTGGAAGCTCTCGAAGAGGGCACGCACGAACACGCGTACGTCCGCAACACGCTGGTCGAGCTGAATCTCGCCCTGGTGAAGTTCGCGGCCTCCCGGTTCCGCTCCCGCAGCGAACCGATGGAAGACATCGTGCAGGTCGGCACGATCGGTCTGATCAAGGCCATCGACCGCTTCGAGCTGAGCCGAGGCGTCGAGTTCCCCACCTTCGCGATGCCGACCATCGTCGGCGAGATCAAGCGTTTCTTCCGCGACACGTCGTGGTCGGTACGCGTACCGCGCAGACTCCAGGAACTCCGCCTCGACCTCGCCAAGGCGGGCGACGAACTGGCCCAGCAGCTCGACCGGGCGCCCACCGTCGCCGAACTCGCCCACCGCCTCGACATCACCAACGAGGAGGTCGTCGAGGGCATGGCGGCGAGCAACGCGTACACCGCCAGCTCGCTGGACGCCCAGCCCGAGGACGACGACTCCGAGGGCGCGCTCGCGGACCGGATCGGCTACGAGGACCACGGGCTCGAAGGGATCGAGTACGTCGAGTCCCTGAAGCCGCTGATCGCGAGCCTGCCGACGCGTGACCGGAAGATCCTCTCCCTGCGCTTCGTCGCCAATATGACGCAGTCGGAGATCGGCGAGGAGCTGAACATCTCGCAGATGCATGTGTCCCGGCTGCTCTCCCGCACCCTCAAGAGACTCAGAAAGGGTCTGACGCTGGAGGAGTGAGGCGCCCGCGCTCCCTGCCCTGGGCCTTTTTGACGGCTCGTCCGTTATGGGCGACATTGAGCCGGGCAGGGGAGCGTGGGGAGACGGTCACGGGTGGCGGACGTGAGGGCTGTAACAGGCCGGAACACGCTGAACCACGACGGAGGACGCCGGAAGAGGCCGGAAGCGACCGAAACAGGCCGGATGACGACGGAAGAGGCCGGAACAGCTCCTGTCCCGGGCCGCCCGGTCCCTCATAGGATCGGACCGACCCCGTGCCGGGAGGGAGTGTCCGATGACCGCGTCATATCCGTCCCAGTCCGCGTCGCACTCCACACCCCACCGGATGGACTCGTCCAGGCCCTACCGGATGGACTCGTCCGGCGGCTGTCCGCACGCCGCCAACGCCGCGCTGCTGGCGAAGGGCGCCGCGGCCGAGGTGCTGCTCCCCGGGGACGTACCGGCGGCTGCGGTGCTCGGGCACGAGGCGCTCAAGGATTTCATCGGCCATCCGGATGTCGCCAAGAACGCCCGGCACTTCACCGCGCTGCGCGAGGGGCGAATTCCGGACGGCTGGCCGCTGCGGACCTTCGCGACCGTGCAGGGCATGGTCACCTCGGACGGCGACGACCACCGGCGGCTGCGTTCACTGGTGAGCAAGGCGTTCACGGCCCGGCGGGTGGAGGCGCTGCGACCTGGGATCGAGCGGCTGACCGACGAGCTGCTGGACGGTGTGGAGGCCGCGGCGGCCCGAGCGCGCGGCGGCGCGGGTGGCGGCGTGAGTGACGGCCTGAGTGACGGCGTGGTGGATCTGCGGGCGCTCTTCGCGCTGCCGCTGCCCATGCGCGTCATCAGTGAACTGCTCGGCGTGGACGAGGAGTTCCGGGACCGGCTGCATGAGCTCTCGAACCAGGTGGTCGCGACCGACATCGGGCCCGAGGAAGCGGTGGCCGCGAACAGGGAGATGGTGGCGGTGCTGTCCGCCGTGGCGGCTTCTCGCAAGGACCGTCCGGGCGAGGACCTCACCAGCGCCCTGATCGCCGCGCGCGAGGAGGGCGGCGACCGGCTCGGGGAGGCCGAACTCATCGGCACGATGATCGTGATGATCATCGCCGGTCATGAGACGACGCTCAATCTGATCACCAACGCGGTGCGCGCGCTCTGCGCCCACCGGGACCAGTTGGAGCTGATCAGGACCGGTGGCGCCGACTGGGCGGACGCGGTCGAGGAGACGCTGCGCTGGGACAGTCCGGTCAGTTTCTTCCCGTTCCGTTATCCGACCCGGGATCTGACGGTGGACGGCACGCTGATCCCGGCGGGCACTCCGGTACTGGCCGGCTTCTCCGCCGCCGGCCGTGATCCCGCCGCCCACGGTCCTGACGCGGACCGCTTCGACGTCAAGCGCCGTACGCGCTCCACCACACGGCATCTCTCGCTGGGCCACGGTGCGCACTACTGTCTGGGCGCACCGCTGGCGAGGATGGAGACGACGATCGCGCTGCGGCGGTTGTTCAGTCGCTTCCCGGACCTGAGGATCGCGGTCCCGGAAGAAGAGCTTCCGCGCCATCGGAGCTTTGTGGGCAACAGCGTGCGGGAACTGCCTGTGGTGCTGGGGTAGTTGAGCCCGCCGCAGCCGTGATCGGCGACGAGACGTCCTAGAGGCGCAGCCCGACGGCCAGGGCGATGGTGATCCCCAGCGTGCAGACCGCGACGACGAACCACGCCTGATGCTTCGCTTCCGGAGTCATGTTCGGTGTCGCCCTTCACGTTCGTGCAAGTAGTCCATGAACGTGCGGCACATGCGGGCCAGGGCTCGCATGTGGACCCAGTTCGCCATGGCGCCGTCGCCGGGCCCGCTGCCGGTCAGGTCGTACCAGTCCTTCAGCGCGCCCTTGGCCCGGACGGTGTGCTCGGTCTCGGGGATCCGCTCCACGAACCCGACGAGCAACGCCCCATGGTTGATCAGCCGATTGGTGAGATCGGCGATCTCCACCGGTGGCGGCATCAGGCGGTGCGGGGCGAGCGCGCGGTCGATGTTCAAGGCTATGACATCGAAGGCGATATCGTCATATGCCAATGCCTTCCTATGAGCGTTTTCCTCTGTGCCTCCGGCTCTGCGGTCTGTCACTGTGGTCACCTTGGCCCCCCGCTCTCTTCGTGTGTTCGGCGTCTACTTGAAGAGAAAACCGCGTTATTACCCTCCCCGGGTACCGTGGAGGGCAGGTCCGAGAATGAAAGCCATGAACGCTTGGGGGAGTTAAAGGCATGGCGAGTAACTCACGTCACTCACGCACACCCAATGCAGGGTTGGCCTCCCTGCTTGAGCAGGCGAAATGGTCCCGTGCGCAGTTCGCGCAGATCGTCAATCGCATCGGCGCGGAAGCCGGGCTCCAGCTGCGCTACGACCAGTCCGCGGTCTCCCACTGGGTCGCGGGCACCACCCCGAAGGAGCAGGTCAGACCACTGATCGTGGAGGCGTTCGCGCGTAAGCTCGGGCGTCCGGTCACCCATGCGGAGGCCGGTCTGCCGGTCGCCGCTTCCGCGCACGTCCCGGCGGGCTCCGGCCTGCCCGGCTCCTACGGCACCTTCGGCACTTCCGGTACTTCCGGCGTCAATACGTTCGAAGAACTGGTCGACATGGGAAGGGCCGACATGGACCCGTCGCGTCGCAGTTTGATTGCCGCAGGACTGTTCTCGGCCGCGATCGTGGTGCCGCTGTTCCCTGATCTGGCGCACGCCGCTACCGCGCCGTCGGCGCCCCCCGGCAAACGGACGGCTCGGATCGGCGCGCCGCAAGTACAGGCTGTACGTACGATGACCGATCGAATAGCGGACATTCTCGATGAACTCGGCGGGGGGCACGCGCGTCCGATGGCCGCCGCGTTTCTGGTGAACACGGTCATGCCGTGGCTCAAGGCCGAGGCTCCCGAGGGCGTGCGGAGCGACATGCTGTCGGCGGCGTCCGATCTGGTCTATCTGACCGGGTGGATGGCGATGTACGAGCGGGCGCACGGACTCGGCCAGCAGTACTACCTCAGGGCACTGGAGCTGGCGGGCGCCGCCGAGGACCATACGACCTACTGCCGCACGCTGCGCGGTATGTCCCTCCAGGCGTCCAATCTCGGCTACGGCAAGCGCGCGCTGGAGCTCGCCGACTCGGCCGCCGAGGCGTCCCCGAAGGCCGGTCCGCGTCTACGGGCCTTCCTCTCCGGGCAGCAGGCCCACTCGGCGGCGATGGTCGGCGACAAACGGCAGGCGTTCACCCGGCTCCGGGAGACCGAGACGGCGCTGACGAAGGCGGACAACCGGCGTGAGTCGGTCGGCGGCTACGACACGACGGCGTATCTGTTCCACACGTCCCATGTGCTGTACGAGTTCAAGGATCTGCCGGGGTCGATATCCGCGCTCCAGCAGTCCCTGAAGGCGCAGCAGAAGAACGAGCGGCAGGGCAGGGTCCACTTCCTCGCGGTGCTGGCGCAGCGTCAGCTGGAGCTGGGGCATCTGGAGGCCGCGTGCGGGAGTTGGTGGCAGTTCCTGGAGGACTACGAGCATGTCTCGTCGGCACGGGGTGACGAGCACTTCGAGACGATGCGGCGCAGGCTGAAGCCGTACGCGAAGACGCAGGCGGTACGGAGGCTGCGGGCGAAGATCGACGAGGTGGCGGTGCTGAAGGGGTAGCGGCGCACCGGGCCGCCGGGCGGCGAGGGGCAGGGGCAGCGGACCGGCCTCGGCGGAGCCGGCCCGGCCTCGGCTGACCTGGACCGGCCACGGCTGGCCTGGTCTCGGCCGGCCCGGTCAGTGGACCCGGCCTCAGTGGATCCGCTCGCCGGCCCGCCAGACCCCCGTGACCAGGGGCACCCCCGGCCGGTAGGCCAGATGCACATGGCTCGGGGCGTCGAGGAGGGCGAGGTCGGCGCGGGCGCCCGGGGTGAGGCGGCCGATGTCCTGGCGGCGCAGGGCCGCCGCGCCACCCGCCGTGGCCGACCAGACCGCCTCGTCCGGGGTCATGCCCATGTCCCGTACGGCGAGCGCGATACAGAACGGCATGGACGAGGTGAAGGACGAGCCGGGGTTGCAGTCGGTGGAGAGGGCGACGGTCGCGCCCGCGTCGAGGAGGCGGCGGGCGTCCGGCCAGGCGGCGCGGGTGGAGAACTCGGCGCCGGGGAGCAGCGTGGCCACGGTCGCGCCCTGGGCGAGGGCGTCCACGTCCGCGTCGGTCAGATGCGTGCAGTGGTCGGCGGACGCGGCGTCGAGTTCGACGGCGAGCTGGACACCGGGACCGTACGAGAGCTGATTGGCGTGGACGCGGGGGTGCAGGCCCTTCGCGGCTCCGGCGGTGAGGATCGCGCGGGCCTGGTCGCCGTCGAAGGCGCCCTTCTCGCAGAAGACATCGATCCAACGGGCGTACGGGGCGCAGGCGTCGAGCATCTCGCCGGTGACGAGGGCGACATACGCGGCGGGGTCGTCGGCGTGGTCGGGCGGGACGATGTGCGCGCCGAGGTAGGTGACCTCGTCGGTCTGCGCGCGGGCGATACGGAGGGCGCGGGCCTCGTCCTCGACGGTCAGGCCGTAACCGGACTTGGTCTCCTGGGTGGTGGTGCCCTGGCGAAGCGCCTCGGCCAGATAGCGCGCGACGTTGGCGCTCAGCTCGGTGTCGGTGGCGGCACGGGTCGCGGCGACGGTGGTGCGGATGCCGCCCGCGGAGTAGGCGCGGCCGGACATCCGGGCGTTGAACTCCTGGGTGCGGTCGCCCGCGAAGACCAGATGGGAGTGGGAGTCCACGAAGCCCGGGATCACGGCCCGGCCACCGGCGTCGACGGCATTGTCAGTGGCGGGTGCTTTGCTTGATTCACCGACCCAGACCACGTGGTCGCCGTCGATGACGACGGCCGCGTCCTGGATCAGACCGATGGGGGATCCGTCACCCAGGGAGGGATCGTTGGTGACCAGACTGGCGATGTTGGTGAGGGCGGTGGTGCCCGCCGTGGTGGTGGTCGTCATCGTGACGCTGTTCTCCTTCGGCGGCGTCCGCGGCGTCAGCCGCGCAGGGCTGCGATCGAATCGGCGAGGGCCTTGGGCACGTCCGGGACGAGGGCGTGGACACCGTCCCGTACGATCCGGCGACCGCCGACCACGGTGTGGCGTATATCCGCCGCGGAGGCGGCGAATACGGCCGTCTCCGCTCCGAGCCGGGTGAGCGTGCCGGCTGTTCTGACCGAGTCCAGGGCGATGGTGGTGAGATCGGCGAGCGCGCCGCGTTCGATCCTGCCCGCCTCGTGCCAGCCGAGGGCCGCGTGGCCGTCGGCGGTCGCGGCGCGCAGGAGGGCGGCGGCCGTCCAGTGACCGCGGGTGCGGGTGCGCAGCCGTTCGTCGAGTTCCATCGCGCGGGCCTCTTCGAGCATGTCGATGACGGCGTGGCTGTCGCTGCCGAGCGACAGCGGCGAGCCCGCGCGCTGGAGCCGGGCGGCGGGGCCGATGCCGTCGGCCAGATCGCGTTCCGTGGTGGGGCACATACAGGTGCCGGTGCGGGCGCCGCCCAGCAGGGCGATGTCCTCGTCGGTGAGATGGGTGTTGTGCACGCCGGTGGTTCGGGCGCCGAGGACGCCGTGATCGGCGAGCAGACGTGTGGGGGTACGGCCGTGCACATCGAGGCAGGCGTCGTTCTCCGCGGTCTGTTCGGAGAGATGCACATGCAGCGGGGCCCGATGGGCCTCCGCCCAGTCGGCGATGGTGGAGAGCTGTTCGGCGGGTACGGCGCGTACGGAATGGATCGCCGCGCCGATCCGGGCGTGGGCGCTGTCCTTGTGGGCCGAGGCGAGGTCCGAGGCGCGCTCGGCCCAGGCGGTGGCGGTCCCGTCGGAGAAGCGGAGCTGGTGGCGCTCGGGGGGCGCGCCGCCGCGCCGCCTGGTGATGCCGGAGGAGAGATAGGCGGTGTCCAGGAGAGTGATCCGGATCCCGGCCTCGGCCGCCGCCGCGATCAGTGCCTCGCCCATCGCGTTCGGCCGGTCGTACGGAGTGCCGTCCGGGGTGTGGTGGAGGTAGTGGAATTCGCCGACGGCGGTGATCCCGGCGAGCGCCATCTCGGCGTACACGGCGCGGGCGAGCGCGTAGTACGAATCTGGGGTGAGCTTGGCGGCGATCGCGTACATGATCTCGCGCCAGGTCCAGAAGGTGCCGGAGCCGACCTGGACGGTGCCGCGCAGGGCGCGGTGGAAGGCGTGGGAGTGGGCGTTGGCCAGCCCGGGGAGGGTCAGTCCGCGCAGGGCCGTGGCCCCGGGCGGCGGGGTCATGACGCCGGTACGGACATCGGTGATGCGGCCGTCCGTGACACTTACGGCGACCCCCGGCTCGACGTAGGTGCCGAGCCAGGCGTGCTCCAGCCAGTAGACGAGCTCGCCGGGCGCGCCCGGCACGGCCCGGCTCGGCGCGGTGTCCGCTCGGTGCTCGGTGTCCACGCGGGGCTCGGTGGTCTTCCCTGTCTCCGTGACCCGCGTCCTGCCCGGTGCCGCTGTGGGGCGCGTCATGCGCACAGGAGTCCTTCCAGTACGTCGGCGAGCGCCAGGACCCCGGCCACGCAGTCGTCCTCGGCCGCGGATTCGGCCGGGGAGTGCGAGATCCCGGTGGGGTTGCGTACGAACAGCATGGCGGTAGGGATGGAGCCGGACAAAATACCCGCGTCATGCCCGGCGCCGGTGCCGAGGACGGGTACGGATCCGCCGCCGCCTGGGCGCTGTCCGAGGATCTTGCCCAGTTCGTCCCGCAGGGCGTGCTCGAACTCGACCACGGGGGTGAAGGACTCCCGTACGACAGACAGCTCGATACCGGCCCGGTCCGCGCACGCGCGGGCGGCGGCCTCGATACCGGCGACCACGGTGTCCAGCGCGGACTGGTCGGCGGCGCGGGAATCCAGCCAGCCACGGACAAGGGAGGGGATGGCGTTCACGCCGTTGGGCTCGACGGCGATCTTGCCGAAGGTGGCGAGGGCTCCGGCGAGTTCGGCCTCGCGGCGCGCGGCGAGCACGGTCTCCGCGTAGGTCAGCATCGGGTCGCGGCGGTCGGCGAGACGGGTGGTGCCCGCGTGGTTGGCCTCTCCCCGGAAGTCGAAGCGCCAGCGGCCGTGCGGCCAGATCGCCGAGGCGATCCCAACGGGGTCGCCGGAGAGGTCGAGGGCGCGGCCCTGCTCGACATGCAGCTCGATGAACGCGCCGATCCGGGCGAGGCGTTCGGGGTCGGGCCCGAGGGTGGCCGGGTCGTAGCCGGCGGCCTCCATCGCCCGGGGCAGCGTGATGCCGTCCCCGTCACGCAGCTCATGGGCCTGGTCCGCGGTGAGCTGTCCGGCGGTGAGCCGGGAGCCGACGCAGGCGAGACCGAAGCGGGCGCCTTCCTCGTCACCGAAGTTGGTGATGGCCAGGGGTCTGCTGAACCGCGCGCCCCTGCCGCGGAGTTCATCGAGTGCGGCGAAGGAGGAGACCACGCCGAGCGGTCCGTCGAAGGCGCCGCCGTCGGGTACGGAGTCCAGATGCGACCCCGTCACGACGGCGTCGCCGGCGAGCGGATCGCCGAGCCAGGCCCACTGGTTGCCGTTGCGGTCGAGTTCACAGGCCAGCCCCCGGGCCTCGGCCTGCGCGCGGAACCAGGCGCGGCACTCGGCGTCGGCGGCGGTCCAGGCGTATCGCCGGTAGCCACCGCTGCCGGAGTCACGCCCGAGTGGCGCGAGTTCGCGCCACATCTCCTGGAAGGAGGGGGGTCGGCGGGCGTCCCCCGGGGCGCGCTCGGCGTGCCCCGGCTCAGGAGGGAGCGACGCGGTCACTCGCCCTCCCGCATCGGGACGCGGACGTGGCGCTCGTCGGCGACCTCTTCCGCGAGGTCGTAGCCCGCGTCGACATGGCGGATGACGCCCATGCCGGGGTCGTTGGTCAGGACGCGGCGGATCTTCTCGCCCGCGAGCTTCGTGCCGTCGGCCACCGAGACCTGGCCGGCGTGGATGGAGCGGCCCATACCGACGCCGCCGCCGTGGTGGATGGAGACCCAGGAGGCACCGGAGGCGACATTGACCATGGCGTTGAGGAGCGGCCAGTCGGCGATGGCGTCGGAGCCGTCGAGCATGGCCTCGGTCTCGCGGTACGGGGAGGCGACCGAGCCGCAGTCCAGATGGTCGCGCCCGATGACCAGCGGGGCGGCGAGTTCACCGGAGGCGACCATGTCGTTGAAGCGCTCGCCCGCCTTGTCGCGCTCGCCGTAGCCGAGCCAGCAGATCCGGGCCGGCAGCCCCTGGAAGTGGACGCGCTCGCCCGCCATCTTGATCCAGCGGTGCAGGGACTCGTTCTCCGGGAAGAGGTCGAGGATCGCCTTGTCCGTCTTGTGGATGTCGGACGCCTCGCCGGAGAGCGCGGCCCAGCGGAACGGGCCCTTGCCCTCGCAGAACAGGGGCCGGATGTAGGCGGGCACGAAGCCGGGGAAGGCGAAGGCCCTGTCGTATCCGGCCAGTTGGGCTTCGCCGCGGATGGAGTTGCCGTAGTCGAAGACCTCGGCGCCCGCGTCCATGAAGCCGACCATCGCCTCGACATGCCGGGCCATGGACTCACGGGCGCGCTGGGTGAAGTCGGCAGGCTTCTCGGCGGCGTAGGAGGCCATCTCGTCGAAGTCGACGCCGAGCGGCAGATAGGCCAGCGGGTCATGGGCGGAGGTCTGGTCCGTGACGATGTCGATGGGGGCGCCCTCGGCGAGCATCCGGGGCAGCAGCTCCGCCGCGTTGCCGAGCAGGCCGATGGAGAGCGGACGGCGCGCGTCGCGTGCCTCGGTCGCCAGCTGGAGCGCGTGCTCCAGGCTCTCGGCCCGTACATCGAGATAGCGGTGCTCGATGCGGCGCTCGATGGCGCGCGGGTCGCAGTCGATACAGATCGCGACCCCGTCGTTCATGGTGACGGCCAGCGGCTGGGCGCCGCCCATGCCGCCCAGACCGGCGGTGAGGGTGATCGTCCCGGCGAGGGTGCCGTCGAACTTCTTGGCGGCGACGGCGGCGAACGTCTCGTAGGTGCCCTGGAGGATGCCCTGCGTGCCGATATAGATCCAGGATCCGGCCGTCATCTGCCCGTACATGGTGAGCCCGAGGGCCTCCAGGCGCCGGAACTCCTCCCAGTTCGCCCAGTCGCCGACCAGGTTGGAGTTGGCGAGGAGCACGCGCGGCGCCCACTCATGGGTCTGCATCACCCCGACCGGACGGCCGGACTGGACGAGCATCGTCTCGTCCTGCTTGAGGGTGCGGAGCGTACGCACCATCGCGTCGAAGGAGCGCCAGTCGCGGGCGGCCTTGCCGGTGCCGCCGTAGACGACGAGCTTGTCCGGGTGTTCGGCGACCTCGGGGTCCAGGTTGTTCTGGAGCATGCGGAGGGCGGCTTCCTGCTGCCATCCCAGGGCGCTCAGTTCCGTACCGCGCGGAGCCCGTACGGGTCGGGGTCCTGACATGGCGATGCCTCCTCCGTGGTGAATCCGCCGACTGATCTGTTGGCCAATCTATTCACATCCTCGCCGGATGAATACTTGTAGTCAACAGCTGCGTGTGCGGTCGGCGGATGATTGGCTGGCACGCATGGCTTCGGTTCAGCACAACGATGGCAACGGCGGAACTACCCCGCACGGCACGAACGACTCCGCGGACGGCGGTACGAGCGCGGCCTCCGGCACCGCTGCCCCCGGGGCCTCCGGTGCCGCGGCCCGCCGGGATCTCGCCGTACGGGCCGCCGTGGCGCAGGGTCTCATCAGCGAGGCCGAGCCCGTCGTCGCTCTGCTCGACGTGGCCGGAATCCGCGCCTCCGCCGCCGCGCTGCGTTCCGCCTTCGATGAGGTCACCGCCCCCGGGACCGCCGTCCTGCACGCCTTCGCGGTGAAGGCCGCACCGCTGGTGGCCGTGGTGCGCCTGCTCGGCGAAGAAGGCATCGGCGCCGAGGTCGCCAGCCCCGGCGAGCTGGCCCTCGCCCGCGCGGCGGGCATACGACCCGAGCACACCGTCCTCGACTCCCCCGCCAAGACCACCGCCGAGCTGCGCGAAGCCCTCGCGCTCGGCATCGCGGTCAACGCCGACAACCCCCAGGAGCTGGCGCGGATCGACGACCTGATCGGCTCCGGCGCGGGCCGGGGCCCCGGTCCGGGCTCCGGACCCGGCGCGGGCCCCCTCGCCTCCCCTCTCGGCCTGCGGATCAACGCGCAGGTCGGCGGCGGATCCATCGGTGCCCTGTCCACCGCCACCGCCACCTCCAAGTTCGGGATCGCGCTGCGCGACGAGGGCGCCCGCGCCTGGGTCGTCCAGGCGTATCTGGACCGCCCCTGGCTGACCCGGCTGCACACCCACTCCGGCTCGCAGGGCGTCCCGCTGGAGCGCATGACCGAGGGCGTGCGGACGGTGTACGAACTGGCCGAGGAGATCAACGCGGCGGCCGGCCGCCGGCAGATCGACACCCTCGACATCGGCGGCGGCCTCCCGGTCAACTTCGGCTCGGACGAGGAGACACCGACGTACGCGGCCTACGCCCGGCTGCTGAGGGAGACCGTCCCCGGACTGCTGGACGGCCGCTACGGACTGGTCACCGAATTCGGCCGTTCTCTGCTCGCCAAGCACGGCACGGTCCTCGCGCGTGTCGAATACGCCAAGTCCGCCGGTGGCCGCCCGATCGCGGTGACCCACGCGGGCGCGCAGGTCGCCACCCGTACCGTCTACGACCCCGCCTCCTGGCCGCTGCGCATCGCCGCGTACGACGCCGGGGGACGGCCCAAGACAGGCCCCGCCGTGGCCCAGGACATCGCGGGCCCGGCCTGTTTCGCGGGCGATCTGCTCGCCGAGAACCGGCCGGTGCCGCTGCTCGAACAGGGCGATCTGGTGGCCGCCCTCGACACCGGCGCGTACTACTTCTCCAACCACTACGCGTACAACAGCCTGGCCAGGCCGGGCGTCCACGGTTTCGTGACGGCTTCCGGGGCGACGGGCGGCGGGGTGCGCTTCGCGACCGTACGGGCCGCGCAGACGGTCGCGGAGATCGTCACCGAGTCCGGCGGCGGATACGCCGACGCGCTCCTCCTGGACGACTGAGCCGACCGCCGGGACGACCGAGGACGGCCGAGGACGGCCGAAGGCGACCGAAGGCGACCGAAGACGACCGGGACGGCCGGAAGTGGCCGGTCCCCGGGGGCCCGGCACGCATGTTCCGATGGAAAATGCCAGAACCTCCTCCCCTCGCACGAACGTTGCGTAATCTCACGGTCACTGCCGCACAACAGTGCGCCCGCACGCCCGGCTGGGAGGGGAGTCCGCGTGCCCGGAATCGACGCGTGCCTACAGGAGGCCATGAACCTGCCGGGAGCGCGCGGCGCGGCGATCGTGGACTGGACCAGCGGTCTCGCGCTCGGCACGGCGGGCGAATCGCCCAATGGCGACCATGAGGCGACGGCCGCCGAAACGGCCGAACTGGCCAGAGCCGCCGCGGAGTACACGGCCTTCGCCCCCGCCGCCTCGGCCGGCCACAAGGGCCCGCCCGTCGAGGACCTCATCGTCACCACCCGTACCGGCTATCACCTGCTGAGCTTTGTCGAGACGACGTTCGACAGCAGCGTCTTCCTCCATCTCTGGCTCGACCGCGACATCGGAAACCTCGCCCTGGCCCGGTTACGGCTGGGACAGTTGGCGGAACGGCTGGTACTGGGATGACAGCGGCGTCCGCGCACTCCACGGTGTCCCCGATGCTCGTCCGGCTGGCCGGCGAACGCGCCACCGGAGCGCTCCTGCGCGACCACGGCACGCTCTATCTCGCCGACGGCCGCGTCGTGCACGCGGAGAGCCCCGCCGCCCCCGGGATCGACGTCCTGCTCACCGCGGGCGGCCGGCTGCCGCGCGCGGGCTGGGAGGAGGCGGTCGACCGGGCGGGCGCCCGCCGCGAGGTCGGCCGGTTCCTGGTCGACAGCGGCAGCATCGGCGGCGGAGAGCTGGAGATCTGCCATCTGGGCGCGCTGTTCGACGCCGCGTACTTCGCGCTCGCCCCCGGCAGCGGGCCCACCCGGTTCCGTTACGGGGTGGCGCACTGGATCGGTCCCGTACGGCCCGTCTCCGCCTCCGCCGTCGAGCGCGAGACCCGGCGCAGACGGGAACTGCTCGACCAGGTCTGGCCGTACGCGGCCGTGGACACCGCGCCCGTACGTACGCGCGAGGCTGCGCCGGGCCAGGCGATCACCCGCCGCCAGCGAGCGCTGCTGGAGCTGGCGGACGGTGTGCGGACACCGCTGGCCATCGCCTGGGCACTGGGCAGACCCGCGTTCCACACCCTGCTGGACATCCGCCGGCTGGCCGCCGCCGGGCTGGTCGAGACGCCCGCCGAACCGGCGGCGGCCACGCCCGCGGCCGTCCCCTCCTGGGTGGCGACGGTCTCGGCCGATCCGGACATCGACCTGTTACGCCGGCTCCGCGACGCCCTGGAGGCAAGCCTGTGACTCCCCGTTCCATCCACCGGGCCAGGACGCGTGCGTCCGACGTCGTGCCGGACCACGCCACGCCGTCATGAGGCGCGCGCTGCGGGCACGCGCCGAGAGGAGACAGCTGATGACGGCGGAAGCCGAGGTACTGGGCGAGCTGAGGCGCCTGCGGGCCCGCCTCCCCCAGCTCACCGGCGCGCTCGCGGCCAGTACCGACGGTCTGGTGCTGGCCCAGGACACGGCCGAGGTGGAGGCGGAGGGGGTGGCCGCGCTGACCGCGGCGGCGCTGGGTGTCGCGCTGCGCCTCACGGACACCACCGGCCAGGGCGGCTTCCGGGAGCTGCTGATCCGGGGCGAGCTGGGGTACGTCGCGACGTACGCGGCGGGCGCCTCGGCGGTGCTGACGCTGCTGGCGGAGCCCAAGATCAACGTGGGCCGGCTCCATCTGGAGGCGCGGCGGTCCAGCACCCGGATCGGCGAACTGGTCGACGGCGCCCTGGAACGCCTGGAGAACGCCTGACCCCTGCCAGCCCCCACCCCACGCGGAACACGCGTCACCCGGGCCCCGGGACCTCCCGGACCGCCCGTACCGGACGGAAAGGAAGTGCGACACTCATGGCCAACACCGAAGCCGCCCTCAAACAGGCCACCACCGTTATCGACGGCGCCCTGGGAGCCGCCCTCGTCGACTACTCCAGCGGAATGGCTCTCGGCACGGTCGGCGGCGGCAAGGACCTCGATCTGACGGTGGCCGCGGCCGGCAACACGGATGTGGTCCGGGCCAAGGTCCGCGCCATGGAGATGCTCGGCATGAAGGACGAGATCGAGGACATACTGATCACCCTCGGCAACCAGTACCACCTGATACGGCTGCTCAAGGGGCGTGGCAACAACGGTCTGTTCCTCTATCTGGCGCTGGACAAGTCACGGGCGAATCTGGCGATGGCCCGTCACCAGCTGATGAGAATCGAAGCCGAGCTGGAGGTCTGAGAGCCGACCGGCCGCGCCGCTGTTCAGCGGCGGCGCCGTGCCCCGCCGGGCACGGCGTCACCGGCCGCGGTCCCCGTGGTCCGGTAGCCCTTGACCTTCTTGCCCACGGGGTGCCCGCTGCCGACCCAGTCGGTACGTACCCACAGGAGCACATCGTCCCGGCGCTCCCGCCGCCCCAACCAGCCCGCCTTGAGCCACAGCCCGACACCCACGCCCGCCAGGGCCGGCCCTCCGGCACCGGGCAGCGCGAACGAACTCCCCACCGCGACAAGGAAGGCGGCCAGCAGCCACCAGCGGTTCGCCCGGCGCCAGTTGCGCAGCGTCACAGCACGGTCCTGGAGGAAGTCGAACTTCCCCGCCCGCGCGGCACGGTCCGCCCACTCGCTGTACCGGCGCCGGCGTACGAGTGCGACGACCGCGGCGCACACCACGAACAGCGCCGCTCCGGTATAGCCGCCGATCCTGCGCCCGGTCAGTCCGGGAAGCAGGACACCGATCCCGGTGGCGAGAACCCCCAGCCACCACATCGGCACCGCACCGGCCCGTACGATCACGGCCACCCGTGCCAGAGACTGCCCTCCGCGCCCCACGATCCGCCTCCTCAAGCCTGTGTTGTGGCGCGCAGACTAATAAGTCTCTCTGAGCATTTCCTGAGAACCGGCGGTGGTGGGGGTTGGTTGACGGGTGCGGGTGAGGGCCGAGGGGTAGTCGGGGGCGTCCGGAGTCGGTCATGGCGGGTGGGGGCCGCCCCTAGGTTTCAGTTTCGCGGTTGCGGGTCGGGCGTCAAGGGCGCTCCTACGTCGCGTCGGCTACGCCGATTCCGCTTCGCTTCACCCTGGACTCCCAACCCTCCACCGCAAGTGCTGCTTTGAGGGGGGCGGCCCGGGGGGAGGGGTCCCCGGGAAAGCACCCATGTGCGGAGGGTCCGCCCCCGGCCTCGGGCCGGTGGGTGGTCTGCGCGGCAGTGGAATGGGGCGGCCCGGCACCGGCTCAGCGAGCTGGCGTGGGTGGGTGGTTGGGACTCATGCCCCGCTGGTGACAGTCCATTGACGGGTGCACCTGTCAGCCGAGGCGGCAAGCCTGCCACCTGACCCCTATGTCCCAGTTTGGCGGGCCATTCCGGAGTCCTCAGGCAGGTGATGTGTCCTGGGTTCGGTTAAGTCGTCCCCACGACACATCACCTCCTCCCACCGGCCCACTGGCCGCCTCCTGAGTCACAGCCACCCCACCACCCGCACAGCCTCACCAGCGGGGCATGAATCCCGACCACTTCCCGACGGTCAGTCGCTTTGCCGGGGCCGGGCCGCCCCACTCCACTCCCGCGCAGCCCCGCAGGGCCCACCGGGCTGAAAGCCGGGAACGGACCCCCGGAACATGGGTGCTTCTCCGGGGACCCCTCCCCCCGGGGCCGCCCCCCTCAAAGCTGCACTTGCGGTGGAGGGTTGGGTGTCAAGGGTGGGCGTAGCCCATCGGCTTGCCGACGCGACGAAGGAGCGCCCT